>DASRPD010000001.1:0-12433 GCA_035646535.1 Acidimicrobiia bacterium
CCGTCGAGATCCCGATCTCGGTGAACGGCAAGGTGCGCGCCCGGATCGTGGTGGGCGTCGACATCGACGACGATGCCCTCGAAGCCGCGGCCCGTGCCGAAGCGCGTATCGCCGATCTGCTCGCCGACGCGACCGTCCGTAAGGTCGTCGTGGTGGGCGGCCGGCTCGTCAACTTCGTGGTCACGTAGTACGACGGCGGTGGCCGGCCCTGGCCGGACCGTACCGACCCGAGTAGCGTTTCGGGCACTCCCCGAAGCTTCCTCCGAGAACTGGCCGTTCACGTTCCGGAGGAATGCTCATGCCCGAACCCGCCGTCCCACCGCGCCTGCCCGGCGCCGCCGGGATCCCCACCCTGCCGACCGCTGATCCGTCGTCGCCCGCCGACCGTCTCGCGTTCTGGGGTCATGAGCGCGGCGGTCGGTCCCGGCCCTCGCTGGGTTCGTGGTTCGATCGTCTCCGAGGTGACCCGCGCGCCGGCGCGGTCGCACTGCTCGTCGTCGCCATCGTGTCCGGGCTGATCTGGTACCGCGTCAGCGCCAACGGGGCGTCTGCCGCCGATCCGGCATCGACCAACGCCGCCACGGCGGGCTCGTCGCGAGGTGCCGCGGTCTCCGAATCCACGTCGACGACCCGCCCGAGTGAGCTCGTCGTGCACGTCGCCGGCGCGGTCGCGCGTCCGGGCATCGTGCAGCTCCCGGCCGGTGCACGGGTCGTCGATGCGATCGACGCCGCCGGTGGTCCCGGCCCCGATGCGGACCTGGACCGCTTGAATCTCGCGGCCAAGGTCACCGACGGCCAACGTGTCGCCGTCGGCCGGCCGGGTGAGCCGTTGCCCGCGGCGATCGACGGCGGAGCGGGAGGCGGAGACAGCACGACGGCCGGTCCGGTCGCGCCGCTCGACCTGAACCTCGCCAGCCAGGCCGACCTGGAGGAGCTGCCCGGGATCGGCCCGGTCCTCGCGGCCGCGATCCTGAGCGAACGGCAGCGCCGGGGCGGCTTCGAATCCGTTGCCGATCTCCGCGGCGTGCGAGGCATCGGCGAACAGCGGTTCGCCGACCTGCGCGAGCTCGTGACCGTCTGACGTGCGAGCGGCCTCGGGTCCGCTCGTCCTGCTCGCGGCCCTTGTCGGCGGACTGATCGTCGGTGAGCGGGCCGCGCCCGTCGCGGCCACCGGGTTCCTGGTGGTCGGCGTCTCGGTCGGTGTGGTCGCGATCGTGGTGGGCATGCAACGCGATCAGCTTCGGAGCGCGCTCGCGCTCGGCGTGGTCGCGCTCGTCATGGTCGGGACCACGTCGATGCAGCGGGCCCGGCACGGTCTGGTGTCCTCGCCGCTGGCCGAGGCCGTGGCCGGCTACGAGCCGGCCACGATCGTGGTCACCCTCACCGAGGACCCGGGCGGCCCGACTCGGTTCGCCGTGGACGCCACCGGGCGCGTCCACGGTGCTCATCGCAGTGTGCTCGTGGTGGCCACGGGCGACGCGGCCGGGCGGACGCGCGTGCTCTCGGCCGGCGACCAGGTCACGCTCGTCGGGTCGTTCCGTCCACTGAGCGGCTGGGAGCGACGCGCCCGCTGGCGTCACGCCGTCGGCGCGTTCGTCGCGACCGATCTCCTCGACGTCGCCCCACCGAGCTCGCCGCTCTTCGCCGTGGCGAACCAGCTCCGCGGCCTCGTGGTCGCGGGCACCGCGCGTGCGCCGGCCACCGAGCGGGCATTGCTCGCGGGTCTGCTGCTCGGCGACACCCGCGCCATCCCGTCCGAGATGGAAGAGGCCTTCCGGAGTTCCGGTCTCACCCACCACCTCGCGGTCTCGGGCGAGAACGTCGCCTTCGTGCTCGTGCTGGCCGGGCCGCTCCTGCGGCGGTTCGGCTATCGGGGTCGTTTCCTCGGAGGGTTGGTCGTGATCGTCGTGTTCGGCACCATGACCCGATGGGAACCGTCGGTGCTGCGGGCGGTCACGATGACCGGCTGCGTGATGCTGGCCGGTCTCGTCGGCCGGCCGGCATCCGGGCTGCGGGTGCTGACGATCGCGGCGGGAGGGCTCCTCGTCGCGGATCCGTTCCTGATCCACTCCGTCGGGTTCGGCCTCTCGTGCGCCGCGACGGCGGGCATTGCCCTGTTCGCCGAGCCGATCAGCCGACGGCTCCGGGGCCCGACGCTGGTCGGAGAAGCGCTCGCGGTCACCCTCGCCGCCCAGATCGGAGTGGCCCCGATCATGATCCCGGTCTTCGGGTCGATGCCGTTGGCGTCGCTGCCCGCCAATGTGATCGCCGCGCCGCTCATGGCGCCCATCACCATCGGGGGCCTCGTGGCCGGGATCGGAGGCGGCCTGGTGGCCCCGGTGGCTCCTGGCGCCGCCAGGGCATTGGTCGTCCCCGTCACGGTGCTCGTCCGGGCGCTCGAGGGCGCCGCCGTGGGCTGTGCTCGGATCCCCTTCGAGCTGGGTGGGGTCGCGGCCGCCCTCGCCGCCGCGGGTGGGCTGGGCGCGGCGGGCGGCCGTCTCGCGTGGCGGAGGTCCCGCCGAAACGGCCCGACCGCCGGGTGGCCGGGGTCGTCATCGGTAGGCTCGAAGGGGGATGGGGACGGCGGTGCAGGAGCGGGCAGCGATGGCGATCTCGGCACGGCATCTCCGCGTCGGTGAGTCGACGTTCGATCTCGGTGCCCACACGGTGGTGATCGGCACGGTGGCGTGGGCGTCTTTGGAGACCCGACTCGCCGCCGTTGAAGACGCCGGCGTCGACGTCGTGCTGATCACGTCGGTTCCGTCCGAGGACGCGGCGCTCGCCTCGGCCGTCGAGAGCGCCCGATCCCGAACGAGGCTTCCGGTGGCCGTCGAGGTGAGAACCGCCGCGGGCGTCTCCATTGCGTTGAGCGCCGGCGCGGGTGGCGTCTCCGCGCGCGGCGTCGCTGTCGATACCGCCTACCGGGCAGCCCTCGCCGACGGGAACGGCTCGCTGTTCGTGTGCGCCACTCCGGGGCTCGCCGGTTCGCACGTCATTCCCACCCTCTCCGGACACGGCGCCGGTCTCGCGTCCGATCGCCTCGCGATCGAACCCGGACCGCTGACCGCGCGGGCCATCGCCAGGTTCGCCGCGCCGGTTGACGGTGACGACGTTCTCGTGCTCTCGACGTCGGAGCGGGCCACCGCACGTCGCCACGCCGCGATCGCGCTCGGCGTCGGTCGCGGCTGGCCGGTCGTGCGCATCGATGATGCCCGAGACCCCGGTGGAGACGACGACCCCGGTGGAGACGACGACCCCGATGGAGACGACGACCGCGATGGAGACGACGATCCCGGAGGGCTCGCCGCGACCGTCCGGGTGATCCGGATGGTCGACGCGATTCGGGCCGCGGGTCCCCGCCGGCGGGGCGGCGACGAGTCGTGAGCTCGGTTCACATCGTCAAGGGGAGCGACCCCACGCTGCGGGCCGACGCGCTGGAGCGTCTCGTGACCGAGCTGCTCGCGGGTGATGACCGATCGCTTGCCCTCGAGGAGATCGCGAGCGCGACGCGACGCGGCGCGGATCGCAGCGCGAACCACGAGGACGAACCGGCGGCTGATGCTGACGGTGCCGGCATCGTCGCCGCGATCCTCAATGCGGCCCAGAGCCCGCCGTTCATGACGCAGCACCGCGTCGTCGTCGTACGGGATTACGAGCAGATCCCCGCCGGCGACCTGGCCCCGCTCCTCGCGTATCTTGGCGATCCGCTCGACACGACGGCACTGGTGTTCGTGGCCGGCGGCGGCCGGGTCCCCAAGGCGCTCGGCACGGCGCTGAAAGCCGCGGGCGCCGAGACGGTCGGACCGAAGTCGGAGAAGACCGCGGATGTCCTCGCCGGCGCGCTCGCGGCCGCCGAGCTGGTGCTGAGCGCGGACGCGACCAAGCTCGTCGTGCACCATCTGGGTGAAGATGCGGGCCGGATCGGCGCGCTCGTCGAGGTACTCGAGGGCGCCTACGGCCGGGGAGCGAGCCTGCGGAGCGAAGACGTCGAGTCGTACCTCGGTGACGTGGGGAGTGTGCCGGTGTGGCAGCTCACGAATCGCATCGAAGAAGGCGACGTTGCCGGTGCGTTCGAGACCCTCCACCGGCTTCTCACGGTGACGACCCCGAAGGCGCCCAGCCCGATGCACCCGCTGCAGGTGACGGGTCTGCTCCAGAGCCGCTACCGACGCCTGCTGCGCGTCGATGATCCCGGCGTCCGTTCGACCGAGGATGCCCACGCCGCGCTTGGCGGGAAAGGCAGCACGTTCCCGGCCCGCAAGGCGCTCGAGGCGTCACGCGCGCTCGGCACCGAGGGGCTTCGCCGCGCGATCGACCTCTTGTACGCCGCCGATCTCGACCTCAAGGGCGCGACGGGGCTCCCGGCGGAAACGGTGGTGGAAGTGCTCGTGGCCCGCCTGGCCGGCCTCGGGGGCCGCGCGCGACGTGGCGCGCGCGCTACGAGTCGGTCTGGGCGGCGCGCTTCATGAGCCGTGACGTACGGCGTGCCGCTTGACGGCTGTGGATCGTGCCCTTCGCCCCCGCCGTGTTGAGACGCTTCTGGGCCATCCGTACGGCCTCAGCCGACGGTTCGCCTTCGTCGATGGCAGTGCCGGCCGTCTTGATTCGGGTCTTGAGCTCGGTCCGAACCGTGAGGTTGCGGACGCGGCGCGTCTCGTTCTGAAGGTTTCGCTTCTTCTGCTGCTTGATGTTCGCCATGGGTGGCGACACTCCCGGGGCTCGTGTGAACCACGAAAGAATAGCAGCCGGGCCCGGCGCGGCTCCGCGCGCGTGATCCGCAACCTCGGGTATCCGGCCGGCTCGTCGATATCCCGACCGGCCGGTGCAATCGCACCGCTACAGGAGGATCCATGACCTGGCCCGCCTGGCCCGGTGATCCCTCCGAAGTCGGCTCCACCCTCCCGACCGGCACGGCACGACCGACGCGCCGGCGGCTCGGTCTGGCCATCGCCGCGGTCGCGATCGCGGCAGTCGTGATGGTGACGGTTGCGGGGCTCGGTGCGTTCCTTGTGTGGTCGGCGTTCAGCGGCGATGACGAATACCCGAGCGCGTGGGATCCCGCGGTTGGCCGCCTGGTGCCCGAGGTGGAAGAGCTGCGCGACCTCTCGTTCAAGCACCCCGTCGGTGTGACCTTCCTCACCGACGCCGAGTTCCGCGAGTACGTCGCGGTCGACGAGGAGTTGGATCCCGCCTACCGGAAGTCCCTCCGAGAGGCCGAGTCCTTGCTGCGCACGGTCGGCCTCATCGGCGGTCCTGTCGACCTCCTCGCCGCGCTCGACACGTCGCAGCGGTCATCAGTGTTGGCCCTGTACGACTCCGAAGAAGAGAAGATCGTCGTGCGCGGCGAGCCGCCGCTCGACGTGTCCCAGCGTGTGACGCTCGTGCACGAGCTCGTCCACGTCCTCCAGGACCAGCACTTCGACATCGAGGCACTGGGCGAGCGCGTCGAGAAGAGCACGAGCGGATCCGAGGACGCGCTCGTCGCCCTCATCGAGGGTGACGCGAGCCGGATCGAAGCCGAATACGTCGAAGGGCTCCCCGCGGCTCAGCGCCGGGCCTATGACGAGCAGGAGGAGTCCGAGATCGGGCGGGTCGACGATGAGCTCGCCGACGTTCCTGCGGTGGTCACGACGCTGCTCGGCGCCCCGTACGCGTACGGGGCGTGGGTCGTCCAAGCCCTCGTGGCCGACGACGGCAACGAGGCCGTGGACCGGGCGTTGCGACGAGCGACGTTCACCCAGCAGATCTTCACCGACGCGCTCTCGGTGCTCGACCCGGCCGAGCCGGAACCTGTGCCCCGTGTCATCCGCGGGGAGGGCGAGCGGGCGATCGGAGAGGTCGAGAGCTTCGGTGCGTTCGACCTCTACCTCGTGCTGGCGAGCCGCATCGAGCCGAGTGACGCGCTCGAGATCGCGCAGGGTTGGGCCGGCGGACGGGAGCGCATTGTCGGGGTCGACGGTGGTGCGTGCATGCTGGCCAACATCGTCGGCGTCGACGAGGACGCGACCGATGCGATCCGCCAGGGGCTCGAGGCATGGGCCGGGGCGGGTCCGGAGGGTGTCGCGTCGGTGACCGACGTCGACGGGCTGGTCGGCCTGCGCGTGTGCGATCCCAACGAGGGCGATGCCGGAACCTCGCCGGACGCGGAGGTCGAACGGGCCGAGGTCGTGTTGGTGCTCTACGACTCGCTGCTGGTGAGCTCCTTCGCGGAGGCGACCGAGTTCGACGTCGACGTGTCGAACGCGAGCCTGGAGTGCATCTCCTTCTCCGTCGTGCGCGACCCGGGCGTCGCCGAGCTGACCATGCAGCCCCAGGAGACGCTCACCGAGGAGGAGGTCGGCGAGGCGATCGACGAGGCCATCCCGGTTGCGCTCGAGGAGTGCGGCCTGTCCTTCTAGTGTCCGAAGAAGTGGTCTTCGGGGTGGTCGGGTTCGGGTGGTTGGAGTTATCGATCGGGTGGCCGGTTCGGGGCGCGTTGATGCCGGGTCCAGGCAACAGGGGTTGCGGTGAGGGCGGCTCCGAGGGTGAAGAGCTTCTTGAGGTTGACCATCCCGGCGGTGCGCCGTAGTTGGAGGAGTGCTTTGTGTTCACCGCGGTAGCGGGCTTTGTCGGTGCCATGCACCCTGAGTTCGGCGAGTTTGCGTTCCGCGATCGATCGTCGTCGAAGCTTGCGGCGTGTCGATGGTCGGGCCTGTTCAGCACGGGCGGCTTGGAATCGCGCTTCGTGGAACTTGAGGTCCACGACGCGCCCTCCGACACGGGTCGTGCATCGCGAGCGAAGTTGACACTCGCCGCAACGTTCGGTTCCGAACCGCCGGAGCACCTCCGGTGCGCCGGTAGTGCTCGTGGCGGGGAGCAACTGGTAGAGCTCTCGGGCGAAGTAGCGCTTGAGTCCGATGAAGCAGCGGATGATGTCTTCCTTGGAGAGCTCGTCTCCGGTGCGCTTCGCGAACTAGGCGATCGTCGGTTCGTGCCATCGCATGCGGACGATCACGGCGCGGTAGAGAGCGGCGTTGGCTTGTCGGTTCGCGCCGCGGTCCGGGCGGTGACGGCCGTTGGTCTTTGCCCGAGCCTGCGGCGATGGGACACACCCCACAGAGCTTCGCGGAGGCGGCTTTGTCGCGGACACGTTCGGCGTCCGCTCGGCGCCGGGAAGCTCAGGTCCAGCTGACAGTCGGCGCTCGGAGGCGCCTACGTCGTCACGCCGCCGACCTGAAGCTGGGGCAGCGTCAGCGATGATCATCGTGATCCCTGGCGCTACAGTCGACACATAACGAGACATGCGGGGCGATCTGCACTGAAACAGCGGACTCTTCGGGACTCAGGCACTCCGACGGCCCCTGGATCCGAGGTGCCCAGGCGATCGCTGGTCCGGCCGCGGCGTGGCACGGCGTTGGTTGTCCTGCTTACTTTCGTCTCTCTGGCACCGGTCATCGTCGTCGTGGTGACCCGGGCCGGCCGCGACTATCTGCCGGTGGACGATCTTGCCGTGATCGACCTGCGGGTGCGCGACGTATTCACGCGCCTGACCCCCTTGGTCGGTCCGTTCAGCAAGGACTTCAGCCACCCGGGACCGCTGTTCTTCTGGGCGCTCGCGGTGCCGTCGTGGCTGGCTGGGAAGGCGGCGTGGGCGACGCTGGTCGGCTCGGCGCTGCTCATGGGGGTCGCCATCGCCGCGTCGGCCCGGGTCGCGTGGCGCGTCGGCGGCCTGACCGCGTTCCTGGTCGCGATGGGCGCGCTGATGCTCGGGCTCGAGAACGGAGCTCTGTTCTTCCAGCCGTGGAATCCCTACGCGGCGATTCCCTTCTTCACGCTGTACGTCCTGCTCGCTTGGTCGGTCCTGCTACATCGCTGGTGGAACATTGTGTGGCTCGCCGTCGTCGGCACGTTCCTGGTCCAGACCCACGTCGGCTACCTCGTGATCGTGGTCGGCCTTCTCGTGGTTGTCGCGGGCGTGGTCGGGCGTGAGTGCTTGCGGACCACCGAGCTCGTCCGGCAGTTGGTCCGGCCGTGCATCGCGGGACTCGTCATGCTCATCATCTTGTGGACGCCGCCGATCATCCAGCAGGTCACCGAACCGAGCGGGAACCTCTCCGCGACGGCCGATTACGTGCGCGACACGAGCGATGCGAGTATCGGCATGAGTCAGGGCCTCGGCCTCTTCGCGGCCGGCTTCCGATGGCGCCCGCCCTGGTTGGGCGGATCCGAGGCCCAGACCTTCCTCCACGAGGTCCTACCCGTGAGCCTGTGGTGGCTCGTGATCCCGGTGGTTCTGCTGGGCGCAGCCTGGCTCGCGCAGCGACATCCGCCGCGGACGCCGTGGGGCGCGGGTCCGGTCGATCCCGAGCGGCCGCTGCTGATCGTCGTCAGCTCGACGACCGTGCTCGGTGCCATTGCGCTGGCGCAGATTCGGCCACGGGTTGACGCATACCTCATGCTCTGGCGCTGGCCACTGGCCGCACTTCTCGTGGTCACCTCGGTGCTGGTGGTGATCCGTCGCCTCACCATCGGTCGCTGGCTGCTACGCGGCGGTGGCGTCCTGATGGCCGCGCTCATCGTCACGCACTCGATTCAGCTCGCGGTTGACGTCGCGAGCGCACCAAGGAACCGCGTGGCCGCGACCGAGCCGATGGCGCGAGCAATCCTTGATCAGTTGTCGGCCGACGAGATTCCAGACAACGCCTTCTTCATTGAATCAGCGAACAGTCCCGTCCCTGGCGTGTTCGACGCGATCGTCGACGACCTCGACCGACACGGCGCCCCCGTGCGGCTCGCCGCAAGCGGCCGCTTCAAGTGGGGTGATCGTGTCACCACCCTCGACGAGGTCGACACCGCCTGGTTCGTGTCGACCTCCGGTGCACTGAACGGTCAGATCGCCCAGATGGACTCGGCCACCGTCATCGCCGAGACGTCGCCGCTACCCGCCCAACTCGAAACCGAGCTCGCTCACCTCCAAGCCGAGGTGTGGGACCGACTCGACGGGGCCAACCCGCGCTCAGCGGCGAGGGTCCGGGAAGTGCTCGACAGCTCGTTCCCGGAGTTCACCGTCGCGGACGAGGGCATCGATCTCGGACCCGAGTTCAGAGCACAGGTCGCTCGCATCGCCGCCTTGAACACCCGGGTCAAACACTCGGGTGGATGCCGATGCTCGGTGATCGCGGTCTCGCCCGAGGATGCCAGCCAGTGGCGCAAGGGTCGCGCAAGCGCTCCCGAGCCGGGCTGACCGCACCTCGCGCGACCGACGAGCGGGCGACGAGCCCCCACGACGCGGTCGAGCGCGTCGAAGCCGCCCTAACCTGTACGTTTCAGTATCGGTCTTGGGTTGGGAGCCGCGTATCCGCGAAGAAGCCCTTCTGGCGGTGGGGAGGCGAGAATGAGCGCTGTGACCCCGCTGGAAGAGCTCCGCTGCATCTCGATCATCGCCCACATCGATCACGGGAAGTCGACGCTGGCCGATCGACTCCTCGAGCTCACCGGTGCGGTCGACCCGAGGGACATGCGGGCACAATTCCTCGATTCGATGGAGCTCGAACGCGAACGCGGCATCACGATCAAGGCCCAGAACGTCCGCATCCGCTGGCGAGACCATGTCGTCAACCTCATCGACACTCCCGGGCACGTCGATTTCGGCTACGAGGTGTCACGCAGCCTCGCCGCCTGCGAGGGCGTCGTGCTGCTGGTCGACGCGAGTCAGGGCATCGAGGCGCAGACGCTGGCGAACTGCTACCTGGCGATGGAGAACGACCTGACGATCGTCGCCGCGCTGAACAAGATCGACCTACCCGCCGCCGAGCCGGAACGCGTCGCCGAAGAGATCGAACGGGTGCTCGGCATCCCTGCCGATGAGATCCTGCACATCTCCGCGAAGACCGGGGAAGGTGTCGCCGACCTCCTCGACGCGGTCGTCGCCCGCGTGCCGGCTCCGACCGGCGACATCGACGCGCCACTCCAGGCCCTCATCTTCGACTCGTACTACGACGCCTACCGCGGTGTCGTCAGTGCCGTGCGGGTCTTCAACGGGTCGCTCGAATCGGGCGCCCGTCTGCGGTACGTGCAGGCCGGGGGCACCCACGACGCCGAGGAGGTCGGCGTCCGGCTCCCGGCGGAAACCCCCGTCCCGATGCTCGGGCCGGGTGAGGTCGGCTACCTCGTCGCGGGGATCAAGGCCGTGGGCCAGGCGCGTGTGGGCGAGACCGTGACGACCGCGGCGGCACCCGCAGAGGCACTCGCGGGCTACGCGGACCCGCGGCCGATGGTCTTCTGCGGCTTGTACCCGGTGGTGGGTGATGAGTACGCCGACCTGCGGGAGGCACTCGAGCGCTTGCGTCTCAACGACTCGAGCTTCACCTACGAGCCCGAGACATCGGCCGCGCTCGGGTTCGGGTTCCGCTGCGGATTCCTCGGCCTGTTGCACATGGAGATCGTGCGGGAGCGGTTGGAACGGGAGTACGACCTCTCCCTCGTTGCGACCGCACCCAACGTGGAGTATCTCGCCCACCTCACCGACGGTCGCACCGAGGTCGTGGACAATCCGTCGGCCATGCCGTCATCGAACGAGATCGAGGTCATCGAAGAGCCCTACGTCCACGTCACGGTCCTCACCCCGAGCGACTACGTCGGCACCGTGATGGAGCTGGCCCAGGGTCGTCGCGGCGAGATGAAGAAGATGGAGTACCTGTCCGAAGAACGAGTGGAGCTCGTGTACGACCTCCCGTTGGCCGAGATCGTCACGGACTTCTTCGATCAGCTGAAGTCCCGAACCCGCGGCTACGCCAGCCTGGACTACGAGCCCGCGGGCAGTCGCGCCTCGGAGCTGTCCAAGGTCGACGTCTTGTTGAACAGCGTGGCGGTCGACGCGTTCTCTGCGGTCGTTCACCGCGACAAGGCCTACGACTACGGCCGCCGGATGGTCGACAAGCTGCGCGAGCTGATCCCTCGCCAGCTGTTCGATGTGCCGATCCAGGCGGCGATCGGGAGCCGGATCATCGCCCGGGAGACGGTCAAGGCGAAGCGCAAGGACGTGCTGGCCAAGTGCTACGGCGGCGACGTCTCCCGGAAGCGGAAGCTCCTCGAACGCCAGAAGGAGGGCAAGCGGCGAATGAAGCAGATCGGCCGGGTCGAAGTACCCCAGGAAGCCTTCATCGCCGCGCTCCGCCTCGACGAGTGACCGTGGTGACCGGCCGGCGACGGTCCCGGCCACCAGGGTCGGCCGTCGGTCGCGTCAGGGATTGCGAGGGAGCCCGAGGACGCGCTCGCCGATGATGTCGCGCTGCACCTCGGAGGTTCCGCCACCGACGGTGAGCGCCGGGGAGAAGAGATAGCCCTGGGACCATTCGGTGTCGGCGACACCGAACGGCCCTCGGTCGACCAGGAGCCCGTCGGTTCCGGCGAGCTCCACCGCGAGGGCCATCACGTGCTGGCCGTGCTCGTCGGCAAGGGCCTTGCGGACCGAGACCTCGGGGCCGGGTTCGTGGCCGGCGAGCCGTGCCGATACCGTCCGCAGGCGGATGAGCTTGAGGATCTCGGCTTCGACGTAGAGCCCGGCGAGTCGCTGACGAACGACCGGGTCGGCCATGCCGCCCTCGGCGCGCACGATGTCCAACAACGTGTCGGCCGTCGGGCCGAGGCCCCAGAGCGCACCCTCACCCGAGAGCGAGACGCGCTCATTGCCGAGCGTGACCTTGGCGAGTCGCCACCCGTCGTGTTCGTCACCCACGAGGTTCTCGGCGGGAACGCGGACGTCGGTGAGGAACACCTCGTTGAAGTCGGAGCGACCGTTCATCTGGCGGATGGGCCGGACATCGACGCCCGGGGTCTGCATGTCGACGACGAAGTAGGAGATGCCGCGGTGCGGCTCCGCGTCGGGGTCGGTGCGCGCCAACAGGATGCCGTAGCGGGAGACGTGGGCGAGCGTCGTCCAGATCTTCTGGCCGTTCACGACGTAGGTGTCGCCGTCACGCTCGGCTCGTGTGGTCAGCGACGCGAGGTCGCTCCCCGCGCCCGGCTCACTGAAGAGTTGGCACCACAGCTCGGACCCGTCGAGCAATCCGGGGAGGTACCGCTCGTGCTGTTGTGGCGTCCCGGCGACGAGCAGCGTCGGCCCGGCCCACCCGATCCCGATCGGGTTGATCGGTTTCGGGACCAGTGCGGCCCGCAGCGCCGCGTCGATCACGAGCTGTTCGACCGGGCTCGCGTCCCGTCCCCACGGTCGCGGCCAGTGGGGTGTGACGTAGCCGGCTGCGGCCAGCCGACGGTTCCAGTCGGCCGGAAACGAGCCGTCGGCACCGCGGTGCTCCGAGATGAAGCTCCGCACGTCGTCCGCGGCGGCATCTGCGGCGGCGCGGTCGGCGCCCGTGTCGGCCAGCAGTGTCAAGACATCGGTCCGCATGGGGCCAAGCTATGGGAGGAGCGGCGAGACGGTCATCCCACCATG
>DASRPD010000002.1:0-9775 GCA_035646535.1 Acidimicrobiia bacterium
GTGGTGAGGCCATCGAGGAAGCGACCCGCCGAGACCACGACGTCGGGCACGAGGAGCCGATCCCCCACGGGGATGCGGCCAACGGCGTCGGCGATGTCGGCGCCCGTCAGCAGGCCCGTGACCGCGATGTTGCCACCGAAGAACCGGTTGATCACCGGCCGGACGGTCACGGGCACGCCCGCGTGCTCCCCCAGGGCCACCACGAGCGGCTCCAGCACCCGTGCGCCGTACTCACCGGTGAGGATCGAGACCGGTGCCCGTGCGGATGGGCCAGGATCCGGGCGACGACCGAGCGTGACGGGAACGGCCTCGGCGGTCCGTACGCGGTAGCCGTCGGGACGGACACCATCGACCCAGGCGAAGAACCCGGCCCGGGTACCGACCGTCGGACCGCCGCGACCGGCAATCGCGTCGGCGACCTCCCGCTCGAACGTGGCCGCCATGCCGATGCCGTTCTCGTGCTGAGCAAAGCCCTCATAGGCATCCGGGTCGGGAAACGCTCGCCCGGCCAGCAGGTAGTACTCGTCGGCGGCGAACACCGTCCGGCGTCCCAGCGCCGCTACGAAGCGGTCCTGCCAGCGGTCGACGGTGTCCAGCACGGCGGCAGCCTCGGCAACGGTGTGTGACCGCATCTCCGGCTCGTGGCTGTGCGCGCTGACGCCCAACGGCACCACCCCGACGGTGGCCAGTCGCGGGAACCGGTCGAGGACGCCGAGCAGGGTGTCGTCCAGCACGTCGGCGTCGTTGACACCGGGACACACCACGACCTGGCCGTGCACCTCGATACCTGCATCGAGCAGCGCGCCCAGCCAACGCAGGCTGGTGGCACCGCGCCGGTTGCGCAACAGCTTCGTCCGCACGTCGGGATCGGTGGCGTGGATGCTCACGTACAGCGGGCCCAACCGCTCGGTGACGACCCGCTCGAGGTCGGCCTCGGTGAAGCGGGTCAGGGTCGTGAAGTTCCCGTAGAGGAACGACAGGCGATAGTCGTCGTCCTTCAGGTAGAGGCTGCGACGCATCCCCTTGGGGAGCTGGTAGATGAAACAGAACGGGCAGTGGTTGTCACAGGTGCGGACCCGGTCGAACACCGCCGAGTCGAGCTCCAACCCGAGTGGCTCCCCGGCCCGCTTCTCCACCGTGCAGGCCCGTTCGAGCCCACCTCGACGGAGATCCAGCTCGACGGTCGCTTCGTCGGTCAGCACCTGGTAGCGGATGACGTCACGGACCTGCTCGCCGTTCACGCTGATGATCTCGTCACCGACCGCGACCCCGGCCGCGGCGGCCGACGAATCGGGGGCGACCGCGACGACTCGCGCCGCGGCGTCATGCGAAGTCATGAGCTCCAGCATGGCGGATGGCGCCAACCGCCCCGGCGTCGGGGCCGGCAACGGTGCGCGAATGCGCCACCAGCATCGCCCGACCTCCGAGCAAACGTCGGCCGCGTGGCGCGGGCCCGTCCGGCCAGTCAGGATAGAGCCGTGGTCGAGAAGGTCCTGCTGGCCGAACCCCGCGGCTTCTGCGCCGGGGTCGAGATGGCGATCAAGGCATTGACCTGGATGGTGCAGCTCTTCGAGCCCCCCGTGTACTGCTACCACGAGATCGTGCACAACCGGCTCGTGGTCGAGCGCTTCACCGATCTCGGCGTCGTGTTCGTCGACAACGTCGACGACGTTCCGCCCGGGGCACCCTTGATGTTGTCAGCCCACGGATCGGCCCCCGAGGTCGTCGCCGCGGCGCGCGAGGGCGGCCACTTCGTCGTGGATGCGGTCTGTCCGCTCGTGACCAAGGTGCACCACGAGGCAAGGACCCGCGCCGGGCGCGGCTACACGATCCTCTACGTCGGCCACGCCGGCCATGACGAGGCCGAGGGCCTGCTCGCGGAGGCACCCGAGGCGATCAAGCTCGTCGACGGTGACGACGGGCTCGAAGCCGCCGCGTCGCAGGTCGCCGATCCGCAGCGCGTCGCGCTGCTCGCCCAGACGACGCTCGCGTTGCACGACTGGCAGGGGGTCATGGAGGAGGCCCGGGAGCAATTCCCCGAGCTGTGGACCGCGTCGCGCAACGACTTGTGCTTCGCCACGACCAATCGCCAGGCTGCGTTGAGCGCGATCGCGGATCGCTCCGATGCGGTTGTCGTGATCGGGAGCGCGAACTCCTCCAACACGCTCGCCTTGGCCAATGTGGCCCGCACCGCCGGCTGTCCGGTCGTCATGCGCGTCGATGGCCCCGAGGATCTCGACCTCGCCGCCCTGGCCGACGCCCGCACCGTGGGCGTCACCGCGGGGGCCAGCGCGCCGGAGAATCTCGTCCAGGCCGTGGTCGATGCTCTGGGCCCGACCCGCGGCGTCGAACACGTGCGGGTGACCGAGGAGAGTGAGTATTTCCCGCCACCGCGGGAGCTGCGCGAGCTCGTCCCGTCACTCGATGCGCTCGTTGCGCTCTGCCTCGGAGGGGATCCGACCGCACCGCGGGGCCGGGACGGTCCGTTCAGCGCCGATCGCGCGGTTGCCGCGTCCGACGCGCTCGGCGAGTAGCACCGACCGGTCCGCCAAGCTGGGTGTCGACACGCGCGGAGGGCGCCGTACGGACGGCGTCGATCACCCCGGCACCCCCGCCTAGGCAACGAGCGCGCTCGCCTCGTCGAACAGGCGCTGGAGCTCGGTGGTGAGCTCGGCGGTGAGCCGCTTCACCTCGTCTCGGTTCGCGACACCCCCCGACGTGCGCGGATGCATCGGTGGGCCGACGACCACCGCGATCCGCTTGAGTCGCGGGATGGCGTGGCCGCGCGACAGGATCTCCTCGGTGCCGGCGATGCCGATCGGCACGAGCGGCACGCCTCGCTTCACTGCCAGGTACGCAGCCCCCTGGTGGACGTCGTCGATGCGGGCACCGGTCCGTCGGGTGCCCTCGGGAAAGACGACCACCGGCTCGCCGCCGTCGAGCACGTCGAGCGCGGCCTTGACCGCGCCGGTTCCCGCACCTCGATCGACGGGAAAGCCGCCGAGCGCGGTGAGGAGCCAGGAGGAGAACGAGTTGGCCCACAGCTCCTTCTTGCCCATGAACCGAACCCGCTCGCGGGTCACCGACGCCGACACGAAGGTGTCGATGATGGACCGGTGCGTGGGTGCGAGCACGTACGGGCCGCGGCTCGGAACCAGCTCACGGCCGTGGACCTCGAGTCGGAAGAGGACGTAGCAGCCACCGACGATCACGAAGCGAGCGAATTGGTAGAACGCCTTCACGAACGTCCCTTCATCATCGCCCGATACCGGCTCACGATCTCTTCGGTGATGTCGGCCACCGACCGATCGGTCGTGTTGATCATCATCGCGTCGTCGGCCGCCCGCAACGGTGATGTCTCACGCTCGGAGTCCAGTCGGTCCCGCCGGGTCATCGCGGCCTCGACGTCGGCCACGGCCGTCGGTCGCGCCGCCACCCGTTCGTCGCGCTCTCGCCGGCGGGCTCGCTCCTCGCCGCTGGCGTCGAGGTAGGCCTTCACGATCGCGTCCGGGAAGACAACGGTGCCGATGTCGCGGCCCTCCACGACTCCCCCACCGCGTTCGTCCACCCAACGTCGTTGACGGGCCACGAGCTCGCGGCGGACCTGGGGGTGCGCCGACACGGTGGAGACGGCCGCGGTGACGTCGGGCCCTCGGATCGGCACGCTCACGTCGCGCCCGTCGAGCAACACGTCCGCACTGATCCGGAGATCGAGGGAGTGCGCGAGCGTCGCGACTGCGGCGGCGTCGGTGGGTTCGATGCCGGCCTCGAGCGCGGCGAGGGTCACGGTCCGATACATGGCGCCGGTGTCGAGCACCTCGAGGCCGAGCTCGGCGGCGACCGCGCGCGCCACGGTCGACTTCCCCGACCCCGAGGGCCCGTCGATCGCGATGACCGTCACCGTTCTCCCTGCAGCCGCGCCAGATCCTGAGCGAAGTCCGGGTACGACACCGAGACGACGTCCCAGTCACCCACGGTCGAGGTCCCGGTCGCAGCGGCGGCCGCGATCGCCGCCGTCATGGCGATGCGGTGGTCGCCGTGACTGTCGAACCGGCCGGCCGATGGTCGACCGCCTCGCACCACCAGTCCATCCGCCTGGGTCTCGGCGCCGACCCCGAGGCCACCGAGCAGCTCCCCGACGGTCGCGATGCGGTCGCTCTCCTTCACCGCGAGCTCGCGAGCGTCGCTGATCGTCGTGATCCCCTCGGCGAACGCAGCCGCCACCGCGAGCACGGGCAGCTCGTCGACGATGGCCTCCCGGCTCACGATCTCGGTGCCGTGCAGCGGAGCGGCTTCAACCGCGATGTCACCGACCGGCTCGCCGAGACGTTCGCCCCGTGGCGTCGTCGTGATGGACGCGCCCATCGCCCGCAGGACGTCCAGGTACGCGATGCGCCCCGGGTTGAGCGCGACACCCTCGATGACGATCGATGAACCCAACACCACCGTTGCCGCCACGACGAAGAATGCCGCCGATGACGGATCCCCCGGAATCTCGAGCTCGAAGCTCGAGATGGCACCGGCCCGGACGCGCAGCGTCGTCGAGTCGACGCGCTCGACCGGCCCGCCGAGGGCGTCGAGCATCCGCTCGGTGTGGTCACGGCTCGGCGCGGGCTCGACGATCTCGGTGACGCCCCCGGCCTGGAGACCGGCGAGGGTGAGCGCGGTCTTGACCTGTCCGCTCGCGACAGCCAGCTCGACCCGGGTGCCGATGAGCCGGCCGCCGCGCACGGTCAGCGGCGCCCGTGTCCCACCGTCGGAGCCACTGATGTCGGCGCCGAGTGCGCGCAGCGGCTCGATGACTCGTGCCATGGGCCGGGACCGCAGTGACGAGTCACCGTCGAGCACTCCGGCAAACGGTCGGCCCGCGAGCAGGCCGGCGAAGAAGCGCATCGTGGTGCCCGAGTTGCCGCACTCGATGACCGTGCCCGGCGCGATGAGGCCGTTTAAGCCGCGCCCGTCGACCACGACAACGTCATGCGAGTCGGAGTCGGTGACGGCCACGCCGAGGGCACCCAGCGCCGAGCGGGTGCGGGCGACGTCGGCGCCCGGGGCCAGTCCCGACAGCTCGCTGCGGCCGTCGGCCAATGCGGCGAGCACGAGCGCGCGATGCGAGATGCCCTTGCATCCCGGCATCCGGATCCGACCGCGCAGGGGCCGGCCTCCGATGATCTCGTGGGACCCGCTCACGGCAGCTCGCGCGTGGACGGGTGGTAGCCGGCCTCGTCCAGGGCGGCCTCCAACTCGGAGACGCCCGCCTCGGCGACCACCATGACCACCACTCCCTCGCGTCCTTCCATCGAGTGGGCGATCTCGAGATCGGCGATGTTCACGCCGAGTCGTCCGGCCAGAGTCGTCATCTCCGCGAGCACGCCCGGGCGGTCCGGTACGGGGACGCGCAGCTCTACGAGTCGCGTGCCGGCGTCGGCGGTCCCGACGGGGAGGCTGCGCCGCGCCGCGCGCCCCCGTTCGAGCAACGCCAGGAGCCCGTCGCGGTCTTGATCGGCGACGAGGGTGCGGGCCGAGTCCAATGCCTCCCGGTACCGGTCGAGTGCGTCGATGATGGCGTCACGGTTGGCGACACAGATGTCGGGCCAGATGTCCGGCCGGCCGCCTGCGATCCGGGTCATGTCGCGAAAGCCCCCGGCCGCGAGGCGCAGGAGCAGCGTCGGCTCGTCACCGCGACCCGCGACGACGTCCATGAGGGCGCTGGCCGCGAGCTGGGGGACGTGACTCACGACCGCGGCGAGCTCGTCGTGTTGGGACGGTCCGACCGCAACGATCTCCGCACCGGTGCGGGCCACGAGTGATCGCACGGCCGCGAACGCGGCCGGGTCGGTGGTCTCGGTGGGTGTGAGCACCCAGGTCGCGCCGATGAACAGATCCGCATCGGCGCCGTCGAGGTCGTCCAGCTCCGAGCCCGCCATCGGGTGGCCGCCCACGAAGCGAGGCGCGAGGGCAGGCTCGGACGCCTCGACCGCGGCCAGGATCGGCGCCTTGACCGATCCGACGTCGGTGACAGCCGGCGCCCCCAGCTCGAGCGCGGCGATGACGAGGTCGCTCACCGTGGAGACGGGAACTGCGATGACCACCACGTCGGCGCCGGCGACCGCATCGGCGAGTTTGGGGGCGACCTCAGCCACGGCCCCCCGGTCCAGGGCGCGTGCGGCGCGCTGGGAATCGCGGTCGAAACCCACGACCTCGATTCCGGCCCGTCCCAGGGCGAGGCCCAGTGAGCCTCCGATGAGGCCGGTCCCGACGATGGCTACCCGCGACATCGGCTACTCGGGGAGATCGTCGCGCAGCACCCGTGCGCCTTCGAGGTACACGTGGCGGAGCTCGTCACGAGGTGTGTCGGTGTAGAGGTGCATCAAGACCCGAATCGCCATCGGCAGACTCCCGTCGATCTGCAACTCCTGCGCGCAGATGAGGGGGATGTCACCGAAGCCGATCGCCCTGACCGACGTCGCCGGGAACTGGGAGTGCAGGTCGGGAGTGGCGTTGAAGAACACGCTGACAATGTTGTCGTGGTCGACCCCGTTGCGGTCCACCATTTCCTGAACGAGCGCTTGTGTCTTCCGGTCGATCTCGTCCTTGGTGTCGGCGTCGACGGTTGTCGCGCCGCGCAGCGCCAGCATTCTCACGGGCTCGGAGACTACCGGTCCGCTCGCCGCGCGCCGGCCGTCCGCGCCTCGTCGCCAAGACGGGGCCGGGGCTCACTTGCCGCGTACAGCCCCCGAATCTCCTCGTGGGTGAGAGACCGCCAAGCCCCGGGGGCCAGCGTCGGGTCGGTCAGCGGGCCGATGTGCGTGCGAACGAGGCGCTCGACGGTAACGCCGATCGTGTCCAGCATGCGGCGGATCTGCCGATTGCGGCCCTCGTGCAGCACGAGCTCGAGCGCGGCGCGCCCCGCACCCTGGCCGACGGTCCGGACACCGGCCGGCGCCGTCATCCCATCGTCCAGCGCGACGCCGGTTCGCAGCACGGCCAGCTCCGCCCGCGACGGGACGCCGCGCACCTCGACGAGGTAGGTCTTGGCGACACCGTGGCTCGGGTGTGCGAGCCGCTGCGCAAGATCACCGTCGTTGGTGAGCAGCAGCAACCCTTCGGAGTCGGCATCGAGTCGACCGACAGAAAAGACTCTCGGCTCGTCGGGCACGAGCTCCACGACGGTGGGTCGGCCCTGCGGGTCCGACGCGGTGCACACCACCCCGGCCGGCTTGTTGAGGAGGTAGGTGACCACGCCACCCTCGACTGCGACCGGTACCCCATCGACGGTGATGCGATCAGACTCGGCATGCACGCGCCGACCGAGGATCGCGACCTCACCGTTGACCGAGACTCGACCGTCGGCGATGAGCGCCTCCGACACGCGCCGAGAACCGAGGCCTGCCCGGGCCAGGATCTTTTGGAGCCGCTCTCCGTCCTGACTGGCCTCGTTGGCGACCACGATCGGGTCAGTCGGTGGAGGCGTCGAGCTCGATGGCCTCCGCGTGGGGGGGCTCCGGATCGGGCCGAAGGTGCAGGCCCCGTTCCAGTGCTTCCACGACCGATGCGTCCGGGATGAACTCGGCGAGCGACGGCAGCTCGTCCAGTGAGTCGAAACCCATCTGTTCGAGAAACGTCGACGTCGTGCCGTACAGGATCGCTTGGCCCGGGCCGGGATCGTGGCCGACCTCGGCGACGTAGCCGCGCTGGATCAGGGTGTTGAGGGTCGACTCGGCGTTCACCCCTCGAATCGCACCGAGCTGGGCGCGCGACACGGGCTGTTTGTACGCCACGATCGCCAGCGTCTCCAGTGACGGTCCGGAAAGCCGGGTGTTTTGACCCTCGAGCACAAACCGTTCGACGTACGGGGCGAGATCAGGATGGGTCTGAAACCGATAGCCGCCGGCGACGCGGGCGAGCACGAACCCGCGGTCCGATCGCTCGTACTCCTCCGCGAGCTCTGCGCAGAGCGCCTCGACGTCATCGGTCGGGATCTCGATCAGCTGGGCCAGCATCGACGGCTCGACCGGTTCGATGGCCGCCATGATGACCGCCTCGACCGCCCGCCGCGTCTCGTTCGAACGACCGTTCACACGCGGACCTCGCCGTCAGCGCCCTCGGCCGACAACTCGAGGGGAGCATCGAGCGCGAACGCGCCGGTTTCGGTGCCGTCGGTCTCGGCGTCGTCGGTTTCGGTGTCGTCGGTCTCGGGCGAGCCCGGTTCCTCACCCCAGTCGTCGAGCGACACCGAGTCGAGCACCGGGTCCGGAGGATCGTCGCAGCGACTCACCACGAGCTCGCCGAAGTTGTCGATCTGTTCGAGCTCCACGTGGCCCTGCTTGTACAGCTCGAGGCACGCGAGGAATCGCACGATGACCTCGAGCCGCTCGTCGATTCCCGCAACGAGCTCCCGGAACGTGATCGGCCCCTGGTCCGGCAGGCGGAGGAGTATCACCTCGACCGCGTCACGAACGCTGATCCGGATAGGAGCGACGTGGTGCATGGACACCACAGGATCCTCACGAGGAGCGAGGGCGCGCCCGGCCGCGGCGGTGAACGCCTCGAGGCTGGTCCGCCCGAGAGGATCGGGGGCGAGGCTGCGGAACGGCTCCTCGGGCCCGGCACGCCGGGCCACGCTGCGACCGCCCCGCTCGAGCCGCTGGGCCACGATCTTCGCCGCGTCCTGGAAGGTCTTGCACTCGAGCAAGCGGGCGAGGAGCAGGTCCCGCTCTTCGAATCGCAGCAGCTCCTCGTCGAGCTCGATCGAAGCGATGCCGGGCAGCAACCGCCGGGCCTTCAGCTCCACGAGCGTCGCCGCGATGAGCAGGAACTCGGTCGCGACCTCCAGATCGACGTGATCCATCCGCTCGATCACCTCGATGTACCCGTCGACGAGCTCACTGAGCGACACGTCCCAGATATCCACTTCCTGCCGCAGAATGAGATGCAGGAGGAGGTCGAACGGACCCTCGAAGGTCGACGTGCGCACGGCGTACGACATCGACCCAAGGCTACTCGGAGCCGCCGACCCTTCTGAGGACCCGGATAGCCTGACCGGCCATGCCCACGGTCTTTTCAGGGATCAAACCCACCGGCGACATGCACCTCGGCAACTACCTGGGCGCGGTACGGCGCTGGGTGGCCGAGCAGAACCCCGCGAAGCCCGACTCGGGGATCTTCTGCGTGGTCGACCTCCACGCCATGACGGTCCCGTACGAGGCCGCGACGTTGGGCGGCCAGACCCGGGATCTCGCGACGCTTCTGCTCGCCGCCGGCCTCGATCCGGCCGCGAGTCTGCTGTTCGTGCAGAGCCACGTGCCCGAGCACACCGAGCTGACGTGGATCCTCAACTGTGTCGCTTCCTTCGGCGAGCTGCGGCGGATGACCCAGTTCAAGGACAAGTCACAGCACGCGGGCACCAGCCAGGACTCGGTGGGCGCCGGCCTCTTCGACTACCCGGTGCTCATGGCCGCCGACATCCTCTTGTATGACACCGACGAGGTCCCCATCGGTGACGACCAACGCCAGCACCTCGAGCTCACCCGCGACGTCGCGACCCGGTTCAACCACCGGTTCGGAGAGACGTTCGTGATCCCCACCGGGACGTTCCCCCCGGTTGGGGCCCGGGTCATGGATCTCCAGGACCCCACGTCGAAGATGTCGAAGTCCGTCGAGTCGCCCCAGGGAACCGTGTCGGTGCTCGACGACGCCAAGACGATCACCAAGAAGATCAAGTCCGCGGTCACCGACTCGGACACCGAGGTCCGCCACGACCCCGAGACCAAAC
>DASRPD010000003.1:0-12500 GCA_035646535.1 Acidimicrobiia bacterium
GTCGTGAACTCCTCGACGCGCTTGCGGCGCAGCTTGGTGATGTGCCGGACGGGATGGCCCATCGCGATCAGCGACGCGATGGCCACGCCGTCGGGTAGGCCCAGGATCTCTCGCGCCGCGGGCTCGCCTCGCACGAGGAACGTCGTGGCGGTGGTGCCGAGCCCTTCGTTGCGGGCCGCGAGGGTCACGTTCTGCACGAACGGATAGATGGAGCCCCCGCCGACGATGCTCTGACGGTCGAGGCCGTTGTCGAGCACCGCGAGCTGGTCGAGCCGGGCGGTGACGACGAGGAGCACCGGTACCTGGTCGAGCTCGTCGGCAAACGCTGGCGGGCGGTCGACGGCCCGGGCGGCGGCGAGGTCGACGGCGGGGCCCGTCCAGCGGCCCTGGTCGGTGGGCGCGAAGGGCACCAGCCCGGCTTCGAGGTGGGCGACGTACTCCCGCCAGCCGAGCACGCACAGGTCCCGCACCCGGGCGCGTTGTGACGGGTCGCGCACGACGATGACGTTCCAACCTTGGCGGTTGCCGCCACTGGGTGCGAAGCGGGCATGGTCGAGAATGCGGTACAGGACGTCGTGGGCGATCGGCTCGTCGGTGAACTCCCGCGTGGCGGGCGTGGTGCGCATGACGTCGTAGAGATCGGCCACGGTCAGACGCTCGGTCGCCGGCTGAACGTACCGACCACCGCGGTGGCGTCGGTCGTGGTGTTGGTGACGGTCACATCGGCCTGCTCGTCTTCGATGCTCATCGTCGTCTCGATCGTCTCATCCGCGTGCACCATCCCGACGAAGCGAAGATCCATGTTCCCCACCGCGAGGAGCTCCTCTCCCCATTCCTCGAGGGCCATCCCGTAGGCCGGGCCGGCCACCTGCATGCCCTGGGCGACGAGACCATCCAGACCGAGCTTCGCGGCTTGCGCGGGGTCGGAGTGGAAGTTGCCGCGCCGGGAGTAGGCGCGCAACGCGTCGGCGTCGAAGGCGGTGACGTGGTGGTGCCCCGGGAGGCTTCCGCGGCCGGTCGTGGCGGGGGTCACGGTGTGACCTCACAGAATGTCGCGGTGGAGGTCCAGAGTCGGTCGCCGTCGGCCAGGTCGATGCCCGCTTCGACGACCGCGTAGTCGCGCCCGCGCTTGGTGAAACGTTCGGTGACGTGACCGGCGACGGTGAGCTCGAACCCGGATTGGCCGAGCCGGTGGCACCGGAGCTGCTGGCGCGCGTGCAGGAGTGGGCGAGGTGCGACGGTCTGGAACAGCAGGATCGTGAGGTTCGCGGCGATCGGCGGGTAGAGACGTCCGGCCTGCAGCAAGGGGTGGTCGACGCCAGCGGCGCGCCAGTAGCGCTCGTTGGCCGTGGCCGAGACGGTGTAGTGGGCAGGTCCGAGGGCCTGGCCGGCGGTGGCGCCTCCGAACGGTGCCGACCGAACATCGCTGGGTCCGCTCGGCGGTCCCGCCCGACGACTGGTGAAACCGTCACTGGCGGGACGCTCACTGGATGCCAAGTCTGGCTCCTTCAGCCCTGAGCAAATGCCGTGCACTGGTATGCATCTAGATGTATGCTATGCGGCATGACGAATGAGGCCCGGTTTCGGGTCGGGATCGTGGGCACATCAGGCTACACAGGCGCCGAGCTGCTGCGCCTGATCTCGAGCCATCCGCGCCTCGAGGTGGTGCGCGCGACCGCCCACTCGAATGTGGGCGTGACGGTGGCCGAGCAGTACCCGTCGCTCGGTGCGGCCTATCCGGGCCTCGAGTACGAGGCGTTCGACCCGGCCGCGCTGGCGGGACTCGACGTCGTCTTCTGCGGTCTGCCGCACGGCCAGTCCCAGGTGATCGTCGGGGACTTCATCGACACCGTCGGTCACGTGGTGGACCTGGGTGCGGACTTCCGTCTTCCCGCCTCGGACTACGAACGGTGGTACGACGTGGCGCACAAGGCGCCGGAGCTGCTCGAGCGCTTCGCCTTCGGCCTGCCCGAGCTGTACCGCGCCGAGATCGCGGCGCACGATCACGTCGCCGCGCCCGGTTGCTATCCAACGGCTGCGGCCCTCGCACTGGCGCCGTTGCTCGCCGGGGGTCACGTCGAACCGGCCGGCATCGTCGTCGACGCGGTGTCGGGCGTTTCGGGGGCCGGGCGGGGAGCATCGCTCACGACCCACCTCGGTGAAGCGGGGGAGAGCGTGAACGCATACGGGTTGCTCACGCACCGTCATACCGCCGAGATCGAGCTCGCCCTGGGCCACGTCGCGGGCGCGCCCGTCGAAGTCTTGTTCACACCCCACCTCGCGCCGATGACCCGCGGAATTCTCGCGACGGCTTATGCCCGGCCCGCGGGCACCGGGCTCACCACCGCGGCCGCGCTCAGCGCGTACCGCGACTACTACGCGGACGAGCCGTTCGTCCTGGTCGTGGACGAGCCGCCGGCGACCAAGGCCGCTCGGGGCTCGAATCTTGCCCTCGTCACCGTACGGGTGGACGAGCGCACGGGGATGGTGCTCGCGCTCGGCGCGATCGACAACCTGGTGAAGGGTGCGTCGGGCCAGGCGCTCCAAGCCGCGAACATGCTGCTGGGCCTGGCCGAAGGGACCGCGTTGCCGATTGCCGGGGTCTACCCATGAGCGTGCTCGCGGCACGCGGGTTCGTCGCCGGCGGGCTGGCCTGTGGTGTGAAGGACGCCGGCGTGGCGGACCTGGCCGTCGTCGCGGTGAGCCCGGCCCGGCCCGTCACCGCGGCCGGAGTGTTCACCACCAACCTCGCGACCGCGGCGCCGGTGCTCGTGACCCGCGAGCACCTCCATGACGGCCACGCCGCCGCGGTCGTGCTCAATTCCGGCAACGCCAACGCGGCCACCGGCCCGGCCGGCAGGGCTGACGCACGCCGGATGTGCGACCTCACCGCCGCCGGCCTCGGTGTCGATCCCGCCGACGTTCTCGTGTGCTCGACCGGGCTGATCGGGATCCCGTTGCCGATGGCACCGCTCGAAGCGGGCATCCCCGGCCTCGTCGCCCAGCTCGGGCCCGACGGTGCGAGCGCGGAGGCCGCGGCCGACGCCATCCTCACCACCGACACCGTGCGCAAGGTTGCCGTTGCGACCGGCTCGGCCGATGGGGTCGAGTACACCGTCGGCGGCATGGCCAAGGGCGCGGCGATGCTGGCCCCGGCGATGGCCACGATGCTCGCCGTCATCACCACCGACGCGGCGATCGACGCACGGGCGTTGCGCGCCGCGCTCGGGCTGGCGATCACCGACTCGTTCAATACGCTCCTCGTCGACGGATCCATGAGCACCAACGACACCGTGCTGGTGCTCGCCAACGGCGCAGCCATGGCGGAGCGGGCCCCGATCGGTATCGGCGGTCCGTCGTTCCACGGCTTCGTCGCCGCGTTGAGCCAGGTCTGTCGGTCATTGAGCGACCAGATGGCCGCTGACGCCGAAGGCGCGACCAAGATGGCTCGGGTGCACCTCCACGGTGCTCGCACCGATACCGATGCCCGTCTGGCGGCACGGGCGGTCGCGGGCAGTCAGCTCGTGCAGTGCTCGCTCAATGGCGAAGACCCCTACTGGGGTCGTGTCCTGTCCGAGATCGGCGCGAGCGGCGCCGATCTCGACCCGGAGCGGGTTGACATCGCTTACAACGGGATCGTCGTGTGTCGAGACGGCGTCGCCGCCGCGCACGACGAAGCCGCGCTCGGCGCGGCGATGACCGAGCGCGAGCTCACGATCGACTGCGACCTCCATCTCGGCTCGGGTGAGGCCAGCGTGACGTTCACGGATCTCTCGTACGCGTACATCGACGAGAACCGGGGCACCTCGTGAGCAATGCCGAGGCTGTCGATCGCCACGAGATCGCGAGCGCGAAGGCCCACGTCCTGGCGGAGGCGCTCCCGTACATCCGTGAGTTCAGTGGCCGTACCATCGTCATCAAGTACGGCGGCCACGCCATGGACGATCCAAACCTCGCGGGTCTCTTCGCACAAGACATCGTGCTCATGCGCCTCGTGGGGATGAATCCCGTCGTCGTGCACGGGGGAGGTCCGCATATCTCCGCGCTCATGCGCCGGCTCGGCAAGGAGCCGGAGTTCGTCGACGGCCTGCGGGTCACCGACGCCGAGACGGTCGACATTGCCCGGATGGCCCTTGTCGGCCAGGTGAACGGCCGGATCGTCGCGGCGCTGAACCGCCACGGTTCCTACGCCGTCGGCCTGTCGGGTGAAGACGCCGGACTCATCACCGCCGTTCGGCGCGACCCCAAGCTCGGATTCGTCGGTGACGTGCGGAGCATCGACCCGTCGATCCTGCATCGGCTCATTCGTGAGGAGTTGATCCCCGTCATTGCGACGATGGGGGTCGACGACGAGGGTCAGGGCTACAACGTCAACGCCGACACCGCCGCCGGCGCGATCGCCCAGGCCCTCGCGGCCGAGAAGCTCGTCTACCTCACCGATGTCGCCGGCATCTACGAGAACTTCGCCGATCCGTCGACCCTCATCTCGCGTACCGACGTCACACGGCTGGAAGCACTCGCCGCCGCGGGCGTGTTCGACGCCGGAATGATCCCGAAGGTGGACTCCTGCACCCATGCCCTACGCAACGGCGTGACGCGCGCGCACGTGCTCGACGGGCGCGTGCCCCACGCGCTGCTCTTGGAGTTCTTCACCCGCGAGGGTGTCGGCACCATGGTGGGGGCGACATGAGTGGGACCCTGGAGGAGCTCACGGCGCTCGACGCCGGCCACGTCATGGCGACCTACGCGCGGGTGCCGGTCGCGTTCGTCCGGGGCAGCGGCACGAAGCTGTACGACACCGAAGATCGCGAATACTTGGACTTCCTCGGCGGGCTGGCCGTGACGTCGCTCGGTCATGCCCATCCCGACGTGGCCGACGCGATCGCCGACCAGGCCCGCACCCTGACCCACGTGTCCAACCTCTACTACAACGACCTCCAGCCGAGGCTCGCAGCCCAGCTCGACGAGCTCCTGGGCGGCGGCGGCCGGGTCTTCTTCACCAACTCGGGTGCCGAGGCCAACGAGGCCGCCATCAAGTTGGCCCGCCGGTACGGCCAGGCCAATGCCGGCCCCCAGCGCTACCACGTGGTCTCGGCGTACCGCTCGTTTCACGGGCGCACGCTCACGACGCTCGCGGCCACCGGCCAACCCGAGAAGCAGGAGCGGTTCGCGCCCATGCCCGAGGGCTTCCGTCATGTCGCTTTCGGCGATCTCGACGCGCTCGGCCGGTCCATGGACGAACGCGTCTGCGCGGTGATGCTCGAGGTCATCCAGGGTGAAGGAGGGGTCCACGTCGCACCCCCCGGCTACATCGAGGCGGTGCGCGACCTGTGTGACGAGCGCGAAGCCCTGCTCATCATCGACGAGATCCAGACGGGCCTGGGTCGCACCGGACGCTGGTTCGGGTTCCAGCTCGCCGACGGAGTCACGCCCGACATCGTCACCCTGGCCAAGGCGCTGGGCAACGGCATGCCCATCGGCGCGTGCTGGGCTCGCGCCGAGATCGCGGCCGCGTTCGGCCCGGGTGACCACGGCAGCACGTTCGGAGGCCAGCCATTGGCCGCCGCGGCCGGACTCGCCGTGCTCGACGTGATGGCGCGTGAGGACGTGCCCGCTCGAGCCGAGCGCGCCGGTCGGCGGCTCAGTGCCGGCTTGGAGGCATTGCCGGGCGTCACCGCAGTGCGGGGTGCCGGTCTGCTCGTGGCCGCGGAGCTCGCGGACGGGTGCGACGCGAGGACCGTTGCCGCGGCGTGTCTCGACCGGGGCCTCATCGTCAACGCGGTCACGCCGACCGCGGTTCGTTTCGCACCGTGTTTGCTCGTGACCGACGCCGAGATCGATGCTGCCGTCACCGTCGTCGGCCAAGCTCTCACCGAGGTGAACCCATGAGGACGACCAATGATTTTCTCGAGGTGGACGACCTCGACCCCAACGAGCTCCGCGCGGTGCTCGACGACGCGATCGCCTGGAAGGCCGACCCCGAGCTCGTACCTCGTCCGCTCGCAGGTCAGGGTGTGGCCTTGCTGTTCGAGAAGCCCTCGACCCGTACGCGGTCGTCGACCGAGATGGCGGTCGTCGGTCTCGGTGGTCACCCGATCTACATCCGCCCCGAAGAGGTCGGCATCGACACGCGCGAACCGGCGGAGGATGTCGCCCGCGTCCTGGCCGGCTACTGCGCGGCGATCGCGGCCCGGGTGTTCGACCACGAGGTGCTGGACCGCATGGCCGGAGCGGTCGACGTGCCGATCGTGAACCTGCTGTCGGATCAGGCGCACCCGTGCCAAGCCCTCGCCGATCTCCTCACCGTGCGCGAACACTTCGGCCGTCTCGACGGCAAGCGCGTGGTCTACGTCGGCGATGGGAACAACATGGCCGCGTCGCTGGCGTTCGCGAGTGCGCTCAGTGGGGTGGAGCTCACCGTGTCGTCACCACCCGGCTATGAGCTGGAGGAAGATGTGGTCGCTCGGGCGCGCAACCTCGGCGGCACCGTCGAGCTCGTCGGCGATCCCCACGACGCGGTGGCCGGCGCGGACGTCGTCTACACCGACGTGTGGGTCTCGATGGGCGAGGAGCACGAAGCTGACGCCCGCAAGGTCGCGTTCGGTGGATATCAGGTCAACACCGAGCTCATGATCGCCGCGGGATCACAGGCCTGTTTCTTGCACTGCCTACCGGCTCATCGGGGTGAGGAGGTCACCGCCGAGGTGATCGACGGCCCCAGCTCGCTCGTGTGGCAACAGTCGGCGAACCGCATGCACGCGGCGCGGGCCCTCCTCGCTCGGATGGTGGCGTGATGTCGACGTTGGGCAAGCCGCAGCGTCAGCACCGCCTGGCGAAGATGCTGGAGGAACAGCCAGTGTCGAGCCAGGGCCAGATCGTGGAGATGTTGGCCGCGGAGGGGGTCGTGGCCACCCAGGCCACGGTGAGTCGAGACCTCGAGGAGCTGGGTGCGGTCAAGGTGCGCATCCCCGGCCGCACCATGGCCTACGCCGTGCCCGAGGTGGGCAAGGATCGGATGGTCGGCGCCGACGACCATCTCCGACGTGTCATGGGGGATTTCGTCGTGGAGGTGGCGCACAGCACCAACCTCGTGGTGTTGCGAACGCCGCCTGGCTCGGCCCACGTCGTCGCGTCCGCGTTGGATCGCGCCAGCCTCCCTGACATCCTCGGTACCGTGGCGGGTGACGACACGATGATCATCGTCTGTGCCGAGGCGATCGGCGGCGCCGAGGTCGCCGACCGCCTGGCCGGCCTCGCCGGCCTGTGAGCTCACCGGCACGGTTACGGCGAGACAACAGAGTGGAAGCGGAGCAGAGCTAGATGGCCAAGAGAGTGGTGCTGGCGTATTCGGGTGGTCTCGATACGTCGGCATGTGTGAAATGGATTCAGGAGGAGTGGGGAGCCGAGGTGGTCGCGCTCGCGGCCGACGTCGGCCAAGGTGGTGACTTCGACGCGATCCGCGAACGCGCGACCGCGGCGGGGGCCATCGAGGCGATCGTGGTGGACGCCCGCGCCGAGTACGCCGCGGAGTACATCGCACCGGCCATCAAAGCCAACGCGCTCTACGAGGGAAAGTACCCGCTGGTGTCGGCACTGTCGCGTCCGGTCATCGCTCGCCACCTCGTGGCCGCGGCGCGAGCGTTCGACGCCGACGCCGTCGCGCACGGCTGCACCGGCAAGGGCAATGACCAAGTGCGCTTCGAGGTGAGCGTGCGCGCACTCGCGCCCGACCTCGACGTGCTGGCACCGGTACGCGAATGGGGGTTCACCCGGCGCGACGCGATCGAGTACGCGGCGCGGTTCGATATTCCCATCACGGTGACCGAGTCGAAGCCGTATTCGGTGGACGCCAACCTCATGGGCCGAGCGATCGAGTGCGGTGAGATGGAAGACCCCTGGGTGGCGCCGCCCGCCGACGTCTACACGATGACCGCCCCGGTGAGCGACGCGCCGTCTGAAGGGCGTGACGTCGTCATCGGCTTCGAGCACGGGGTGCCGGTGGCACTGGACGGCGCGGCCACACCCCTGCACGAGATGCTGGAGACGCTCAATGAGGTCGTGGGTGCGTACGGGTTCGGCCGCCTGGACATGGTCGAGAACCGACGCGTCGGCATCAAGAGTCGCGAGACGTACGAGTGCCCGGGCTCGCTGGCGCTCATCGCCGCGCACCAGGACCTCGAGTCGATCACGCTGGAACGCGACGCGGCCCGGGAGAAGTCACGGCTCGAACCCCGCTACTCCGAGCTCGTCTACGACGGCCTGTGGTTCTCCCCGCTGCGGGAGGCGTTCGACGCGTTCATGGACTCGACCCAGCGTCACGTGACCGGTGAGGTTCGCCTCCGCCTCGAACCGGGGCGCTGCTTCGCCGATGGTCGTCGGGCCGAGCGGGGTCTGTACGACTACGGGCTCGCGACGTATGAGGCCGAGGATTCGTTTCGGCACTCGGATGCCGAGGGATTCGTCCGACTCTGGGGCCTGTCGGTGGAGACGTGGTCGCGCCGCCAGGGCATGGGCGAGCCCCCGGTGACTCGGGACGACGGCCATGGCGCCTGAGGACGAACGCGCCGACAACGAACGCGCCGACAACGAACGCGCCGACAACGAAGCGCGGCCGCTCTGGCACGGCCGTTTCGGGGACCCGCCGTCCGAGGACATGCTCGCGTTCACGCGGAGCATCGGGTTCGACACGCGCCTGGCCGCCGACGATATCGAGGGTTCACGCGCGCACGTCTGCATGCTGGCCGGGTCCGGCCTCGTCACCGAGGGTGAACGTGACGCCGTCCTGGCGGCACTCGAGCAGGTGGCCGGGGAGTTCGAGCGGCACGAGTTCCGCATCGTGGCGACCGACGAGGACATCCATACTGCGGTGGAACGGCGCGTCACCGAGCTGGCCGGCGAGGCGGGGGCGAAGCTGCACACCGGCCGCAGTCGGAACGACCAGGTCGCGACGGACCTGCGGCTGTGGCTGCGCCGCGAGGGCCACGACACCGCGCTCGCCGTCAACGGGCTCCAGGCCGTGCTCCTCCGGCGCGCCCTCGACGCCGGTGACGTCTATCTCCCCGGATACACCCATCTCCAGCGCGCCCAGCCGGTGCTGCTCGCGCACCACCACCTCGCGCACTTCTGGGCCTTCTCCCGTGACGTGCAACGGTGGCGCGACTGCCTGGCGCGGGCCGACGTCTCGCCCCTGGGCGCAGGTGCGCTGGCCGGCTCGAGCCTCCCCCTCGATCCCGACGCCAGCGCCGCGGCCTTGGGCTTCGAACGCCGGTTCGAGAACTCGCTGGACGCGGTGAGCGATCGAGACTTCGTCGCGGAGGCCCTCTTCGTCGCAGCGATGACCCAGGTCCACCTGTCGCGCCTCGGCATGGAGATCGTCTTGTGGGCGAGTGACGAGTTCGGTTTCCTGCGGCTCCCCGACGCGTTCGCCACTGGTTCGTCGATGCTGCCGCAGAAGAAGAACCCTGACATCGGCGAGCTCGCCCGAGGAAAGGCCGGCCGTCTCATCGGCCATCTCACCGGCTTCCTCGCCACGCTCAAGGGCCTGCCGCTCGCGTACAACCTCGATCTCCAGGATGACAAGGAGCCCCTCTTCGACGCACTGGACACGCTGCGGCGTGCGCTGCGAGCGGTGACCGGGCTCCTGGCCGAATGCGAGTTCGATGACGACGCCATGCGCACCGCCGCGGACAGTCCTGCATCGGCCGCCACCGATCTGGCCGAGCACCTCGTGCAGGCGGGCGTGCCGTTTCGCGAGGCGCACGCACGCGTGGGGGCGTTGGTGCGCGAGTCACTCGCTCGACATGTCTCGTTGGCCGAGCTCGTGGCCACCGACCCCGACCTCGGGCCCGACGCGCTCCACATCCTCGAACCCGGTGCCTCCGTGTCGCGCCGCACCACGCCGGGCGGTGCCGGACCGGCGCCCGTCGCAGTGCAGATCGAAGCGGCGAAGGCACGTCTGGGGGAACAAGCGGTGTGGCTCGACGCGTAGCGCTCCCCCGAAGCTTCTATGACCGCGACGCACGGACGGTGGCGCGGGAGCTCCTCGGCAAGCTGATCGTCGCCGGCGAGCCGGGCGAACCGCGCCTGGTGGCGCGCATCGTGGAGGTCGAGGCGTACCTCGGCGCAACCGATCCGGCGAGCCACGCGTACCGGGGACAGACCCGACGCAACGCCACCATGTTCGGCCCACCCGGTCGGCTCTACGTCTACTTCACCTACGGGATGCACTGGTGCGCGAACGCGGTGTGCGGGTCACGGGGAGCTCCGGCAGCGGTGCTGTTGCGAGCTGCCGCGCCGATCGAGGGGGTCGACGTGATGCGAGCCCGCCGTCGTCCCGCGGGAAGGGACCGTGACCTTCTCGCCGGTCCGGCCCGTCTCGCGAAAGCCTTCGGGATCACCGGCGATGCCGACGGAGTGGATCTCAGCCGTCGACCGCTGCGCCTCTGCGACGACGGCGAGACGCCTCCGCGTCGCGCCGGCGTGAGTACCCGGATCGGGCTCCGGGCGGGGCGCGGCGACGAGCGACGGTGGCGGTGGTACGTGCAGGGCGATCGCAATCTCAGCCGGCCGGAGCGGCGGGTGGGTCCGGGTCGAGCGTCTAGCCGGGATTGACCCACACCCGGACGCGCGTACCGACATCGACTGCGGTGCCCCCACCGGGCGACTGCTTCCAGACGAGGCCGGCGCGCACCAGGTTCCCGGGCGACGGCTCGGCCTCCTCGACGACCTCGACGCCCAGGCTGCGGGTCTCGATGAGCGCCCGGGCATCGTTCGCGCCCAGCCCCAACACGGTCGGTACCGCCGATTGGGCGATGGGCTCGACCGCGAGGGTCAGCGTGACGGTCGTGCCCCGCCCGCCGCGCGCACCGGCCTCGGGGGCCTGGCGGAGCACCACTCCCGGCGGGAAGTCGGCGCTCGGTTCCGTCGCCGTCCTCACGTCGGCGCCCACCGAGGCCAGCACCCGGCGGGCGTCGGCCTCGCGCATCCCGATGACCGACGGGAGGCGCGCACCGCTGGTGGTCGAGGTCGTGCCGGTCTCCGCACGATCGCGCTCGTCGGCCTCGGCGTCGGCGAGCGCGGGAAACGCCAGCGCCGGCCGATCCGCGAGTGCGGCGCCCTGGTAGCGCTGCCAGATCTCGGCGGGCCAGGTGCCTCCGGTCACGGTGACCCGCGTCCGGGGCGGGGTCATCGGGACCGCACCCTCGGGAAAGCCGATCCAGACCGCGGTCGCGAGATCGGGCGTGTAACCGACGAACCACGCATCGGAGTGCTCCTCGGCCGTGCCGGTCTTGCCCGCGACCTGGCGTCCGATCCGGGCGTTGACCCCGGTGCCGCGGGTCACGACCTCTTGGAGCACATCGGTGACGGTGCGGCTCGTGGTGCGTGAGAGCACTCGGCGCCGGGCCTTGGGCGCCTGGTAGAGCACTGTCCCGTCGGGGCCGGTCACCCGGGTGACGAAGACGGGTTCGGCGTGCAGGCCGTCGGCCGCGAACGACGAGTAGGCGCTGGCGAGGTCGAGCGGGGTGACGCCGTTGGTGCCGAGCACCGCCGCCGGGTTGGCCTCGAGCGGCGTGGTGACGCCGAGGCGAGCGGCGGCGTCGACCGCGACTTGCGGACCGACGTCCATCATGAGCTGGGCATAGACGGTGTTCACCGACTCCACGGTGGCCTCGGTGAGATCGATGTGACTCCCATAGCCCTTGTGTCCGTAGTTGGCGACCGTCCAGGGCTCGTTGCCTTCGATGGGGATGGTGATCTGGGCCGGAGCCGCGTAGCGGTGGTCGAGCGGGATGCCGGCGTCGAGCGCGGCCGCGAGCACGAAGGGCTTGAACGCGGAGCCCGACGAGCGCCCGGCGTCGGCCAGATCGACCTGAGCCGACGGCTGTGTGCCGAAGAAGTCGCGACCACCGACGTAGGCGACGACATGACCGTTCTTCGGATCAATCGAGGCGAGCGCGGCCTCGGGATCGTTGGCCGGGTCCACCAGGACTTGGGCCACGGCGAGCTCGGCCTCGGCCTGGCGAGCGGGGTCCAGCGCGGTCTCGATGACCAGGCCACCGGTGTAGAGCAGGCGCTCGCGCGCCGCCCGGTTCGGCCCAAATGCGGGATCGTTCAGGATCTTGGCTTTCACGCGTTCCACGAAGTGCGGCGCCGGGTAGCGGTCGCCGGTCGTCTCGGCCACGACACCGATCGGCTTGGACCTCGCGGCGTCGGCTTCGGGCGCGGTGACCAGATCGAGCTCGGCCATCCGGTCGAGCACGACGTTGCGTCGGTCGAGTGCAGCGGCGGGGTTGCGGTACGGGTCGGTGCGGCCGGGGTTCTGGATGAGTCCGGCGAGTAGCGCCGCTTGGCTGAGGTTCACCTCGCGCGCCGACCGGCCGAAGTAGAGCTGAGCCGCGGTCTCGACGCCGTAGGCCCCGTTGCCGAAATAGACGGTGTTGAGGTAGCGCTCGAGAATCTCGCGCTTGGAGTACTTCCGCTCGAGCTGGACCGCGAGCACA
>DASRPD010000004.1:0-11997 GCA_035646535.1 Acidimicrobiia bacterium
GTAAAAGCCCGAGCCCTTGAGGACGATTCCGACCGAACCGAGGACCTTCGAGAGCTTCCCGCCGCATCCGCGATGGCGTTTCAACGGCTCTTCCGAGAACGGCTGGAACACGTCGAAGTGCTCGTCGCACTTGCTGCACGCATACTCGTAGGTCGGCATCGGAGCTCCGGTCGTGCGTCGGTGGTGGCCACCCTCTGGCACTCACCGCGGGCGAGTGCCAGAGGATATCGCGTCGCCCTCTCTGTCGACGCCGCGGCCGGGGCCCGCAATCGCGCCAAGATTGGGCCGCATGCTCGCCGTCGCGCTGTTGCCGATCTCGCTCCTGGTGGTCCCTGCCTACCTCCTCGGCACGTTTCCGAGCGCCATCCTCGTCGCGCGCGCCGGCGGCCATGACGTGCTGGCGGAGGGTTCCCGAAACCCTGGGGCGTCGAACGTCACCCGGCTGCTGGGCTGGAAAGCCGGCATCCTGGTCCTCGTCGCCGATGTCGCCAAGGGGACGATCGCCGCCGGGATCGGTCTCGCGGCGGCGGGCCCGGTGGGCGCGTTGGCGCTCGGGCTCGCGGCCGTCGCCGGCCATGTCTTCCCCATGACGCGGCGCTTCAAGGGGGGCAAGGGCGTCGCGACGGCGAGCGGAGCGCTCGTCGTGTTGTTCCCATGGATCGTCGCCGGGCTGGCGATCGTCTGGTTCCTGGTCGCTCGCGTGCTGCACCGCGCGTCGATCGCTTCGCTGCTGTGCACCGTGGCGTTCCCCATCCTGGCCTGGCTCACCGGTCACGGCCGGACCGAGGTGGTCGTGGTGGCGGTGCTCGCGATCGTGATCGTGGCCCGGCACGGTGCGAACCTGCGCCGGCTCGCGCGCGGTGATGAGCCCACGCTCCCGCCCGGCGAGCGCGACGCGACGTAGCCCCGCCGGGTTGTGCCCGGGCGGTGGACCCCGACCGCCGGGGGTCAAGGCGGCGCTGACGGGCGCCGACACAGCCTCTAGGTTGCACGTCGGATGAGCAGAGGTTCGGAGTACCCATGAGCAGGACCCAGAAGGTGCGCAAGGCCGTCATTCCCGCTGCGGGGCTCGGCACCCGTTTCCTCCCGGCCACGAAGAGCCTGCCGAAGGAGATGTTGCCGGTCGTCGACAAACCCTCGATCCAGTACGTCGTCGAGGAGGCCGTGCGGGCGGGGCTCACTGACATCCTCGTGATCACCGGTCGCGGCAAACGCGCGATTGAAGACCACTTCGACCGCGCCTTCGAGCTCGAGTTCTACCTGGAACGCAAGGGTAAGCACGAGCTGCTGAAGGAGGTCCAGGAGACGTCCGAGCTGGGGAACATCCACTTCATCCGCCAGCGTGATCCGCACGGGCTCGGCCACGCGGTGTCGGTGGCGCGCGACCACGTGGGTGACGAACCGTTCGCGGTGCTGCTCGGTGACGACATCATGGTGGACGACTCGCAGCTGCTCCGCTCGATGCTCGACGTGAACGAGCGCTACGGCCGATCGGTGATCGCCCTCAAGGAGTTTCCGCCCGATCGGATCTCGTCGTACGGCTGCGTCAGCTCGAGCGCCTTCGACGAGGGTCTCGTCGAGGTGCACTCCATCGTCGAGAAGCCGGAGCCGCAGGACGCGCCGTCGAACCTCGCGGTCATGGGCCGGTACGTGTTCACCCCCGAGATCTTCGAAGCGCTCAGCCGCATCGAGCCGGGCGCCGGCGGCGAGCTCCAGCTCACCGACGCGATCGGCTTGTTGCTCGAGACCCAGAGCGTCTACGGCCGGGTGTTCGAGCACGGTCGGTACGACATCGGCCAGAAGCTGGACTTTCTCTACGCGAACATCGAGCTCGCCCTCGATCGGCCCGACATCGGCCCGGATCTCGCGCGCTACCTCGTCGATCTCGTCCACCGACGGAACCTCGGTTGACCTACCGTCGACTGGGCGTGCGGTCGTGACGCTGCGGCCCGTCGGTGAGGTGCAAGCCGAAGTTCTCGACGCGGTGTCGCGCCTGAACACCGAGCGCCGACCGTTGGCCGATGTGGCCGGTGCGGTGCTGGCCGAGTCCGTCGTTGCGAGCGACGACGTGCCACCGTTCGCGAACACCGCCATGGACGGCTACGCGGTGCGGGCGCAGGACACGGCCTCGGCGACCGAGCAGACGCCGACCCGGCTCGACGTCGTCGGGGAGCTGCCCGCAGGTCGTGCCCCGACCGTTGCTGTCGGCCCGGGAGAAGCGATTCGGATCATGACCGGCGCGCCCATGCCCCCCGGCGCGGATGCGATCGTGATGGTGGAACGTACCGAACGCGCCGGCGCGGACGGTGTCGCGGTGCGCGCACCCGCGCGGACACGCGATCACATCCGAGACGCCGGTGGCGACGTTCGCGCCGGTGATCGTGTCTTCGAGCCCGAGACCGTCCTCGGCCCCGCGCACATCGGCGTCCTCGCGACCCTGGGGATCAGCGAGGTCTCGGTGTGGCGCCGCGCCCGTGTTGGTGTCCTGTCGACCGGCGACGAGCTCGTGGACGGGCCTCGCCCACTCGCGCCGGGTGAGATCCGCGACTCGAACCGGCCGATGCTCCTCGCGCTCGCGGCCGAAGCGGGCTGTGAGCCCGTCGACCTCGGTGTGGCGCGTGACGACGAGGCGCTGATCGTCTCCCGTCTGCAGCGAGGGATCGCGACGTGTGACGCACTGCTCACGAGCGGGGGCGTCTCGGTCGGTGACTACGACTACGTGAAGGCCGCGCTCGACCGGCTCGGCGCGCTGGTCTGGTCCCAGGTGGCGATCCGACCGGCCAAGCCGCTCGCGTTCGGCGTCGTCGGCGGCACACCGGTGTTCGGCCTACCGGGCAATCCCGTGAGCTCCCTGGTGAGCTTCGAGCTCTTTGCCCGCCCGGCGTTGCTCAAGATGTCGGGTCACGCGGCGCGCCACCGCCCGATCGTCGCGGCGACCGCGGCCGAGGCGATGCCCCGCCGACGCGACGGAAAGCTGCATCTCGACCGGGTCCACGTGCACCTCGACGCCGCCGGGGGCTACCGGGCGACGCGGGCCGGCGCTCAGGCGAGCAACGCGCTGTCCACGATGGCTACCGCCGACGGGCTCGCGCTCCTCGCCGACGGAGATGGGATCGACGCGGGCGACACGGTGCGGGTGATGCTCCTGCGTCCCGTCGCACCGGTCGCCACGGCGGTTTCCTCCAGCTGACCCGAGATGGAATACGGACTTCCGGGGGCACCCCCAAGTGGCCCCCGGAAGCCCGAGCCTCCCGCGCGAACTGGTGGTTGACGTGACGAGCCGCTACTCGGTGACCGTGCAGGTCTCGTCGGGCGCCGTATCCGGGGTCGTGGTGCCCCGTTCGGTCCGGGCCGCGGAGATGGTGACGTCGCCGTGGGTCTCGGCCGCGGTCGAACACGTCACGTAGGCACCGGTGGTGGAGTTGGTGGTCACAGCCGCGGCGGCGGTACCGCCGATCGCGGCGACCGCCACGGCGACGCTCGCCGTCCACACTGCGATGCGACGAGACCGCATCCCCACTTCCCTCCGTCGATGGGTGGTGTGTGGGGCCGGTTTCGCCCTCGCTCCCCGCAGGCTCTCGGCGACCAACTCGGCCTGCGGATCAACGCGTCCCCGCCGGGCCTCGAGCCCGGCTCCACAACGAATTGAACCACCACGGGTCGGCACGGTCATGGGGCGATCGGCCCAACCGCGTCGAGGGGCCGCCCCGTCTCGGGGATCCGGGGGCGTGGGCGGAAGTCTCACGGCCGGGCGTACGCTGGCGCGATGGGTTCTCCGTCCCCGCTGGTCGATCCCTTCGACCGCCCCGTGCGCGATCTGCGACTCTCGGTCACCGATCGGTGCAATTTTCGCTGTACCTACTGCATGCCCGAAGAGGGCCTGCGCTGGCTGCCGCGCTCCGAGGTGCTCTCGTATGAGGAGCTGGCCCGGATCGCGCGCGTCTGCGTCGAACGGTGGTCGTTCACCGGTGTCCGGATCACCGGCGGAGAACCGACCGTGAGAGCCGGACTGGCTCGGCTCTTCGAGCTCCTCGAGCCGCTCGGCGTCGACCTGGCGATGACGACGAACGGCGTACGGCTTCCTGACGTCGCCGCCGAGCTCGCCACCGCCGGATTGCGACGGGTCAACGTGTCGCTCGACAGCCTGCGCCGCGACGTCTTCACCCACCTCACCCGGCGGGACGAGCTCGACCGGGTGATCGCGGGGATCGACGCGGCGGTCGCTGCCGGTCTCGATCCAGTGAAGGTGAATTGTGTCGTCATGCGGGGCGTCAACGACACCGAGGTCGTCGACCTCGCGGCGTTCGCTCGTGATCGTGGCGTCGGGATTCGTTTCATCGAGTTCATGCCGCTCGACGCCGACGGCGCGTGGGATCCCGATCAGGTGGTACCCGCGTCGGAGATCCTCGAGCGCATCGACGCGGTGTTCCCGCTCGAGCTCCACCACCGCCACGACGGTCATCTCGAACCCGCGGCGCGCTACCGCTACCGCGACGGCATCGGTGATGTCGGCGTGATCCCGAGCGTGACCGAGCCCTTCTGCGGTGACTGCGATCGGGTGCGGGTGACGGCCGAGGGCAAGTTCCGCACGTGTCTCTTCGCGCTCGATGAGTTCGACCTGCGCGCGGTGATCCGGGGCGGTGCCTCTGACGACGAGCTCGCGGCGGTGATCGAAGCCGCGGTCGGGACGAAGTGGGCGGGTCATCGCATCGCCCGTGTGGACTTCGTACGTCCCGGCCGGTCGATGAGCCAGATCGGCGGATGACGCCCCGCCCGTCCCCGACCCGGACCGACTCGGCCGGGACCGGCGTCGGGCCCCTCTGACCTGCCGGTTCGCTGCCTAGACTCTCTCCTCATGTCTGCCGAGTTCACCCACCTCGACCCTCTGGGGCGTGCCCGCATGGTCGACGTCACCGCCAAGGACGCCACCCACCGCCGAGCGGTTGCCCGATGCCGGGTGCACATGGCGTCGGAGACGGCCTCGAAGATCGCTGCGGGCGCGATCGGCAAGGGCGACGTGCTCGCCGTGTCTCGGGTTGCCGCTATCCAGGCGGCCAAACAGACCCCCCACCTCTTGCCCCTGTGTCATCCATTGCTGGTCGGTTCTGTGCTCGTGAACTTTCGGATCGAGGATCGCTACGTGGAGGTCGAGGCCCAGGTCGACACCGTCGACCGGACCGGTGTCGAGATGGAGGCGATGACCGCGTGCGCGGTGGCCTCCCTCACGATGTACGACATGTGCAAGTCGATCGACCGCAGCATGACGATCGGCGATCTGGCCCTGTGGGAGAAGACCGGCGGTCGCTCCGGCGTCTGGCGACGTACGGCCGACACCGACACCGTCGCCGACGACTTCGACCTCTGAGCGCAGCGGTCTCGTCACGCGCCGTGTGATTGCCCGAGCATTGGACCCGGGTGCTGAAAAAGGGTGACGCCGTTCGCGATCTCTGTGTTGTCAAGGATCCGAACGGTTTCCGAACCGATTGCGAGCTTTTCTCGCGCCGCTCCGGTTTGACTGGTCTGTCGGAGCGCGCTTGGCTGTTGGGGACGTCGGGCATCCCCCGCTTGATGGACACACTTTGTTAGCTTCCGCGACACGAAAGGGCGTCGAGGAGCTTGGCCATTCCTGTACTCGTGATACTTGGGCTGTTGTGGGCGGCGGTGCTCGTACCGCCGCTGTTCAGAGCTCGCTCCGAACGTCGCGGCGGGAGCACCATCGGCGACTTCAGCCAGAGCCTCGGCGTCATCGGCCGCACCGGCGGCTACTCGGCGTCCCGCGCGGTGCCCCCCATCCGGCTTTCCGGAGTGGCCCGACGGCGAACACCGGTCGGCACGGTCGCTCCCGGGCGGGGGCCGACGCTTGCCGGGCCGCCCGTCATGAAACCTGCCCAGCGCCGTCGGCGTGACGTGCTCCTCACGCTCGGTGTCGTCGTCGTCGTGACGTTGTTGGCCGGCCTCCTGACGGGGTCGATGGCGGTCTGGGTCGCGCAGGTCGCGGCCGACCTCTTGCTCGTCGCCTACGTCGCGCTGTTGGTGCGCATGCGGACGCTCGCCTCCGAGCAGAGCGCCAAGGTGCGCTACCTCCCGAGCCAGACGCCCCAGCTCGCACTGCGTCGCACGGTCTCCTCGTAACCCCGGCTCACACCGAGGCGATTCCCACTCTCACCCGTCGACTGCCTGACGCGCTGGAGACAGTCCTCGGTCGGCGAGCGGATGTGACGATGGTTTGCACCTCGGGTTACCCTCCCCAATCGGCACAAGGGGGCATCATGGGGGCAGGGAAGCCGGTCAGCGCACGAACCACCGGCCGCGGGACTCGAAGCGTGACCCGAGGGATCGTGACCGTCGGGGTGTTGATGGCGCTGGTTGCCGCTGGTTGTAGCTTCCTCAGCCGCCCGATCCCCGGAACGAACGGCATCGCCCAGGTCGTCGTCTCGCCGCCCGGCGTAGGTGGATCCCGCACGGTCGATGTCGCGGTCGTCGGCGTCGCGCCCGGGACCAAGGCGACCGTCACGGTGCGCGTCGACAGCATCGACGGTAAGCCCGTGGCCACCGCCAAGACCGTGCCCGCCCAGCTCACCGTGGGTGGCGACGCGATCGGTACCGGCGACCACTTCCTGTTCGTCAAGGTCCGGATCGATCACCGGTTCGCGGTCGGCGCGGCGGTGGTGTCGGGAGACCTGCGGCTCAATCAGATGCAGGTCAAGGGAACGCACAACAGCTTCCACATCGCGCCCACCGAGGCGCCGTTCACCGCCATCGAGCCGTGGCAGTACACCAACTCCCCGCTCGGGGAACAGTTCGAGTCGGAAGGTGTCCGCCAGATCGAGCTCGACGTGTACGTCGATCCCGCCGGGCATCGTGTCCTGCACATTCCCGACATCGACTTTGCGACGACGTGTGCGACCTACGTGGATTGCCTCACCGCGGTGAAGGCCTGGTCCGATGCGCATCCCGACCACATGCCGATCGCGATCCTCACCGAGCTCAAGGACGACGACCTCGGCTTGCCGACGCCGGTGCTGCCGTGGACCGTCGCGGCGATGGACCAGCTCGACGACGAGATTCGCAGTGTCTTCCCACCCGCCCAGGTACTCACCCCCGACGAGGTACGCGCCACGTTCCCGACGCTCGACGCCGCCGTGCACGCCAACGGTTGGCCGAAGATCGACGACCTGCGTGGCCAGGTGCTGTTCCTGATGGACAACTCGGGGAGCTACCGCAGCAACTACCTGTCGGGTCATCCCGCGCTCGCGGGGCGGATGCTGTTCACCAACGCCACTCCCGGCGCCCCCGACGCGGCGTTCGTGAAGCGCAACAACCCCGAGGGTGTGAACGTGGCCGAGATCCAGGCCCTCGTCGCCCAGGGGTACGTCGTGCGGACGCGGACCGACTCGGACACCGTCGAGGCGCGAGCGAACGACACCACCAAGCGCGACGCCGCGTTGAGCACCGCCGCGCAGTGGGTGAGCACCGACTTCCCCGTTCCCGGTCGGGCGTTCGGCACGCCGTACTTCGTGTCGATCCCCGGCGGGACACCGGCGCGCTGCAACCCGATCAACGCGCCCCCGTGGTGCACCTCGAGCCTCATCGAGGATCTCGGGGGCTGACAGGCGGTTTGGTAGCCTCGCCCTTCCTTCGGGGGTGTAGCTCAGCCCGGTAGAGCGCTACGTTCGCAACGTAGAAGTCGTGGGTTCAAGTCCCATCACCTCCACTCGCAACTCACTCACAGACTCACTCTCTCTGGCACGGTTGCATTGGCGCATCCGCCCGCTGTCGCCGACCCCGAGGGGGAGTCGGCCCGTTCTCAGAATCGGGATGATCCCTACGAATGCAGCGTGTTTTCCAAGTCCCGTGGGCTCCGAGAGGCACGCGACGTGTCCGTTTTGCGCTAGCGCAACAGTGCCCCGGCCGAGCTCGGTGGGGAGATCGCTGCCCCGGAGAGAGGCCTCAAGGGGCCCGTCGAACCACCCGATCCTTAGGTCATGCCAGAGGGACCGGCGGCCGCCGGTGGCGAGGTCGAGACGACGTGTCGCGCTCTCCTCGGCCGATACCCGCTTGCACCCGTCGGCGCGATCAATGAGTTCGGCATGTTCGTCGAGATTCCCGAGTCGATTGGTGTCGCCGACCACCCGATCGTAAGAGACCTCGGTCTCGACCTCTTCGTCCCCGCGGATCGCGTGGTCGTCATCTCCGCTTGGGACCGCGCCCGCACCGCGGGCGCCGCACGAGTGCCGGTGCGGCTGACTGGTCGGCCCGACGAACAGAGCCGACTGCATTTCTTCGATCTGCGTCCGGGGCACGGCGTGCTCCTCGGAGTCTTGGTCACCGAGGGCCCGATCGATGCTCCGATCGACGTGGCCAGCGAGCCGGCGCTTCGTCCCCGACTGTTCCGTCAGCGCAAGAACGACATCGCTGTCTTCATCGGTGTCGACGACGCGGTGACGGACATCCTCGGCTGGGAGCCGAGCGAGATGGTCGGTCGAGCATCGCTGGACCTCGTCCATCCCGAGGACCAGACCCGAGCGATCGAGCACTGGATGGAGCTGCTCAGCTCACCGCGCAGGCAGCACCGCGTGCGGCTGCGTCATCGCCACGCCAACGGCAGTTGGGTGTGGCTCGAACTCGCAAACGTGAACCTCCTGGACGATCCGGATCATGCGTGCGTCGAGACCGAGGCGGTCGACATCTCAGACGAGATGGCAGCGCACGAGGCCGTGCGAGCCCGTGAGCGGCTGCTCCACCGCATCGCCGAGACCATGCCGCTCGGACTCCTGCATGTGGATGCGCAGCGCCGCGTGATCTACAGCAACGAGCGGCTCCATCAGATCGTCGGACGAGAGTTGGAGCCGACGGTCGACGCGCAGCTGTCGAACGTGGTCCCCGACGATCGGCATTCGCTCGAGCTCGCGTTGGAGCACGTGCTTCGCAACGGCCGTGACGCGGATCTGGAGATACGTCTCCGAGTCCCCGGGCAGGAGGGGGAGCGCAACGCGCGCCTCCGGCTCGGTGCGCTCGTCGACGACGAGGGCCACGCGCTCGGCGCGGTCGTGTGTGTCGACGACGTGACCGAACAGGCCCGGCTTTACACGGAGCTGGAGCGTCGCGCCGAGTTCGACGTGTTGACTGAGTGCCGGACCCGGGCGTCGGTCATGACCGCGCTGAACGACGCGATAGACAAGGGACCGATCGGGATCTTCTTCATCGATCTCGACGGCTTCAAGGACGTGAACGATGCGCACGGGCACGCGATGGGTGACGAGCTCCTCATGATCGTCGGCGAGCGGCTCCGCCGCGCGGTACGGACAGGCGACTTGGTGGGCCGTCTCGGCGGGGACGAGTTCCTGGTCCTGTGTTCGAAGACGGGCTCGACCGAGGATCTCATCACCGCGGCCGCGCGGCTCTCCGACGCGTTGTCGCAACCCGTGAGGATCGGTGCCACGAGGCTCTCGATCCAGGCGAGCGTCGGTGTGACGATGGCCAACGACGGGATCACCGCCGAGGGCCTGATCGCCAACGCCGACATCGCGATGTACGAATCGAAGCGGCGAGGCGCGGGACAACCGGTCCTCTACACCCCACAGTTGCGCCGCGGCGCTGCCTGAGCCCCGCGGGACTTCTGGCACTCCACAGGCCGGAAGGCTCCGCCCCGCCGTAGGCAAGAGTCCGCCGCGAGCCAGTCTCCCTGAAAATTGGGAAGGGGAGGCGCTGAGTGTGGGAAGCGCCATCGGAGCCGATCACGGCGGAGCCATAGCGGCGGGCTGGACGGAGTTGCGTCGGTAGCCCACTGCCTCCGTAAGTCCAGGTGCCCAGCGTCTCGGCTGTGTGCGTTCGCTGAGATTTGCTCCGTCTCCACCATGGAGGGCAAGGCAAAACTCGGGGAAACTCGACCGGCGCGGGCGACCGGCCCAAGATGGGCTCCGAGGCAGCTCCCGACGAGTGGTGCCGGGCGGCAGGCGGGTCAATCTCGACCCGTGAGTGCGAGCCGAGATGCGATCCTGGGGGTCATGGCTCGCTACTTCACGGCCGATCTCCACCTCGGCCATCGCAACATCATCGACTACAGCAGCCGACCCTTCCGTGATGCCGAGCAGATGAACAGCGCGCTCGTCGAACGCTGGAACATCACAGTGACGCCGGAGGACGAGGTGATCGTGCTTGGCGACTTCGCGATGGGCCGCATCGACGAGACCCTTCCGATCGCGGGTGTGCTCAACGGCCGCAAGGTGCTCCTCGCCGGGAACCACGACCGCTGTTGGCGCGGACACAAGAAGGGCGCCGACGCCGCGACCGACCGCTACCTCGCCGCGGGATTCGACGAGATCTGGCAGGGCCCGATCGATCTCGCCGTCGGTGGCGTGCGGGTCCTCGCCTGCCACTTCCCGTACCGTGGCGACAGCCAAGACCGCGATCGGTACGTCTCCCACCGCCCCGCCGACGCGGGCGCCTGGCTCCTGCATGGTCACGTCCATGAGCGTTGGAAGGTGCGGGAGCGAATGATCAACGTCGGCGTCGATGTCTGGGGCTTCGCTCCCGTTGCGGAACGCGAGCTCGCAGGGCTCATCGCTCGACCCCGAGGCAGCCCGGAGACGAAGTGACGCAGGGTCGAGCCGGTGGTGAAGGGACAACAGCCGGGGCCGCGGTCGATCTGACGATCTGACGATCTGAGGCAGGCTTCGCCGGGCTGGATGAAGGGCACGCGAGCTACGGGACCGCCACGCACGACGATCGAGAACCCGATCCTCAACTCGGCCTATACCCGCCGACTGCCTCCAATCGCCGGAAGCGCGAGCGACGTGCGCTCAACGCCCGGCAGGCTGTGGTGCCTGGTCACGGACACGCTCCCTCAGGCTGAAGTCCCAAGATGGATGGTGCGTTCTGAAAGGTTCTAAGTGTTAGCCTTTCGAAACTCCCAGGGTTGAGAAGGGATCCGATGCCGCATGAGGTCGTCACGGTCGTGTGGGAAGGCCGTCCCGTCGGCGCGTTCGTTCCAGCTCCCCTCTCCGATGTCGGTGAACTCGGCGCGGCCGCTCGACTCGATGCGGCTCGCGCCGAGGGGGTCCTGAGCGCGACGGCGGCCCGGCACGACCCGCGCCTCGAAGTCGCCGCTCGATTGCTCGTGCGCGCCGAAGGGGTGGCCTCCAGCAGCATCGAGGCGATCAACGCTCCGGCCGACGCGGTCGCCGTCGCCAACGTGGACCCGTCCGTGGCCGGGCCGGCTGCAGAGGTCGCGGACAACCTGCGCGCCCTTGATGCGGTCTTGGCCCATGAGGGCCCACTCAGACGTGAAGACTTGTGGCAGTGGCACAGCATCCTGATGACGTCGGCAGACCTCGACGACGATCTCAAGGGGGCCTGGCGCAACCGCCTCGGCTGGGTCGGTGGACCCACCCCACGTCGGGCCGCGCACGTCGCCACGCCCGCCGACCGCATCGATGCACTGATGGTCGACCTCGTCGACTACGCGAACAAGCCGTCGCACGACCCGGTAACGGCCGCCGGACTCCTCCATGCCCAGTTCGAGACGATCCACCCGTTCGCCGACGGCAACGGGCGCATCGGCCGGTTGCTGATCGGCTGGACACTCCACCGCCACATTGCGCTTGCCGTGCCGCCGCCGGTGTCCGTCGCGTTCCTCCGCGACGTCGGCGGCTACCTGTCGGGACTGACGCTCTACCGCACCGTCGGCCCCGACGACTGGATCCGCTGGTTTGCCAGCACCGTCGAGCACGCAGCAATGTCCGCCACCGAGACACTCGCCGCCGTCAGCGAACTCGTCGCCTCATGGACGGCTCGACTGGAGAACCTCCGCTCCGACGCTGCTGCTCGTCGCCTGGTCGATCAGGTGCTCACACACCCGGCCCTCGATGTGGACACGGCGGTCAGCCTGCTCGACGTCAGCCCCCCGACAGCCCGAACAGCACTCGAAGCTCTCGCCGAGCGCGGGGTGTTGCGTCCGGCCGACCTGCCCGCGACAGGCGAACCCGGGCGACCTCG
>DASRPD010000005.1:0-30618 GCA_035646535.1 Acidimicrobiia bacterium
GCGCATGCTCGCCTGGAGGTCGTCGTCGCCACTCGTCGGGATCGCGTCGGGCGCGACCGCGTTGACCCGGATACGACTCGACGCGAGCTCGAGCGCGAGCGTGCGGGTGAGCTGAGCGAGCGCGGCCTTCATGGCGCCGTATACCGCAAAGCCCGGCGAGGCCTGGTGCGCCTCGATCGACGTCACGTTGACGATAGAACCACCCGAGCCCGACATCTCAGGCACGACCGCGCGCACGAGGTGGGTCACCTGGGTGAAGTTCTCGGCCACCAGGGCCGCTTCCCCGCGCGGGCTCAGGTCCAAGAAGCTGCCGAAGAACGTTCCTCCGGCGTTGTTGACCAGCACGTCGATCGGGCCGTGGCGGCCGACCACGTCCGCAACGAAGACGTCGACGGCGTCGGCATCACGCACGTCGAGGGTCGCCGCGTGGCCCCCGAGGTCGGTCGCGAGGCCGGCGAGGCCTTCGCCGTCGCGATCGCACAGCGCCACACGGGCCCCGGAGCGCGCCAGCCGGTAGGCCGTCGCCCGGCCGATACCGGCCGCCGCGCCGGTCACGATCGCGACGCGATCGTCGAGCGGGCGATCGGGGGGCTCCATCACCGGACGCTCGCATCGCCGAGCCCATCGGCGCAAACGGAGCCGGGGAACACTTCCTCGCGCTTCAACCGAGCCCGGTGTCGGCCGAGAGCTGGAGGGCAACCAAGGCCTCGTCGGCGTCGTAGCCGCTCTGGGTACGCAGCTCGTGCTCGGGAAGACGCCAAGCGAGCACCACGGTCACGATCGCAACGGGCACCGCGGCGAGGAACACGGAGTGGATCGCGCCGGCGTACGCGCTCACGTCCCCGAGGCCGGCCCCACCGATCCCGGACTCGAGCACCGCGCTGGCCAGCGCGGCGCCGAGCGTGACCCCGAGGATCCGGCCCAACAACGCCGTCGACGTCGCCACGCCGAGATCGCGCTGCTCGACACCGTTCTGCAGCGCGAGGAGCGACGTCTGCATGATGAAGCCGATCCCGACGCCGAGCACCGCCCCGAACCCCGCGGCCACCACCACCGGCGTTCCGACGGTCAACGATGCCAACAGCCCGACGCCGACCAGGGCGACTGCCGATCCCACGATGGGCCAGACCCGGTAGCGACCGGTGTGTTCGACTCGGCGGCCCGCGATCAAGGTGGTCAGCGCAATCGTGAACATGAACGGCACGAGGAAGAGCCCCGACTCCGTCGGGCTTGCGCCGGCAACCTGTTGAAAGAAGACCGGCAGGAAGAACACACCGGCGGCGAACAGCGCGCCGCTCGTCAGGTTGAGTCCGCCGGCCACGCGCACGACGCGGCGGGCCAGGACCCGCGGCGGCAGCACGGGCTCGCGCGCTCGGCGCTCACGGAACCAACAGGCCACACCGAGCAACACCGCACCCGAACCAAGGGTGACGACCTCCGGTGAGAGCCACGCCACCTGCTGCCCACCGATCGCGGCGAGCACGATGACCAGGGCGAGCGCTCCGGTCAGCAGCGCCGCCCCCGCAACGTCGAGCGAATGACGCACCCGCCGGTAGGGAAGGTGGAGCTTGGTCACGACCAACACGATGCTCACCGCGGCCAGCGGGAGGTTCACGTAGAAGGCCCATCGCCAGCTGAGCTGGTCGACGAAGAACCCGCCGGTGAGCGGACCGATGAGGCTCGCGACGCCGAAGAGAGCACCCTGGTAGCCGAGCCACCGGCCCAGCTGCCGCGCCGGCACGATGTCGGCGACGATCGCCATGGCCAGCGTGCCGATCCCCCCGGCACCGATCCCCTGGAGCAGCCGAAACCCGACGAGCTGGCCGAGCGTGGCCGCGCTGCCACAGAGAACCGAGCCGAGGGTGAACACGCCCAGCGCGAACAGGTAGATCCGCTTGCGCCCGTAGAGGTCGCCGAGCTTGCCGTACAACGGCATGGTCGCGACCTGACCGAGCATGTAGCCGGTGATCACCCACGAGCGCTGTGCCGAATGACCGAGGTCGCGCGAGATCGTCGGGAGTGCCGTCGCGACGATGGTCCCGTCGAGCGTCGCCAGGATCATGCCCAGCTGGGTCCCGACGAAGACGGCGAGCACCGTGCGCGACGCGCGACCCGCGCGCACTGTGCTCACCGTTTCGGCTGGAGTGCGGAGATCAGGCCGCGACGCCGCGCAGCAACGCCTCGTTGGGGTTCTCGGGAAGGCGGGTGAGCGGCTGCGCGATCTCCTCGACGGTCGGTCCGTGGTCGGCCGCGAGCGGGGCGAGCGCGGCGAGATCGAAGCCGTACAACCGAGCCGCATTGCCCGCGAGGATCGCTTGCATCTCGTCGGCGTCGACGTCGCAGAACAACTGGCGCAGGTGCTCGCGCGTGTACGGCGCGGTGCCCTCGTCATGGGGATAGTCACTCGCCCACATGAACCGATCGATGCCGATCACTTCGCGTGCTGCGGCGTCGGCTTGCGCGGGTTGGCTCGCCCCCATCCAGCAGTTCTGGCGGAAGTACTCCGTCGCCGAGTGCTCCAGGATGTGGTCGTCGGAGTAGCGCAGCTCCCCCATGCGGCCCGTCGTCCGGATCTGGCCGAGGACGTGGTCCATCTGCTTGAGCATGGGCGGCACCCACGAGACGCCCATCTCGGCCATGACGAACTTGAGCTGGGGATGCCGTTCGAACACGCCGGACAGCAGGAGCTGCACGAACGGGCGCTGGGAGTAAAAGCTCACCTCGTTGATGTACAGCAGCGCGGCCACCGGGTACTTCCCGTAGTTCGGAAGACCGGTGCCGCCGTGGCTGTTGACTGGGACTCCGAGGTCCTCACACGCCGCCCAGAACGGCTCGAAGCATGGGTCGTACAGCGGCTTCACGTAGTCGACGTCGGGAGGAGGCGCCGAGAGCAGCACACCCCCGCGCAGGTCGTGCTCCTTGATCCAACGAAGGTCTTCGATCGCGTCGTCGACGTCGTTGAGGAAGACCTGACCGACCCCCGCTCGGCGTTCCGGGAAGCGCCGGCAGAAGTCGGCCAGCCACCGGTTGTGCGCCTGGAGGCCGGCCCGGCGGTGCTCGTACTCGTCCGGCTTCGGCGGCCGAGCGAACAGCACGAAGCTCGGGAAGAACGGCGGCACGGTGTTGGGGTACACGACCTCGGCCACGATGCCGTCCCGCTCCAGGTCACCGTTGCGCCGCTCGTCATCCCAATTGCGGACTCGCCCGCCGTCCTGCAGATCACGGAACGGGTTCTTGTACTTGTTGCGCCAGGCGTCGAAGTCGTCGTGGTACTTCGGATCGAGGTACTCGCGGTACGTCGCGTGGCTCGCGCCGGCGTGACAGTCGGCCGAGATGATCGTGTAGTGGTCCGTGCGCTCCATGACGCCACCTCCTGCGCATCGGCCCGCGGTGTCGCCGGCATGTCCGGCACGCCCGCGTGGCCGTGAGGTCATATACTTGCACAGATACAAGTATCTCGTGCTCCCACCCCACCTGACCTCCAGAGCATCCTCGAGTTCGTGCGGTTCGTGGCCGACAGCTCGAACAGCCCCCGCCAGAAGGAGCGGGTGGTCCGGGCCGCGCGCGTACCCATCACCGGAGCAGGCCTGACGGCCCTGCGAGCCGTCGAGCGCCACCAGCCGGTGACGGTCTCGGAGCTGGCTCGGCGGTTGAGCCTCGATCTCTCGACCGTGAGCCGTCAGCTCGGCCCGCTCGAGGATGAGGACCTCGTGCGCCGCGAGACCGACCCGGACGACGGCCGAGTGTCGGCGCTCTCGCTCACCCCCGAAGGTCGGCGGCTGCTCGAGCGGGTCACCGCCGCGGTGCTGGCGGACTTCGACGCCGCGCTCGCGGACTGGGCCCCGGCCGATCGCGCCCAGCTCGCCGCCCTCCTCGACCGCTTCCGCGATCGCTTCGCCGCGCTTCGGACCGCCGAGGCGGCCGACTCCGACCGTCGGGGCTGAGCACGCGTCCGGCCAGAAACGAGGAGCATCCAATGTTCGATCTGTCTGCACACACCGCGCTCGTCACCGGCGCCGGCCAGGGAGTGGGCGTCGGCATCGCCCGCGTGCTCGCCCACCAGGGCGCCTCGGTCGCGGTGAACGACGTCGCCCTCGAACGGGCTGAAGCCGTCGCCGGGGAGCTGCGCCGCGGCGGCGCGCGAGCCGTGGCCGCCGGTTTCGACGTGACCGACCCTGACGCGGTCACGACCGGCGTGGCCGAGCTCGAGACGGAGCTGGGGATGCCGGTCGACATCCTCGTCAACAACGCCGGAGTTCCGGTCGGGATGACCCCGGCGAAGTTCCGGGACATGGAGCCGGGCGCGTGGGCCCAGTACGTGGACCTGAACCTCTACGGATCGCTGCACTGCATCCACGCGGTGATCGACGGGATGGCCGAGCGGAGATGGGGGCGCGTCATCCAGATCTCGTCGGGCGCGGGCCGCAGCGGCCTCGCGTTCGGCGTGTCGCTGTACGGCGCGAGCAAATCCGCCGCCGAGGGGTTCATCCGCCACCTCGCCCAGGAGGTCGCGCGCCGTGGCATCACCGCGAACTCGATCGCATTGGGACTCATGGACAACGCGATCCCCGAAGTGGACGCCGACACCGCCGACGTCCTGTCCGGCATCGCGCGCCAAGTACCGGTGGGTCGGCTCGGCACACCGGAGGACGTCGGCGCCGCGGTCGCGTTCGTCGCATCGGATGAGGCATCCTGGCTCACCGGCCAGACCATCGACCTCAACGGCGGTCAGACCACCCACTGACCCGCGGGCCTGGCGCCGCCCGACACCGCGCCTCTCCGCACTGGCCATGGTCGTCGTAGCATCGCCGCGTGTTCCGGATCGGTGTCGTCGAGCTCGCCTACGCGCACGAACCCGAAGCCGCCACGCGCGCGACACAGGCGCGAGATGATGGCTTCGGCCACATCGACGTCATGGTGGGCACTGATCCCGATTCGTTGGTTCTGCCCATCGGCTGTCCGACAGCCTTCCCCAAGCCGTTGCCCACCTGGTGCACGACTCCCGCGCCGCCGGCCGGCGACGGAGGCTGGGAGCGGACGGTCCGGTGGTGGCGGGCCGCCCCCCAGGCGCTGTGCGAGCCGTGGGCCGGCGCGACCGTCCACTCGGTGGAGACGATGGCGGCGTTGGCCGAGGAGGTCCCGGGCGTTCGCTTCCTCGTCGACACCGGTCACGTCACCGCGTGGGGCGGCGACCTCTCCGAAGCGCTCGCGTTCGCCGACCACGTCCAGCTCCGCGACGCTCGCCCCGGCGAGGCCCAGGTGTATCCGGGCGACGGCGACGTCGACTTCGACGCCGTCTTCGCTCGGCTCGGCGCACTCGGCTACCGGGGGTGCGTGTCCGTGGAGTACTTCGACCTTCCCGACCGAGGCTGGTCCTGCCCCGATCCACGGGCCTACGCGACGGAGCTGCTCGCTCGCCTCCGCGGCGACAAGCCGTCGTCATCATGAGACCCTCCACTGTGACAGCCGCGACGAGTCCGGGTATCGTCCTTCGGCGTGACTGACCGAATCCAGCTCGACATCGACGGCACGATCGCCACGATCACCAACGACAACCCGGACAAGCACAACGCGTTCGACGACGAGATGGACGCGGCGCTGTTCGCGGCCATCGACGAGATCGCTCGCACACCGATGATCCGCGCGGTGATCTGGCGCGGCGAGGGCAGGTCGTTCTCCTCCGGCCGCGACGTCGGCTCGATCGGCGCCCACCAGCTCCCGATCTCGCACCACGAGCTCATGCGGCGAGGCCACCGGGGCATCCAGCGACTCTGGGACCTCGACGCCCCGGTCATCGTGGCGTGCAAGGGCTGGGTCATGGGCGGCTCGTTCCAGCGGGCCCTGCTGTGCGACATCCGGGTCGCGGCCGAAGGGGCACGATTCCGACTGCCCGAGGTGACCTACGGCGTGATTCCCGACACCGGTGGAGTCGCCGTGCTGCACCAGATGGCCGGTCCGGGGCTCGTGAGTGACATGGTGCTCACCGGCCGGGTGCTGTCGGCCGAGGAGGCGATCGGCCACGGGATCGTGAGCCGGATCGTGCCGCCCGGCGAGCTCGACGCCACCGTGCGCGAGATGGCTGAGCAGATCGCCGCCGCGCCGGGGGTCACCGTGAAGATGGCCCGCGAGGTGATCCGGCACCTGTCGGTGCCCGGGATCCGCGCCTCGATGGCCGACGAGATGGTCTACCAGACCTTCGTCAACCGCAGCGACGACATCGCCGAGCTCCGCAGCGCACGCGCCGAGGACCGATCACCGCGCTACACCGGTAGCTGAGCACCGGACCGGACGGAAGGACACGATGAGCGAGCCGATCGGACTCCCGGCACCCCCACCCCCGGGCGCATCCGCGCTGCCGGCCGGCACCTACGACGACGTGGTCGTGGTCGTCACCGGTGGCGGTACCGGCCTCGGCAAGGCCATCGCGTCCGAGTTCGCTCGCTTGGGTGCTGCCATCGTGATCGCCAGCCGCAAGGAGGAACACCTCGACTCCGGTCGAGCTGCCATCGAGGCGCTCGACGCGCCGGTGCTCACGGTCGGCTGCGACATCCGCGAGCCGGACGACATCGCCGCCGCGTTCGACGCCGCGACGAACCGATTCGCACCGCCCGCCGTGCTCATCAACAACGCGGCAGCGAACTTCCCGGTGCCGGCGGAAGACATGTCGCCGAACGCGTGGCGCACGGTCGTCGACATCACGCTGAACGGCACGTTCCTGTGCGCGCGCGAGTTCGGGCGGCGCCACCTCGCGGTGGGGACGCCCGGCTCGATCATCAACGTCGGTGCCTCCTACGCCTGGACGGGCGGACCGGGCTTCGCCCACTCGGCCGCAGCCAAGGCGGGGGTCAAGAACCTCACCGAGACCCTTGCCGTCGAATGGGGTCCGTACGGGATCCAGGTGAACGGGCTCGTGCCCGGCTTGTTCCCGCACGACGACATGACGGCCGACATCCGGTCCAGCCTGGACCGCACGAACGAGAAGGATCCGTGCCAGCCCGCGATGCGCGTCGGACAGACGCGCGAGCTCGGCTGGGCTGCGACGTTCCTCGCGTCGCCGTACGCCCGGTTCGTCTCCGGCCACACGTTCGTGGTCGACGGCGCGAACTGGCAGCGCCGCTCGCTGACGAACCCCACGGTCGTGCCGGTGCGCGACCAAATGGGCAAGGGCCCGTTCACGGGCTGATCAGCGCGCTCGGTGATGACGAGTGGATCCACGGCGACGACATCCGGGACGCGCTCGGTCTCCCGGCCGAGCACACCGACGGGCTACGCGGCGCGATCTCCCACGTGGGGGTCATGCTCGCCCAGCAAGGTTGGGTTGGCAGCGTGCCCGACCCGGGCGACCCCGAGACCGCGCTCGCCTTCGTGCTCGCGGCCACCGGCCGCCGCGATGGCGCGGGGCTAGCCCACGCGCCGCCCAACCTCTACGCCTGAGCCAGGCGTCCAGCCCGCGAACGCTCCGCCGTGAGCCCGCGCTCAGAGCCCCATGCCGCGACCGATGATCTCCTTCATGATCTCGGTCGTGCCGCCGTAGATCGTGGTGACGCGCGCGTCGGCATAGGCACGCGCGATCGGATACTCGAGCATGTAGCCGTAGCCACCGAACAGCTGGAGACACTGGTCGATGGCCCGCTTCTGCAGCTCGGTGCACCACCACTTGGCCATGGCCGCGTCTTCGGCGCTCAGCTCACCCCGGTTGAGCGCCCCGACGCAACGGTCGACGAAGGCCTGCGCCACCGCGACCTCGGTCGCGACCGTCGCGAGCACGAAGCGCGAGTTTTGAAACGTGCCGACCGGCTGACCGAACGCAATCCGTGACTTCACGTACTCGAGCGTCCAGCCGAGAGCGGCGCGCGCCGCGGCGACACCGGCCACGCCGATCGAGAGCCGTTCCTGGGGCAGGTTCGCCACGAGTTGTGCGAACCCCTCCCCTTCGGCGTCACCAAAGCGGTTCTCGACCGGCACCGCGACGTCATCGAAGAACAGCTCCGCGGTGTCCTGGGCATGGAGCCCGAGCTTCTCGAGGTTGCGGCCTCGCTCGAAGCCGGGCATCCCGCGTTCGATGACGAGCAGGCTCATCCCGCGGTGGCGCTGACTCAGATCCGTCTTCACCGCGACGATCACGAGGTCGGCGTTGATGCCGTTGGTGATGAAGGTCTTGGCACCGTTGACCACGTAGTGGTCGCCGTCGCGACGGGCCGACGTGGTCATCGACGCGAGGTCGGAACCGATGGCGGGCTCGGTCATCGCGATCGCAGTGACGAGCTCGCCGGACGTCACCCCCGGAAGCCAGCGCGCCCGCTGGGTCGGCGTGCAGTAGCGCAGGAAGTACGGCAGGCAGATGTCGTTGTGGAGTGTGAGCCCGAGCCCGGCGGCACCGACTCCCGCGGCTTGGAGCTCCTCGGCGAGGACGAGGTTGTAGCGGAAGTCGTTAACCCCGGCACCGCCGTACTCCTCCGGCACCGCCATCCCCAGGAATCCGTGCGCGCCCGCATCTTCGAACAGGGCGTGCGGGGTGATGCCGGCTCGGTCCCACTCCGCGCTGTGCGGGACCATCCGATCGGCAATCCATCGCCGGATCACATCGCGGAACTGTTCGTGCTCGGCTTCGAAGCAGTCCCGGGCCGGTCCGTCTTCGGTCCTCACGTGTGCTCTCCTCACTCCCGATTGCGCGCTCCACCCGTTTCGCCCGGGCGAAGCCACCCACCATCGCACGCGCCCGTCGCTCGACCCGCTCGGGGCCCTGGTTGACCGGCCGCGGTGACCATGCCAGCCTGACACGGCCGTCAGATGCATGGGCGATCGTGGGGGGCCAAGATGCGCGCGAGTCGGCTCCGGCGACACCGCGCTCTCGTCGTCACGCTCGCGACGGTCGCCGTGGTTGCCGGGCTCGCCCCGTCTCGCGGAACGGCCGCCGCGCGCGACGCGCCCGTCCGGCGGTGCGACTGGCCGATGTGGGGCCACGGACCCGACCGGAGGTTCTCCTACCCCTGTGCGACCGACATCGCCCCCGACACCGTCGGTGGGCTCCAACGGGTGTGGTTCTTCCGCGCCCGCGACACCGTGACCGCGACGCCCGCCGTCGTCCGCGGGACCGTGTTCGTCGGCGATTGGTCGGGCAACTTCTACGCGCTGCGGGCCAAGAACGGGCGGGTCAAGTGGCGGTTCCAGGCCGAGACTCACCCGCTCGTCTACGCGGGCCAGATCGTGTCCTCGGCCGCGGTGGCCCGGATGGGCGGCGTGCGCACCGTTTTCTTCGGGGCCGGCAAGCACCTCTACGCGCTACGCGCCCGCGACGGCAAGCTCCTCTGGCGCTACAACGCCGGCCGGCGCGGGGACGACGCCGACGATGACCCAACCGAGATCGAGACGTCACCGGTCGTCGTCGACGGGAAAGTGATCTTCGGCACCGATGTGCACAACCGCGGCGGGGACGACCGATCGCGGGTGATCGCGCTCGACGCCGAGACCGGTGAGCGCATCTGGGCGAGGACCACCGCGCCGACGAGCGGGCGCGACCCCACCGGTCCGGGCTGCGGTGACGTGTGGGGCTCGGTCGCGGTGGACGTCGACGGCCGGGGCGTGTTCTTCGGTACCGGGAACTGCGTGAGTGCGCCCGAGGGTTGGGGCCGGTTCTCCGAGGCCATCGTCGCGCTCGATCTCGACACCGGCGCGCCCCGGTGGACCTACCAACCGCACGAGCCCAACCGCAACGACCTCGACTTCGCCGGCGCACCGAACCTGTTCTCGATCGGCGACCGCCCGGTTGTCGGGCTCGGCAACAAGGACGCCGCGTACTACGTGGTCGACCGGCAGACCGGCGAGCTCGTGTGGGCCACCCAGACGACCGAACCCGGTCTCCGTCGTCCCGACAGCAACTTCTCGACCGGCGGGTTCATCGGACCGGCGGCCTACGCGGATGACCGCATCGTCGGCGGCACCGCGGTCGGTGGCTCGCCCGCGCTCCACGCGATGAACGCCGACACCGGCGCGATCATCTGGCAACAACCCGCAGCCGGACCCACCTACGCGGCCACGACCGAAGCGAACGGCGTCCTGTTCCTCGGCGGCACCGATTTCACCCTGCGCGCGCTCGACGCCGCCACCGGCGACGTGCTCTGGCAGGAGACCATGACGGGCGCGGTGAGCGGCGGAACCGCGATCGTGGGCGACAACGTGTACGCCGTCGCGGGGATCCGTGAGCCGGGCACCGACAAGCGCAGCCGAACGAGCGGAGTGACCCGCTTCTCGCTCTCCGCCCGGCCCGTGCCCTCGACGTCGTCAACGACGACCGGCCAAGACTCGAGCGTCGACACCACTCCTCGCCCCGCCCCGTCGACGTGCGTGGACGCGCCGTGTTCGGTGGCCTTCGATCTGAAGACGCCGCCTCCGGGAACCTCGCCGCGGCTCACCCTCTCGATCACCGTGGACCCATGGGGGCTCGAGGCGCAGACCGAGGACCTCGGGCCACCGTCGGCGTGGCTACGTCCCGGCAGCGACGCCGCTCGCGAGGGCGCGACGCGCTACGGCCTGTTCATCTCCGAACGCGACGACGACCCCAACGGCGGGTTGCTGTGCGTGCTCGACAACGCCGGCGGGTGCTCCACATCTCGAATCCCCGAACGGGGCGCGACCTACAACCGCATCAGCCTTCTCGCCATCACCGACTCCGATGAGCTACCTGAAGCCGCCGAGGGCTTCGATCGGTTGGTCACGACCCAGTCATTCTCACCGCCGCTCGCGCCCCGGCGATGAGCGCCGCCATACCGACGAAGGGAACCCCCTCATGAACCATTCCTCACCGAATCCGCGCCGATCGGGCGGTCGAGCGGGTCGCCGACGCGTCCGCACCGTCGCGGCCGGAGTGGTCGCAGCATCACTCGTCGGCCTCGGAACACTCGCCGCGTCGGGAACGGCCGCCACTCGACCGACCGCCGAGAGCGGCGTGCGACGAACGTTCGTGTTCAACGGCGAAGCCAACAACCTCAACGTCTACCGCGCCAAGCGACCCTTCCGGCACCAGCGGCTGGTCACGAACGCGAAGGACGACCCCGACGGTCTCGACATCAACGCGCAGATCTGCTTCTTCCCCCAGGACGAGGGGAAGAAGGTCCGCCGTTTCATCGCGGGAGAAGACACCAACCAACCCGACCCGCCGCAGGGCTGGGGCGTCTTCGAGCTGCGCGGGCGTCGCATCGACAAGTTCCAGGTCCATCAGATCGCCAAGCTGACGCCCACGTTCCAGGGCTCACTCGACAACGCCGAGAACTACGGGTGCGGGTTCCTCGCCGATGGGCGGGTCCTCACGAGCGACATCGGCGATCAGGCGAGCGGCGCGGGTGACGGCCAACTCATCGTGTGGTTCCCACCATTCGACACCGGCATCGGTGGCGAGGGCCAGGTCCGATACTGCAAGATCGACACCGCGCTCGCCACCGCGGGCCAGATCGCGGTCGACGGCGACGACCAGGTGTTCGTCGCCTCGGCCCGGCCCCCGACCGCGGGAATTTGGCGCTACTCGGGACCCTTCCCGACGTCCGATACCGCCGAGGGCGGATGCGGGCGCACCGACGCCACGGGCGCGCCCCTGGCCGACGCGGTGCAACGCGAGCTCTTCATCCCCGCGACCGAACCGCTCGCGACCCCGAACGCGATCGTGCGCCGACCCGACGGTGGGTTCTACGTGTCGAGCGTGATCAACGGCGTCATCGCCCAGTACGACGACCTCGGACGGTACGTCCGCACCGTGCTGTCACCGCCGACCGGCGAGACCCTCGGCCCCGAGCCGTTCTCCACGGGCACGCCCCTCGGCCTCGGTGTCACTTCCCAGGGCACGTTGTTCTACGCCGATATCGGGATTGTGGTTGACGGTGCCGACATCGGACCCGGCGATCACACCGGCCAGGTGCGCAGGATCCGCTTCGACCGCGACGGCGAACCGGTGAGGCCGGTCACCGTCGCCAAAGACCTGGGGTTCCCTGACGGCATCGGGATCGTCGAGCTCACGGAGTAGACCCCCGAGACCGCGCGGGGCACGGTGCGTTGCCGAGCAGCACGGTCCACACCGTGCGGGCCGTAGTCACCCAGGGAGTGCAGCACCCGCTGACGGTCGAGGTACGACCCGTACCGACGCCCGGTCCGGGCGAGCTACTCGCGCGGGTCGCCGCGGGCGGGGTGTACGGCTCGGACCTCCACCTGGCGGACGCGCTCGACGAGCTGCCCGATCGCTTCGGGGCGCCGACGCACCCGACCGACGAGTGCAAGCTCATCGTCGAGCCGTAACGACCTCCTCGCGCGTGTCTACCCCCAGCCGCTCGGCGGTAGGACCTACCGCGCGTGCAGGTCGAATTCCTCCCGAGCCCGTCGATAGTCGGCCTTGCCGTTGGGGGCGCGGGGAACCTGGGCCAGGACGACCAGCGTGCGCGGCACTTTGTACGGCGCGAGCAGTTCCCGAGTCGCGGCGATGAGCACGTCGGGTACCGCGCCAGGCGCGTTGACCGCGACCACGCCGACGACTCGCTGACCAAAGCGTTCGTCGTCGACGCCGAAGACCAGACAGTCCTCGACCATGTGGTGGAGCTTCACCGCCTCCTCGACCTCTTCGGGGAAGACCTTCTCGCCGCCGGTGTTGATGCACTGGGACCCTCGACCGAGCAGCGCGATCGAACCGTCGATCTCGACCGTGGCCCAGTCGCCGGGCACGGAGTAGCGGTCGCCGCCGTACTCGCGAAACGTCGCTGCGGTCTTCGCAGGGTCCTTGAAGTATCCGTCGGGGGTCGCGCCGCCGATCGCCACGAGCCCGGGCTCACCCGAGCCGGGTACGACTTCACTGCCGTCCTCGCGCAGCACCTTCACGTTCGGGTTCGGGGTAAACCGTCCGGTCGGCGCGGGCGAACCGTGCGTCGAGATCGATGCGCCCATACCTCCCTCGGTGGCGGCGATGTAGTCGACGATTGCGGCGCGTCGGAGATGCTCGAGCAGGCCGGTCTTGACCTCGGTCGAGAACATCGCACCCGACGACATCACGAGACGCAACGCCGACAGATCACGCGTCGGGCCGTCGTTCAGTGCATCCAACAGCGGTCGAGCGAACGCGTCGCCGACGACCGTCACGGCCCGGACACGCTCGCGCTCGATCGTGGCCCACGTCGCCTGCGGGTCGAACGTGTGGCCGGGGAGCAGCACGGTGCACGAACCGAACGTGAGCATCGGCAGCGTTCCGATCGACAGGCCGGTGGCGTGCATGAGTGGACAAACAGGGAGCGCAACGAGCGATCGGCGCTCATCCGCGAGCCGGCGGGCGGCCGGCGCGACCCCGGATGGATCGCTGACCGGATCCAGCCCCGCGGCCGGCGGCACAGCCGCCATGAACCCGTCGAGCGTCGGCCCGACGCGGCTCATCACGCCTTTGGGCATCCCGGTGGTGCCCCCGGTGTAGAGCATCGTGATGTCGTCGGGATCGCGCGTGATCCGACGCGCGGGTCCGTGGGCCGCGATGAGCTGCTCGTAGGGCTGACCCACTCCGGTCAGCGGCGAGGAGGCGCCGTCCGCGTGGCCCGGCGCGTCGGCGACCTCGATGAGGAGGCGGAGGGAACGCGCCCGATCGGCGATGCGCTCGACCCGCAGGGCGAGGCTCGAATGGAACACCAGGACCTGGGCCTCGGAATTGTCGAGCAGGTAGAGCAACTCCTCATCCAGGTACCGGTAGTTCACGTTCACCGGCACGCAGCGATGCTTGAGCGCCGCCCAGTACGACTCGAGGTACTCCGGCGCGTTGTACAGGTAGTTGGCGACTGCTGCCCCGGGTCCGACTCCGGCGCCGGCGAATGCGGCTACCAGCCGCGACGCGCGGTCGTCGAGCTCGGACCATGTCCGCCGAGTCGTCCCGTGCACGATCGCCGACGAATCGCCGATCGCGTCGGCCACCGACTCCCACACCGTTGCCAGATGGCGTTCGATTGCCGCCACCGTACCCACCCGGCCGACCGACCGTCGTCTCACCCCCGGCGCGCCTGCGAGCTGCCACCAACGCGCCCGTCCTAGGGTGGACCCATGCTGGACCTGGAGACCCATGGCGACGTTCGCGTCCTGCACTGGCGCGACGGCGAGAACCGCTTCAACGGTGCCTCCATCGCCGCGTGGCACGACGCCCTGGACGACCTCGAGCAGATCGAGGGTCCGCTCGCGCTGGTTGTGACCGGCGAAGCCAAGTTCTTCACCAACGGCCTCGACCTCGACTGGCTCTCGACCAGCTCCGACGCGGGTGCATTCATGGGCGAGGTGCAGCGCCTGTTCGGGCGCATGCTCGTGTTCCCCGCCTACACCGTCGCCGCGATCAACGGCCACGTCTTCGCGGCCGGCGCCATGCTGTCGTGCGCGTTCGACCATCGCATCATGCGTGCCGACCGGGGCTATTGGTGCCTGCCCGAAGTCGACCTCGGGTTGGCACTCACGCCCGGCATGACCGCGACGGTCACGGCGGGGCTGCCCGCCGCCACTGCGCACGAGGCCATGCTGACGGGCCGGCGCTACGGCGGTGAGGATGCTCTCAGGGCCGGCATCGCGCACGCCATTGCGGCCGAAGCCGATGTGCTCCCCCAGGCCATCGCCGCCGCCGCGGCGATCGCACCGAAGAGCCGACCGGTGATCGCCGAGCACAAGCAACAGCTCTTCGGGGCTGCTGCCGCGGCGTGTTCGGGCGCCTGAGCGCGGCGCGGCGTCACGCGCGCTTGCGAGCCCGACTGGGCGCGACGCGGGGTGGTTCGTTGGGCTGCTTCGGGTAGACCGGCGGCCAGGGCGCATCCATGAGCCCACTGGCGAGATCCGCGGCCGACCGCTCGAGCAACGGCGTGAGCGACTGGGGGTCGTCGTACATGTCGGCCCAGGCATCGCCCTCGGTGGCGAGTCGCTCGGGAACGGACGCGAGCGTGTGCGCGGCGGCATCGATGGTCGCGAGCTCGGACCACCGGAATGGCGTGGACACCCGGGCCTCGGGGTTGGCGCGCACCGACCAGGCACCGAACACGGTCTTGTGGGGCGCGTTCTGGTTGAAGTCGACGAAGACCCGCGCACCCCGCTCCTCCTTCCACCACGCCGCGGTGACGAGATCCGGGCGGCGGCGCTCCAGCTCACGGGCCACCGCGACCGCTCCGGCGCGCACGTCATAGGAGCTCCAGGCAGGCTCGAGCCGCACGTAGACGTGAATGCCCCGGCTCCCGGTGGTCTTGGGATAGGCCGTGATCGAGTCCTCGGCGAGGAGCTCGCGTGTCAGCTCGGCAGTCTCGCGGATCATGGCGAACGACACCCCCGGGCTCGGATCGAGATCGATCCGGAGCTCGTCGGCTACGTCAGGGCTCTCGGCGAGCGAGGGCCACACGTGAAAGCCGAGGCACCCCAGGTTCACCGCCCACGCGACGTGGGCCAGGTCCGCCGCGACGAGCGCGCGTGACGTGGTGCCGTTGGGGGTCGACACCACGGTCGTCGTCAGCCAGTCCGGTGCGTTCTTGGGCACGCGCTTCTGGAAGAACGACGGACCATCCGCGCCGTGCGGGAACCGTTGGAGGAGCACCGGCCGGCCGCCCATCGTGGCCAGCAGCGGCGCGCGCACCGCCTCGTAGTAGCCGATCAGGTCGAGCTTGGTCTCGCCTCGCTGTGCGAACAGCACCTTGGCCGGGTGCGTGACCACTATCTCACGGCCATCGAGCTGGACTGACACAGCGGCGTCGCGCGGGGACACACCGCTCATTCTGCTCGCGATGAGCTCGGGCACGGGATCATCCACGGTAGGCACACGCGCCGCGGGCGAGCGGGTGCCGGTGGGCGCGCCGTGCCAGACTCGGCCGATGGATCACGACGGGGCTTCGGCAACCACCGACGACGTGCTCGGTGACGCGGACCTGCACGGTCGCCGCGTCGTCGTCACCGGCGCGTCCACCGGGCTGGGCGAGGAGACCGCCCGCGCGCTGGCATCGCGCGGCGCCGCGGTGACGATGACCGCGCGCGACGCGGGCCGCGGTGATGCCGCCGCCGAACGGATCCGAGCCTCGTTCCCGGATGCGGACCTCGAGGTCCGCATCCTCGATCTCGCGTCGCTGGCCCAGGTGCGCGCCTCCGCGGCCGACTTCCTCGCCGACCACGACACGATCGACATCCTCGTCAACAACGCCGGCGTCATGGCCTGCCCGCGCGCCGATACAGCCGACGGCTTCGAGCTCCAGCTCGGGACGAACCACCTCGGGCACTTCCTGCTCAGCTCTCTGCTGATGCCGGCACTTCTCGCAGCCCCTTCGGCGCGCGTCGTGGCGCTGAGCTCGCGAGGACACCGGTTCGCCGATGTCGACCTCGAAGATCCCAACTTCGGCCAGTCCCAGTACGACCCGTGGATCGCGTACGGGCGATCCAAGACCGCGAACGCCCTGTTCGCGGTCGAGCTCGACCGCCGCTACCGCGAGGAGGGCGTGCGCGCGTTCTCCGTGCACCCGGGCATGATCCTGACCGAGCTCGGACGTCACCTCACCGAGGAGGCCCTCGCGGCGCTGCGCGATTCGATGCCGTCCGACGCGCAGTCGGCCTGGAAGACCATTCCGCAAGGCGCGGCAACGACCGTGTGGGCGGCCACCTCGGCGGAGCTCGACGGCCGCGGCGGTCTCTACCTCGAGGATTGCCACATCGCCACGCCCACGGCAGACCCCGGGGCAATGGAGGGCGTGCGTACCTACGCGATGGATCCGGTACGGGCGCGTGATCTCTGGAGGCGGTCCGAGGAGTGGGTCGGGTTCTCGGCTTGACCGTTCGGGGCTCCGCAGCCCTGCCTCGGCCCCGTCCCCGTGCGTGCACGGCGTGCCAGACTGGTCGTCCACCGAGGAGGTTCCATGGCGAACGCGACCTTCACCCGCATGGACGAGTCGACGGCCGAGGAGTGGGCCGAGATCGGACGCCAGACCGCGGCGCACCAGCCCCGGGTCGCCCAATCGATCCTCGACATGCTGGGTTCGTTGGCCGGCGTCACCGATGGATTCGCGACCGATCAGCTCACCCACTCCCTCCAGACCGCGACCCTGGCGGAGAAGGCCGGCGCGGACGAGGACGTCATCGTCATGTCGCTCTGTCACGACATCGGCAAGTTCGTGAGCGTCGCGAACCATGGACCGATCGCCGCGGAGATGCTGAAGCCCTACCTCCGGCCCGACTGCTACCACGTCTTGCGCGTCCACCAGGACTTCCAGGGTCGGCACTACTACCACCACTTCGACATGCCCCAGGACCTGCGCGACCAGTACCGGAACGAGCCGTGGTTCGACCTGGCGGAGCAGTTCACCGACGAGTGGGATCAGATCGCGTTCGACCCCGACGCCGAGACGTTCCCGCTCGGGCACTTCGAAGACCGTGTGCGCGCCGCGTTCGCGCGACCCAAGCACTGAGCACCGAGGAGCACCATGGGCCACTCCGTCGAAGAGGTTCGCGCCACCGTCGAGCGTTACATCGCGGTCCGAGACGAGATCAACGCGGGCCGGGGAACCTGGGGTGACCTCGCCCAGTTCTTCACCGACGACGCGGTGTTCATCGACCCTGCGTGGGGACGCGTCGAGGGCCTCGACGAGATGCGGCGCACCGTGTTCGGTGAGGCGATGGTCGGCCTCGACGACTGGGACTTCCCCACCGAGTTCTTCGCCATCGACGGCGACGACGTGCTCATCAAATGGCGACAGGTGCTGCCCGGCCGGCGAGCCGACGGTTCCCGCTACGTGCAGTCGGGCTGCTCCACGCTCATCTACGCCGGCGACGGCCTGTTCTCCTACGAGGAGGACCTGCTCAACATGAAGCACGTCTTCGAGGACATGCGCGAGAGCGGGTTCCGGCCACCGGCAGGCATGGGCTTCCCGCCCGAGCGGCCAAACCGCGACTTCAGCCGCCCCACCCCACCCGTCGCGTAGGCCCACGCAGCGCCATGCGTCTTCCACGCTGGTGGCTCGCCCTCGTCTTCGCCGTCGTCGTCGGGATGATCGGGTTTGCCGGCAACGTCATCGTCCAGGCCATCGAGTCACCCGCGGCCGGACTCGAGGCCGAGAACGGGCCGGCCCTCGATCCACCCCCGCAGATCGAGGGCTTCGAGTCGACACCCAGCTTCGACGTCTCCACCCAGGTGACCGCCGATGGCGACGCGCGAATCCGCGAGACCATCGTGCACAACTTCGGGGCCGGGCCGCGCCACGGCATCGAGCGGATCATCCCGCTGCGCGACTCCAACGGCGCCCACCGCATCTCGGACCTGGTCGTCTCGACGTCGGCGGGCACCCCCGATGGCGTGTCGATCAACGCCGAGTCCGACAAGGTGACGATCCGCATCGGTGATCCCGACCGACTGATCACGGGCACGCACACCTACCGGCTCGACTACGAGCTCACCAACATGACGACCGCGGAACCCGGCGATCGCGTCCAGCTGCGGATCGACGCCATCTCCGCGTGGAGATCGCAGATCACGGATCTGCGCTACAGCGTGGCGTCACCCGGGTCGCCGAGTCGCGTGCAGTGCTTTCAGGGTGGCGAAGCCACCACGCTCCCGTGCGCCAAGGCCGTCGTGACCGAGACCGGCGGGGAGTTCATCGGCCGCGACCTCTTCATCGATCAGGCCTTCACCGTGGAGGTGGTCTGGCCCGGCGGCGCCATCGCGCCCGGCAGCGGCGACCCGTGGCTGACCGCGGCCAACCTCGCCTCCGCCTTCGCCGCGGCCGCGGGCGTGGCGTTGGTGGCATGGTGGCAGCTGCGCCGATGGCGCCGATTGATGGCCGCCGCGCAAGCGGAGGTGTGGAGCACCTTCGGGCCCGATGTCGCGGGCAAACAAGGCGAGTCGTACGACCTCCTCGATGATCCCGCGATCGAGTTCGTGCCGCCCATGGATCTTCGCCCCGGAGAGATGGGGGCGCTCATCCAGGTCGACGAGGTCCGGTTGCTCACCGCCACCGTGATCGACCTCGCGGCACGCGGGGCGCTCAAGGTGACCGAGACCAGCACGTCATGGACGATCGAACGCCGCGACCGCGACGTCGGGCTCACCGAAGACGAGGAGACGATGATCGCCGGCGTGCTCGGTCGCGCCGACAGCGTCGAGCTCGACAAGGAGCGGCGGGAGAAGATGGGGTCGGTTGCCGAGCAGCTCGCCGAGGACCTCACCGACGAGCTGGAGGACCGCGGGCTGGCGCAGCGCGGCACCGATGCAGCCGACCTCCGCACGCGTATCCGTCCCCTGCGGGCGCTCTGGCTCGGCTTGATCGCCGTGGCCGCGGGCTGCGGCGCCCGCTACGCGATCGTCACCGTCACCGGCGACCGCTCCTTCGCCCAGCTCGTGGAGCTGGCCATCGCCCTCGGGATCCTCGCGATCGGCGGCTGGGTCATCGTGCGCGGCGCGGGCCAGGGCGCGACGCCGAAAGGATTGGCGGCCTCCTGGCGCGTGCGCGGCTTCGAGCGGTTCTTCACCGAGAGCGAGGCCATGCACGCCCGCGCCGCCGCCGACCTGGGCCTGCTGCGTCAGTACATGGGCTACGCCATCGTGTTCGGTCATGTGCAGGAATGGATCGACGCGTTCGAGGCACCCGATACCTCGGACTGGTTCGTGAGCAGCGGCGTGCTCGCCACCTCGTTCGTCGGGTTCACCGCCGCGTCCACGTGGACCCCCGCATCGTCGTCGACCTCGGGATTCTCGAGCGGCTTCAGCGGCGGCGGCGGTGGCTCCGGTGGTGGCGGCGGTGGAAGCTGGTGATGGGCGAGATCCGGCCCACGAGCTCGGGGATCGAGCCTGCCCTCTCAGGCAGCTCTCAGCAGCCGCGTACCGCGATCGGCTCGGCGCGTCCATGCTGACAGCTCAAACCTGGAGGGACATGCATGACTGATTCCGACACGCCGTCCGAGGACACGCCGACCGAACCACCGTCGCCCGACGCGACGACCCCGGTGCCCGACGCAGAAGCCGGCGCCGCACCGACCACCGAGGTCACCGTTCCCGCGGCCCCCGAATCGGACACGACTCCGCCGGAGCCTGCCCTGATCGAGCCGATCGCGGTCCCCATGGGCGCCGCACCGACGGCCGCGCCGCGAAGCAACCACGTCATGGTGCCGAAGTGGGCGGCGCTCGCGGTCGCCGGGCTCCTGCTCGTCGGCCTCGGCTTCGGTGCCGGCTGGTTCGTCAAGGGTGACGACGACACCACGAGCTCGGCCGGCAGCCAACAGGAGGCGCCGACCCGCCCCGACCCGCGCCCGTTCGTCGAGCCCGAGAGCCCGGCGATCGGCTCGACGACGTTCCTCGGTGTCCAGACCGCAGCCACCGAAGACGACTCGGGCGTCCGTGTCGTCGATGTGCTGGGCGACAGCCCGGCCGACGACGCCGGTCTGGAAGCCGACGACGTGATCACCGAGGTCGACGGCGAGGCCGTGGAGACGCCGCGCGATCTCGTGGAGGCCATCCGGTCCCAGGACCCCGGCGACGAGGTCACGATCACCTACGAACGCGATGGCGACGGGGACTCGGTCGACGTGACCCTCACCGAGCGCGACGACAGCTCCGGCAACGCCCGCCCGTCCTGAGCCGATCGGGTGCGCGGCGCTCGGCCGCGCACCCGAGCTGGGAACGTCACCAGCTCGCACGACGGCGCAACATCGCCCCCGGGCTCAGGCGTGGGCGCGGTGCCAGCGGAAGTGGTGGTGCTTGTGGGTGTGCTCGGTGCTGTCGATGAACCGGGCCACGATGACGAGGCCGGCGAGCGCGAGGAGCGCGTCCAGGAGGAACGCATTGCCGATCCCGTCGGCGAGATTCGACGCCGAGGTGGCGATCGCGGTGTTCAGCCCGAGCCCGACCGCGCCGCCGGCGATCTGACACATGTAGACGATGCCGCCGGCCAGGCTGGACCGTGACGGATCGAGCGCGGTGACCGCACACGTCGTGATCGACGAGTAGAACAGCCCGACCCCGATGCCGAGCACCACCATCCCGGGGACGAGCGCCGCGTAGGTCGAGCTCGGGTCCACCCGCGAGAGCAGGAACATCCCGATGGCGAGGATCCCCGCGCCCAGCGACACCATGAGCCGGGCACCGAGCCGGGCGTACAGCGACCCGGCAATGAACGACGTGATCGCGAACACCCCCATCATGGGGAGGAGCGCGACACCCGCCCTCAGGGCGGAATAGCCGAGGATCTTGGTTGTGAACTGGGGCAGGTACAACAGGGCCGAGAAGAAGATCGCCGACATGAGCAGCACGGCCAGGCACGCCGCCGCGAACACGCGGTTCGACAGCACGTCGTTGGGGACCAGCGCACCTTCGCCCTGACGCCGCTCGACGAGGAAGAACCCCGTCAGCAGCGCGGCACCGACCGCGAAGAGACCGAGGATCAGCGGATCGTCGAACCCCCGGGTCGTGCCCTCGTCCAGCGCGACGAGTATCGACACGACCCCGCCGGTGAGGATGGCCACACCGGCGTAGTCGATGGTTCGCACCGACGTGTCGACGACCGACTCCTTCACCTGCCGGGCCGTGACCAGCATCGCGAACACGGCGATCGGCAGGTTCACGAAGAACACCCAACGCCAGCTCGCCACATCGGTGAGAAATCCTCCGAGCATGGGTCCGAACGCGTTGCCGAGCCCGGCCGTGCCGAGGATCAGCCCACCCCCGAGGCCCGCCTTGTCCTCGGGGAGGATGGCGTAGGTCATGCCGAGGATCGCCGGCCACATCATCGCCCCACCGACGCCCATCAGCATCCGAAGGGCAATGAGCGTCTCGATGTTCGGGCTGAGGCCGCCCAGCACCGAGAACGTCGCGAACAGTGCCGCGCCGATCATGAAGATGCGCTTGCGGCCGAACAGGTCGGCGAGCCGTCCACCGGTGACGATCAGCACGCCGAACACGAGTGCGTAGCCGTCGATCACCCACTGCGCGGTGTTGAGATCGGTGTCGAGCTCCGATTCGATCCGGGGGATCGCCACGCTCAGCGCGGTGAAGTCGTTGGCGATGACGAACACGCCGAGCGCCATCGCGAACAGCGCGAGCATCGCCCCGCGATCGAGGCGCTGCTTGTCCGGGGGTGGGACCACTCACGAGATGCTCCTCTCCGATGCCGCGGCGCCTCGTACGAGGACGCGCCGGTGCAATCGTGCCCGTTCGCGTCAGCGGGGGTCGAGCGCTCCGGCGAACTTGGACGAATCGACCGTGACGTAGATCGCGCGGCAGCTCGCGACGAGCTGGTCGCCGACGTGGGCTTCGGCGCTGATGAACAGCTTGCGGCGCTCCCGACCGTCGAGACGCGAGACCATGCGCAGCGTCTGCTCCACCGGGACCGCCGCGTGGAAGCGAACGGTGAGCTCACCGGTGAAGGCCGGTTCGCGCAACCTTCCGATGACGAAGCCGGTGACGTCGTCGAACGCGGCGGCGACGATCCCGCCGTGTGCTCGGCCCGGCGCGCCCTCGAACGCCCGGCGCAGCACGACGTCGGCGACGACCTCCTCGCCCTCGAAGCGGGCGTCGATGTCGATGCTGGTGGGGTTGGTCGTGCCCGCCACGGCCCGATCGGAGAAGCCCGCACCGGGCATCGACGCCGGAAACATCAGATCGGCTTCTTCGCTGCCGTCGTCGGCGGCTGCACGCGCCGACGCGATCGCGGCGCTCATGAGCGCGAGGCGATCACGGCGCGGGCCCGCCCGCAATGCCGCGGTCGCCTGCTCGGCCGCGGTGGCGATGGCACGAAGCCGGTCATCATCGGTGTCGTGGCCGACGAAGGCGTGGTTGAGGTCCCGCAGCGCGTCGGCTGCCGCGGCGCGGAGATCCTGACCGGTCATGGCCGCGCGTCGACTCGGTGGAGCGCGACCGTGACCGGGCCGGCATCGTCAGCGGCCGCGGGGAGGTCGACCTGGAGTCCGGAAGGTGTGCCCCGCCATGGGCGCCTCGTCCCGTCGGTCGACTCGACCGCAGTCGTACGGGTCGGCACGATGTCACCGAACGTGGTCCTGCCGCTCGCACCGTCGATGACCGCGAAGACGGTCTCGTCCCGCGCCGTGTAGCGAACCGGTCGCCCCTCCCCGGTCTCGACGCCGGGGCGCACCCACGGACGGGTTGCCCGCACTGCCGACTCATGGCTCCCCATCCAGTCCGCGAGCCAGTCGAGCCGGCGCGTCTGCTCCCCGGCGATCTGGGCGTCGACACCACGGGGACCGACGTTGAGCAGGAGATTGCCGCCCTTGGCGGTGATGTCGACGAGCGACCACAACAGGTCCGATCGCGAGACGAAATGCTCCGGACGCGACGACGCGTTGTACCCGAAGCTGTGATCCATGCCGCGCACGCATTCCCACGGCGTGCGCTGCACATCGGGGAACACCGTGTACTCGGGGGTACGAACGTCAAAGAACGGCGGCTTGGGCGGGATGAGGCCCTTGTCGCGCTCGGCGGCACGCCGGGACCCGGCATCGATCACGTACTTCAGTGGAGCGAGACGCGCCGCGGCGATCAGCGGGCTCCACGGCATCCACCGGTCGTTGACCACGCCGTCGGGCACCGCGGCGTAGTAGTCGGCGAACAGGGGCCAGAGGAGCTTGGCCTCGGCCGGCCACGCGATGTCGTTCCAGAGGACGCTCGGGCGGTAGCGCGAGATGAGCTCGCGAACCTGCGCCTCGGCGTAGACGGGATAGTCACCGCGCGGGATGGCCGCGAGCATGTCGGACAACGAACCCATCGGGCGATCGTCGAACGTCCAGTCCAGCCCGCCCGAGTAGTAGACGCCGAAGCGCATCCCCTCGGCGCGCACGGCCTCGGCGAGCTCACCGACCACATCGCGACGACAGTGCCATCCACCCCGGCGCGGGTTCACGACCTCGGTCGGCCAGAGGCAGTAGCCGTCGTGGTGCTTGGTGACCATCACGACGTACCGTGCGCCGGCCGCGGCGAAGCTACGCGCCCATGCCTGCGGATCCCACAACTCGAGTGCGGCTTCCCAGTCCCCCGCGAACTCGCGGTACGGCCGGTCGCCGTAGGTCTCGCGGTGGTGCTGTGCCACGGGGCTGTCGGGGAACCGCAACGAGTTCTCGTACCACTCGGTGTACGGCGACCACGCCATCGCGTCGCGCCGACCCGACCGGAGCATCTCGCCGATGTCTGCGTCGACGGGCGCGAAGCCGGGAACCGACGCGGGCGTCCAGTGCACGAAGATGCCGAGCTTGGCGTCCTGCCACCATGCGGGGACCCGGTGCTTGCGCAACGCCTTCAGCTGCGCCCGCGGCGAGGCCATCAGTCGTCCTTGAGCGCAACGGCGTTCGGGGTGACGTGCATCGCCGGTTCGTACCGTTCGACCTCGATCTCACGGACTTGCGGCGCGTAACGCTCGATCAGCTCGTCACGGCAGGAGCGACACAGACCGGGCACCCGCATCGGCTCGGCGCGCCGGCATCGGAGACAATCCGATTCGATCGGTGAGAGGTCGATGGGGTCCACGACGCACAGAACCTAGTGCGTAGATGGCGATGACCCGCCGACCGCGGGTGCGGTCACGCGCGGTCGGGGTCCGGCTCCGAGCGCCGCTCATCTGGAGCGCTCAGCGACGCGGGCCTACGCTCATCGGCCCCGGACCGGAAGGAAAGCCGACGATGACGAAGATCTTCTACGAAGCCGACGCGAGTCTCGAGGCGCTGCGCGACCGGCAGGTCGCGGTGGTCGGCTACGGCAACCAGGGTCGATCCTGGGCGTTGAACCTGCGTGACAGCGGTATCGCCGTGCAGGTGTGCGTCCGCAGCGACGCCTCGGCCGAGCAGGCACGCGAGGAGGGCTTCGACACCACCGAGATCACGGCGGCCAACGACGCCGATGTGATCTGTGTCCTCGTACCCGACGACGTGATTCCGACCATCGGCCTCACGCCCCGGCCGGACGCGTGCACCATTGTCGCCAGCGGCTACACCCCGGCCTTCGAGCGGTTCACACCCGCGGGCGACCTCGGGATGGTCGCGCCCCGGATGCTCGGACCCGAGGTGCGGGAGTGCTACATCGAAGGCAACGGGTTCATCACCGCCATCGGCGTCGAGCACGACGAGACCGGCCACGCGCTCGAACGCGTCCTGGCCGTCGCGCTCGCGATCGGGGGTCTGCGGGAGGGTGCGATCGAGCTGACGCTCGAGCAGGAAGCCATCCTGGACCTCGGCGTCGAGCAGGTGTTGTCGCCCGCGCTCGCCGCAGTCAACGAGGCTTTCGTCGGCACCATGACGGACCGAGGCATCCCGATCGAGGCGATCATCACCGAGCTGGTGCTCTCGGGCGAGGTCGAGCGGACCTACCGGTTGCTCCGGGAACGAGGCTTTGCCGTCCAATCCGAGTACCACTCACCGACCAGCCAGTACGGCCAGCTCTCGCGCCGCGGGCAATACGACCACCTCGACGTGCGCGCCACCATGGAACGGCTCACCGACGACATCTCGTCGGGTCGCTTCGCCGATGAATGGGACGCGGAGCGCGACGAGGGCTATCCCGTGCTCAGCGAGCTCAAGCAACGACACGCCGGCCCGATGGTGCGCGACTACGAGACTGAGCTCCGCCGCCGTTTGGGCCCAGGGGTCACCGCCGGCCACTAGAGGAGCTCCTGGCCCACCCGCCCGTGACCGCCGCGCTCGGTGATCGCGGCAACGATGATCACCGCGATCGGCAAGCAGAGGGCCCGAAGCTCCCAGGCGGTCACCGCCGCGGCGCCCACGATCCCACCGGTGATGTACGACAGCCAGATGCCGCCATGCAGGAAGGCCCTTCGGCGGGGTTCCGGATCGTGGCGCGCGCGGACCCAGCTGGCGATGTCCTCGGCCATGGCGGTGAGCATGCCGGTCATGAATGTCGTCGCGACCGAGATGCCGGCAACGTTGCGGACGACGACGTTCTGCAGCCCCATCGCGAACGCGGCCATCGATCCCAACACGATGAGGACGAGCGATCCCTCGGCCACAGCTCCCCGGTCGAGCCAGAACGTTCCCGCCACCATGAACACCACCAACAGCACCGCCTGGACGCCGAGCAGAGCTCGGCGTCGGACGTGGAGCTTGTCCGTGAACAGCAGAACGGTGCTCCCGACGGCAACTGCGACGACGAAGGCGATGATGACCGCGACGCGGGCGCCGGCGTCGCCGTTGAACGTCCTGGTGCCCAGATCGACGCCGAGACGAGTCGTGTCGCCCGTGAGGTGGGCCGTGAACAACCCGAACAGGATGATGAACGTGACCGCGTCGACGAAACCGCCGGTGGCCGCGAGGAACGCGACACGGAATCGGAGCAACGCGCCCATGAGTGAAGGACGGTATCGCCCCCGAAGCCGCGAACGGCCGATCCGGTAGCCTCGATGGTCTCGTGACCACAACGGCGACATCACCCGAGGGATCGCCCGGCGCAGCTCCGACCGGCGTCGGCCCGCTCACCGGGGTTCGCGTCCTGGCCATCGAGCAGATGCAGGCAGTGCCCGTACTGACGTTCCTCATGGCCCAGCTCGGCGCTGAGGTCGTCAAGGTCGAACAGCCACCTCGGGGCGACTCCGGGCGGCTCGCGCAACCGGCGATCGTCGACGAACGGGACGAGAGCGTCGGGGCCACGTTCCTGCGCTACAACCTCGGCAAGCGAAGCGTCGGCATCGACCTGCGAGATCCCCGCGGGCGCGACCTGGTGCTCGGCCTGGTCCCGAAGTTCGATGTCGTTGCCGAGAACCTCGGCCCGGGCCGCGCCGCGAAGTTTGGCGTCGACTACGTGCCAGCTCGACGAGCCGATCCCTCGGTCGTGTACCTGTCGATCTCCGGCTTCGGCAGCTCCGACGAGTCGCCGTACGCCGATCGGCCCGCCTACGCCGCGGTGGCCGAGGCGATGTCGGGAATCTATGAGTACTCACGCCGGCCCGGCGAGCCCCCGGTGATCACTCCCGTCGGCGGCCTCGGCGACACGGCAACCGGCCTCTACGGGCTCATCGGTGTCCTCGCTGCACTCCGTCACCGTGACCGCACGGGAGAGGGACAGCTCGTCGACGTCGCCATGTTCGACTCGATGATCGCGATGTGCGACGTCGTCGCCAACTTCTGGTCGCTCGGCATGCGACGCGTACCCGATACCCCGGCACGGGTGCCATACATCCTGGCCGGATTCCGGGCCGCGGACGGGTGGTTCATGATCCAGGTGGTCCGAGAGCACCAGTTCGAACGCCTCGCCCGGGCCATCGGCCGTGACGATTGGCTCACTGACGAGCGTTTCGCGACACGCTGGGGCTGGTCCGAACACCTCGAGACCGAGATTCGACCCGCCATCGAGCGCTGGGCCGCGCGCCGCACCAAGGGCAAGGCCGCGGCCGCGCTTGCCGAGCTGGGCATCGCCGCGGCGCCGTGCAACGACGCCGAGGACCTCGTCAACGACCCCCACGTTGCGCAGCGGCACATGCTGCTCGAGATCCCCCGGGTCGACGGCGTCGACCAGCCCGTGCTCGTGTCGGGCAACCCGATCAAGCTGTCGGGAACGCGCGAACCCGAGGGGTTGACGCTGCCCGCGATGGGCGAGCACACGACCGCCATCCTGGGTGATGACCTCGGGCTCGATCCTGACGAGATCGCAGCGCTCGTGGACGAGGGCGTCGTCCACCAGGCCTGACGCTCACCCGCCCAGCTCTCTGAGCACGGCGGCGGTATCCCGGCCCAGCGCCGGCCGAGCCGGTCTGGTCCGTCTTGATGGTGTCGCCTGCGGTGGGGCCGGCGCGCTCGACCTGGATGTGGCCACGGGTGTCCACAACGCGTCGCCACCGCGAGCGGCAACCGCCGCGGCAACCGCCGAGAGACCGACGTCGAGGAGGACGCGCTCGCCGGACCGGAGCGCGTCACGCGTCGCGCCGGCGGCGGCGAGCCCCGCGAGCGGATCAGCAATCGCGTCGACCGCGAACATCGGAGGCGCCCCGAGAACCCGCGCGACGAGGCCACCGGCGACAGCCGCGTCGTCGCCGAAGCCGATCCAGCCGGCCCGGGGTTCGGCACGGCCGTGGCCGGTGATCGAGACCCACACGCGAGGCCCGTCGGCGAGAAGGTCTGCAGCACGGATCCCGAGCTGTTCGAGCGCGCGCGGCCGCGATCCCTCGACCACGACGTCGGCCCGACCAACCAACCTCCGAAGTGCGGCGAGATCGGCTCGCTTCGAGAAGTCGAGCGCGACCGACTCGTGGCCATGGTGGAGCTGGTCGTAGAACACGATCGGCCCGGCGCGCGCCCCGTCAGGGCGATCGGACGCCTCGATCTTGACGACCCGGGCCCCGAGCATGTCGGCCAGAACTCGACTGCACAGCGGCCCTGCCCACAACGAGGACAGGTCGACGACCAGCGGCGGCGAGACGCTCGGCAGCCCGCTCCCGACCACGGTCCTGATGACACCCGAACCTGTCGGTCGCCGCTCCCCGAGCCGGGCCGCGGCCAAACCGAGCATGCGAGCGCGCTCGACGATGGTCGAGGCATCCCGGGGCGCGACGTGCGCGGCAACCCGTGCCCACAACCGCTCGTCGAGGGTGACCCCGAGCTGCTCGGTCGTCTCGAGGAAGGCCGGCAATGCCTCGACGTCGACCGCACGCGGGAGAGAGAGAGCGACCCACTCGGTGCCGGCGGCAAGCAGGTGGGCTGCGCCGCCGCACGACACCGTGGCCCGCCGGGTCCATCCCGCCGAAAGAGCCCGAACGCTGAGATGGGGGTAGGCGTCAACGCCGACCGCTGCGCCCAGCTCCGCGATTGCGTCCAGCACACCCGGCGGCGGCAGCAGGCCAGGACCGTCCGCGGTGCCCGTGAGCGCGAGCGCACCCGTCTCCGCCCAATGGGCAGCGTGCTCCGACTCCGCCAGATCACCGATGGCAACGACCGTACGCGACGCGCGGGTACGGTCGCAGCGTGGTGAGCCTTCCCGCCTCCGAGCTCGTACGGGCGCTCGATGGCCCCGATCCGCTCGCCGCGTTGGGCGGAGCTTTCGACCCGTCCGCGGGGTCGGTCATCGTTGCCGACTGTGTCGACCTTCGGGCGGACGTGCGCGCGCAACTCGCGGCAGGATCGCCGCGGCTCGGCTCTCTCCCGATCGTGTCGGTGGCGATCGGGTCACCCTCCCGCGCCGCAACCGCCGGTTTCGATCTCGTCGTCGACAACGAAGACACCGCGGCGGTCATCGTTGCGGCCGTCGCGGCCAACCCGCTCGCAGCCGGTGCGCTCGCGTGGCTCCTGCGCCACAGCTCGGCGCGGTCGGTACCGGCGGGACTCACCGCGGAGTCGGCCACGTACTCCGCACTCCAGGCCGGCCCGGAGCACCGTAGTTGGCTGGCGCACCACGTCCGACGGGATCGGAGCGCGGCGGGCGAACCGATCCGCGTCCGACGCGACGGCAACCAGCTCCGGATCACGCTCGCTCGGCCGGAAGTCCGTAACGCCTTCGATGCCGCCACACGCGACGCCCTGCTGGACGCGTTGACGCTCGCCACGACCGATCCCGAGCTGTCCATCGTGCTCGACGGCGACGGTCCTGTCTTCTGCAGCGGTGGTGATCTCGACGAGTTCGGTACGTCGTCGGATCCCGCGACCGCACACATCGTGCGGCGGGCTCGCAGCGTCGGAGCCGCCCTCCACGACCTCGTCGCTCGCACCTCGACTGTCGTGCACGGAACGTGTGTGGGGGCAGGCGTCGAGCTCGCGGCCTTTTCCGGTCGTGTGTTCGCCCGACCCGAAACAACGTTCCGTCTGCCCGAGATCGAGATGGGGCTCGTCCCCGGAGCAGGTGGCACCGTGAGCCTTCCCCGGCGCATCGGCCGTCAACGGATGGCGTGGCTCGCCCTGAGCGGCGCGGCGATCAACGCGACGACCGCGACCGAGTGGGGGCTCGTCGACGCGGTGACCGACGCGCCGCTTCCGGAGGCGAAGCCACGAGAGCCACGAGCACCGGGAGCGCCACCGCCAGCATCACCGCCGGGATGACGATCCCCTGATCGTTGAGCGCGTACCCGAGTGCCGCCACGATCGCCAGGCCCACCAGGGACGCCCGCAGCTGCGGGACGGTCTCGATCAGACGGCGGAGGTGGCCCGCCCGAGCGAACGCCAGGTAGGCCACGAACGCGAGGCCGAAGAGCACGAGTGGTCGCCATTGCGACGACGAAAGTGTCGACAGATTCATCTCGAGCTTGCGGCGCACCACGGTCGTGAACGCGCCGACACCTTCGAGCCGCACCTGTTCGACCAGTCGACCCAGATGGGTCCGTTGCGCCGCGGGCCGTAGCCAGTCGACGGCGGCGACCACACCGATCGCGGCCGCGGTCAGCCCGGTGAACAGCGCGATCGTTCGGGTTCGTATCGGTCGGTCGAACAGCAACGCACCGGTGACCGCGAAGGCCGGCACCATCGTGAGCACACCACCGACATCGGCACCCCACATGGGGGCGCCGTCGACGACGATCGCACCAACGAGCACCGCGCTGCCCACCCACGCGCCGCGCCGACCTCCAACGCGATGCGCCGCGAGCCCGGCCACGAGCACCGCAGCAGAGGCCAGGAACGCATAGGCGATGTTGCCGAGTCCGACGAAGCGACCACCGATCTCCGGAGAGCTGCCGAATCCGC
>DASRPD010000006.1:0-20458 GCA_035646535.1 Acidimicrobiia bacterium
GCCTTCGGCTGGGAGTGGTTCATTCGCCGGGGCGACCGCCCGCCCGGCACCGAGACATCACTCTTCGACGGCCTCGCCTGATCCGGCCGGAGTGCCCGTTCTGCCGGTAGTAGCTGTCACCGGGGGCTCCACCGGGTGCTCGCGGGCTCGCTCGACCAGCTCGACCAACGCGGGCGGGAAGGCGTCGGCGAGGTGCCACAGCTCCGAGACCGTCTCGCGACAGGCCATGAGGCCCACGTGGATGGTGTCGAGGTAGCTGATCACGGTGACGTTGAGACCGGCGCCGTCGAAGATCGGGCCCATGGGGTAGAGCTCGAGGAGCCGCGCCGTGCCGAAGTAGAGCGGGAAGTCAGGGCCGGGAACGTTCGACACCACGACGTTCAGGATCGGGCGGACGCGTTCGGCCAACCGCAGCTGGCCGAACAGGCGGGCTCCGCCCCACAGCAACGACGGGGCAACGACCTCGGCGAGCTCGGCGAGGGTGTCGCCACCGATGTCGGAGTGCACGAGCTTGGCGTCGGTCATGGCGTCACGCGCCGCGAACAATCGCTCGACGGGGTCGTCCAGCTCCGTCGCCAGCTGGGTGAACATGGCCGAGACACGATTCCCCATGTCGCCGTGCTCGTCGGCCGATCGGACCGACGTCGGCACGACCGCGACGAGCGGCGTGTCGGGCAGGGCATCCAGATGATCGAGGTAGCGACGCATCGCGCCGGCGACGACGGCCAGGACGACATCGTTGACGGTCACCCCGAAGGCGTCACGCACGGCCTGTACGTCCGCCAGTGGAGCCTCGGCGTAGGCGACCTGGCGGTGCGCGGTGATCATCGCGTTGAACGGAAGGCGCGGCGCGGCGAAGGGCGCCCCGGTCTGTATGTCCTCGTGCCGTAGCCGACTGATGACCCGCATGGCGGATCCCGTGACGCCGCGAACCGCCTTGAGCACCTTCGCGGGCTGACGCGCGATCGAGATCACCGAGCCCAGCACCATCTCGATCTCGGAGGGCACGCGCTCGCCATCCCACTCGCGAACCCCTGTGTGAGCATCACCATCGTCGTCGGCAGCGGCACCGATGTCGCGGGCCGGGACCGTACGGGGCTCGATATCGACGAGCTGCGCGAGGACGTCGACCCCGGAGGCACCGTCGATGGCCGAGTGGTGCACCTTGGCGATGATCGCAGTCCGCCCGTGCTCCAGGCCCTCGGCGACCCACATCTCCCACAGCGGGCGCGCCCGGTCGAGCTGGCGCGACGCGATCTCCCCCATCACCTCGGCGAGGTCACGGCGTCCCCCCGGTGAGGGGACCGCCACCCGCCGGACGTGGTAGGCGAGGTCGAAGCCGGGGTCCTCCACCCAGAGCGGATGGTGGAGCGAGAAGGGCACAGTCACCAGGCGACGTCGGAACGGGGGAAGGCGCTCGATCCGGTCGGCAACCAGGGCTCGGAGCGTGTCCACGGTGAAGCCGCCTTCGGCCTCGCCGGGGTCGAGGACTGCGGCGGCCATGACGTGCATGTGGTTGGTCGCCGTCTCCATCTGCAGGAACGCTGCGTCGAGTCCGGTGAGCCGCTGCAAGAACCGCAGTATGACCCGCCGGCCACCGATGATGGCCCCGGTCCCTAGAATCGTGGCGTGATGTCCTGGTTGTTCCTCGCGGTCAGCTTGATCGGTCTCTGGTTCACGGCCAACGCCTTGTGGCCGGCGCGGCGGATTCAGCTCGTCGGGCCGAGCTTCTTCGCCGCGTGGCTCACCGGCGAGCTCGCCGGTTTCCACCTGGCGTGGCAGGTGGTCGCCACCGTCATGTTCATCGCGCTCGGCGCCCTGAGCGGCGCCGCGGGGTTCGTCGGCCTCGCCGTGACCGCGCTCTCCTGGTTCGGCCTCGTCTGGATCATCGTCGTGGCGTCTCGGAGCAGCCACACGCTGGAGCGGGCGCTCCGCGACGCGCTCGGTGCCGACTACCGCGACCGCATCGCCCCGGGTCGGCTCGCCCACCTCGGACCCAAGGGGCCGTGGCGCAAGCTCTTCTTCCCGTTCTGGCTCCGTGAACCGGGGGTCGAGCGGATCCGCAACCTTCGCTACGCCGAGGGTGCGCGCGAGCGTCATCTTCTCGACGTGTACCGACCGCGAGCCGGAGCCGACCGGGCACCGGTCCTGCTCCAGATCCACGGGGGCGGCTGGGTGATCGGCGACAAGAGCCAGCAGGGCCTGCCCCTCATGAACGAGCTGGCCGCCGCCGGTTGGGTCTGCGTAGCGAACAACTACCGCCTCAGCCCCAAGGCGACCTTCCCCGACCACCTCGTGGACTGCAAGCGCGCCCTCGCGTGGATCCGCGAGCACATCGCGTACTACGGCGGTGATCCCGACTTCGTCGTCGTGACCGGCGGGTCGGCGGGCGGCCACCTCGCCGCGTTGATGGGCCTCACCCCCAACGATCCCGAGTATCAACCAGGCTTCGAGTCGGTCGACACCAGCGTCGCCGCGTGCATCCCGTTCTACGGCGTCTACGACCTCGTCGACACGTTCCAAGACCCCGACGGCACGCCGACCGACATGCGCCTCGCCACCTGGCTCATGGGCGCGTCGATCGCCGACGACCAGGCCCGGTTCGAGCGAGCGTCGCCGGTGTATCGCGTGCACGCCGAGGCGCCACCCTTCTTCGTGATCCACGGCGACCACGACAACCTCGTGCCGGTCGACCAGGCGCGAGCGTTCGTCAAGGCGCTCCGAGATACGTCACGCCACCCGGTTGCCTACGCCGAGATCGCCGGTGGCTCTCACGCGTTCGACGTGTTCCACTCGGTGCGCGCCGACAACACCGTGAACGCCGCCCACCGCTTCGCCGCGTGGGCCTACGCCGTCTCCTCGGAGACGCCGGCCGCGACCCCGCCCGAAGCGGAGACGCCCGCCAGGATCGACCCGCCTGCCGGCGTCAACGCCACGATGGGCGGCGTCGACGCAGCCGCGGGCGGCGGTAGCTGAGCGATCGGTCCGACGACCACCTCGCGTACGGAGCCACCACCAGCCCGGCGAGGGTGAGCAACGATTGGTCGTAGTTCACGCGCCATCCCCGGAAGTCGCGCCACGCCTGCTCTCGGTCACCGACGAGAGGAACGCCCGCGGCACCGAGCTCTCGACAGGCATCGTCGAACTCGTCACGGGTGATGCTGATGGGATCGTCCGGGGAGGGGTCCGCGTCACGCTCGACATCGAAGAAGTCGGTGATCGCGCCGAGCGCGAGGTACCCCGACCGAATGCACAAACCCGCGTCGGGCGACTGTCGGACATCCACCACCGACAGGTGCAGCGCGGCCGCGTCGAGCACGGTCCCCGCCGCGGTGACCCACGAACGGCCCGGTTCGGGCGAGCGCAGGAACACGAGCACCGAGAGCGAAGTGTGCGTCTCCTCGATCTCGTTGAACCAGGTCTGCCACGACTCCCAGAAGGCGTCGAGATCGTCGATCCGCCGAATGCGGAACGAGCGGTCCAGCAGCTCGACCGCCGACGGCGGCGAGCCGGCCCGCACGCCCATCTGGGCCACGAGGACCTCGCGCCGTGAGAAGTTCGCGTAGATCGTCGGGAGGTAGGCGATGAGCAACGCGAGGATGCCCAGCCCGAACGCGGCCTCGGAGAACGACAGCGCCACGCCGGGCAGATCGCCCGGCTCCAGGAAGCCGAGCGTGAACAGCGACGAGCCGCTCGTGCGGAACGCGTCCGCCCAGGTATCGATGTCGAGCGCGCGGTACATCAGCATGTATCCGCTGAGGATCAGACCGAGCCAGGCGACCGGCAACACCAGCAGAACCAACGGCGCATAGAGCGCCATCACTCGATCGCGCGCCTCGTAGGTGTGCATCGGCCGAGTCACGCCGTTGAAGATCTTGCGCACGGACGAGAAGACGGCACGCGAGAACGGCACGGACGCGCCGCGCGGCAGCACGAACGTGCGCACGGCCGAGTCCAGCGCGACCAGGACGAGCGCGACGCCTGCGACGAAGAGCGCCACTCGGGCAACGATCGGCACGACAGGAGCTTCGCGCCCGGGCCATGGGCAAACGGCGATCCCGCGCCGGTAGTCTCGATCCGACGTGACGACCCTCGCCGCACTCTGGCATCGCTACGGCCGACCCTGTGTTCCGACGCTCGTGGTCGTGTACGTACCGCTCGGCGTGCTGCTCGTGGCGGTCAAGCTCGTGGCGGTCGATCAGCACGCGTCGGCACTCGTCGAACCGGGGTGGGATCCGAGCGAGTCGCTCGCGCGCGGGAGCCTGTGGGTGGTCGGCCTGGCCGGCTGGTCGTGGGCAGTCCGTGCCGCGACGGTCGGCTGGGCGCGCCTGCGACGGAGCGCCCAGGCCCAGGACCAGGCTCGTGCCCGTGCCCGGATGCTCGCCGGCGCCGGTGTGCTCAGCGCACTCATGTTCGCCGACGATCTCTGGCAGTTGCACAAACCCGTGATTCCCGACGCGACCGGACTGGGTTCGGGAGTGGTCCTCGCCGTCTACGCGGCCCTCTTCGCGCTGTGGTTGTGGTCCTCGCGCGCCGAGATCGCTCGGACCGATGTCGGGATCCTCACCGTCGCTCTGGGTTTCTTCGCGCTCTGGTTGGCGGCCAAAGGCGCGCCCGGCATTCCCGGACGGGTGTCGCTCGCGGCGGGAGCCAAGCTCTGTGGGATCGCCGGCTGGGCTGCGTACCTGACCAGGGCCGCAGCAGGCCCGACCGCTACTCCTCGTCGCGCAAGCGACCCCGATCGCGCTTGATCGCGCCGCGGCGGCGTTTGGTGTCGACCCGGCGCCGACGGGCGGCCCTGGTGGGGACGCTCGGCCGGCGAGCCCGTTCGACCCGGAGGCCCTCGGCCAGCTTCTCGGCGAGTCGTCGGCGAGCGAGCTCACGATTGCGCGCCTGGGACCGAGCCTCTGAGGAGCCGGCGCGCACGACCGGCCCGAGCTGTTCGAGCAGGCGGGTTCGCATCGTCTCGCTCAACACCCGAGAGGCAGCCACGTCGAAGCGCACCTCGACCCGGCTGCGGGTCACGTTGGCGTGCTGACCGCCCGGGCCGCCCGACGGATCGGCGCGCCAGCGAAGCTCGTCGGCGGGGATCACGAGCTCGGAGCTGACCTCGAGGCCCTTCTCGGCGCTGCTCACGGCATCCACCGGCGAGCGTCTTGCCGCTCGGAGGCGTGAGGAGATCGATGCGGGGGAACGCAAGAGGCCGGCCGGCGGACCGTCATGTCCCCAACAGATTCCACCCGCGACGTGACACGCGCCGATCCGGCCGCCCCCGAGGGCAGGTCCAGGGCCATCTCCCAGCTTCGCGCACCCGTGAAAAGGGCCGGCGAATATTGACAAGGCGGCAAAGGGTTCCTACGTTGCGTGCCGCACGTCACAACAGGTCTCGACATCTCTACGTCGCGTCACATCCGGTGCCGATCGGCCGCCGGATGCCAGCAGGGCCGATCTCGGTCGGCGCCCATGATCCCGGGGGGTTGTAGTGCGCAACGGCACGCATCGAGCGTCCAAGGCATTCGTTTTCGTGGCCATGCTCATGGTCCTCGCGCTCGTCGCAGCCGCGTGCAGCAGCAGCAGCGACAGCAGCGTCGACAAGAAGAGCTCGGGGGGCTCGGGCGACGAGGGCACGCCGCAATCCGGCGGCACGCTCACCTACGCGCTCGAGGGTGGCACCACCGACTTCTGCATCCCCAGTGCCCAGCTCGCGATCTCGGGGATCCTCGTCGTCGAGGCGGTCTACGACACCTTGACCCGCCCGACCCAGGACCCGGACGTCTACGCGCCCTACCTGGCCAAGTCGGTCACCCACAACGACGACTACACCGAGTGGACGATCGAGATCCGTGACGGCATCACGTTCCAGGACGGGACGCCGCTCACCGCGGAGGTGGTCAAGCAGAACATCGACGCGTGGCGCGAGGGCATTCTCCTCGGCTTCGTGTACCAGAACATCGCCGACGTCGCGGTGAGCGGCAACTCGGTGGTCGTCACGATGACCACGCCGTGGGTGGCGTTCCCCGCGTTTCTCTGGACCACCGGCCGGACCGGCATCGCCGCGGCCGCGCAGCTGGACAGCGAGGACTGCGCCACGGACATGATCGGCACGGGTCCGTTCTCGGTGGCCTCGTTCGATCCCACCACCGGCAACGTCAAGACGGTCAAGAACCAGAGCTACTGGCGCAAGGGCTTCCCCTACCTCGACGGCGTCAACTTCATCGTCCAGGAGGAGTCGAGCCAGCGCTTCAGCGGTCTCGAGGGCGGCCAGTTCGACATGACGATGAGCAGCGGTGGCCAGGACCTCTCCAAGGCCCAGGACATCTCGGGCGCGGTCAGCCAGCTCGAGCCCGAGGGCCGCCAGGAGATCAGCCAGATGCTGATCAACGTGGCCAGGCCGCCGCTCGATGATGTGGACGCCCGCCGGGCAGTCGCCATGGCGGTCGACCGTGACGCCCTGAACCTCATCGACCAGAAGGGTCAGGCGCGCTACGCCAACCAGGTCTTCGACACCGAGATCATGGGCTACGTCGAGGACTCGGGCTTCCCCGACCACGACCCCGAGCAGGCACGCAAGCTGGTCGAGAAGGTGAAGGCCAAGAACGGCGGCACGTTCGCCTTCACGATCGCCACGACGTTCGACCAGTCGGTCCAGACCCTCTTCCAGGAGGTCAAGCGCCAGCTCGCCGAGTTCGACATCGACGTCACGCTGGCGCCGCCGGTCGACCAGGGAACGCTCATCAACCAGGCTGTCGGGGGCAGCGTGGACGCGTTCGGCTGGCGGAACTACCCGGGCCAGGATCCCGACACGCTCTACGTCTGGTTCTACGGCGGCTCGATCGTGAACTTCAATCACGTCGATGACCAGATCATGAACGATGCCCTCGACGCTGGACGCCAGGAGCCCGATCCCGACAAGCGCCGGGAGCAGTACGAGACGTTCAACAAGCGGATGAGCGAGCAGGCCTACAACATGTGGACCTGGTACACGCAGTGGTTCGTCGCCCACTCAGGCGACGTTCACGGCGTCAGCGGCCCGAACCTGCCGGACCCGGATTCGGCCGACGGCGCGCCCGGCAACAAGAAGCCGGTCGACCTGCTGGCGGGCTACCACCAGATGCTGGGCCTCTGGACGTCCAACTAGTTCGCGAGCACGAGGAGTAGCACTCGCACCATCAGGAGACGACGAGCCGGACGAGGGGAGGAATTCACGCCATGCGCATGGTCCTTTCGAAGATCGTCCGGCTCGTCGTCGTCCTGTTCGTCGTGTCGTTCCTGTCCTTCTGGTTCGTGAAGCTCATCGGTGGCAACGACGACCTCGTCGCCAAGATGATTCCGTTCTCGAGCGAGCAGGAGAAGGATCGGGTCCGCAACGAGCTCGGTCTCCAGGACCCGTTCTTCGCCCAGTACGGCCACTGGGTCGGCAACTTCGTCACCGGCGACTTCGGTCAGATCTACCTCGGCGCCGGAGACAACATCAGCAGCGTGCCGGTGAGTGAGACGGTCGCGAAGCGCCTCCCCGTCTCGCTCGAGCTCATGCTCTACGCGCAGTTCCTCGCGCTGTTCTTCGCCATCCCCTTCGGGATCCTCAGCGCGCACAAGGCGAGCTCGCGATTCGACAAGGCCACCAACGTCACCGCGTTCGGGATGCTCGCCCTGCCCCAGTTCGTCGCCGCGCTGCTGCTCGTGATCTTCGTGGGTGCGAGATGGGGCTGGTTGCCCACCCAGTCCAACCTGCCGAACTTCCCGCTCAACCCGCTCGACAACTGGCGCTTCATGCTGATGCCCACGGTGGCGTTGGCGTTGGCGCAGATCGCGATCTACATGCGGCTGCTGCGCTCCGACATGATCGCCACGCTGCAGGAGGACTTCATCACCACCGCCAAGGCCAAGGGCCTCCCGACCCGGCGCGTGCTGCTCCGTCATGCGCTGCGGCCGTCGAGCCTGACGCTGCTCACCGTGGCCGGCCTCAACGTCGGCGCGCTGATCGGCGGCGCGATCATCATCGAGCGGATCTTCAAGGTCCCCGGCATCGGCGGCGAGCTGGCCGAAGCCATCTTCCGCCAACAAACCCTCGAGATCCAGTCGCTCGTCGTGTTGATCGCGTTCTTCTACGTGATCCTCAACTTCGGTGTCGACATCCTCTACTCCGTCCTCGACCCGCGGATCCGTCATGCCCGAGCCGTCAGCTGAACCCGGCGAGGAGATCATCCGGTCCCTCGCGACCGACGAGCGGCGCGAGATGGTGCCGCCCGACGCCGCGAGCCTCCAGATCGCGGCGGTCGAAGCCGGCCCCGAGATCGCCGGGGCGGCCGCCGGGCGCAAGCGTCTCGGCATCGGCGCCTGGCTGGCCGCGATCTGGCTCATCCTCGTGATCGGCTCGGCCATCGCCGCGCCGATCCTGCCGATTCCCGATCCCAAGCGGGACTCGACCCTCCCCGAGCTCAGCAGCGACGGCTCGCTGTCGGTGATTGCGGCCGCGCCGAGCCTGGACCACCCGTTCGGCCTGGACGCGTCCGGCCTCGACGTCTTCTCCCGCACGATCTGGGGCGGGCGGGCGTCGCTGATCATCGGGTTCGTCTCGATCGGGCTCGGCTTCCTGGTCGGTGGGTTCCTCGGCATGCTCTCGGGGTACTTCAAGGGCAAGGTAGGGGGGTTCATCGGCTCCCTCCTGGACATCCTCCTCGCGTTCCCCCAACTCGTGTTGGCGATCTTCGTCGTCGAGGTGCTCGGCCACACGGTGTGGTTCGTGACCTTCGCGCTGGCGATCGTGGCCACACCGGTGCTCGCGCGCATCACCCGCGCATCGAGCCTCTCGTGGTCCGAACGCGAGTTCGTCGTGGCCGCGCGCGCCCAGGGCGCCAAGCACGGCCGGGTCATGTTGCGCGAGGTGCTGCCCAACACGCTGCCCGCGATGTTCGCGATCGCCATCCTGTCGGTCGCGGTGGTGATCGTGGCCGAAGCGGGTCTCGCGATCGTCGGGGCGGGCGTGAACCCGTCTGTCATCACCTGGGGGAACATGATCAGCGCCGGTCAGGCCGATCTCAAGGCGTCGCCCCACATCGTGCTCGCCCCGTCGCTGGTCATCTTCCTCACGGTGTTGTCGCTGAACTATCTGGGTGACGTCATTCGTGCCCGTACCGACGTCCGGGAGTCCGCCCTGTGAAACGCCACAAGAAGGCCGCTCCGACCGGCGAGCGGTTCGAAGCGGCGCCGCTCGATGGTCCGCTGCTCGCGGTCGAAGATCTGCACACGCACTTTCACACCAGCCGCGGCATCGCCCGCGCGGTGGACGGCGTGAGCCTGTCGCTCGAGCGCGGCAAGACGTTGGGCGTCGTCGGCGAGTCCGGGTCGGGCAAGACCGTGCTCGCCCGCTCGATCATGGGCTTGCTGCCCAAGTCGGGAACCGAGCGCACCGGCTCGATCACCTTCGAGGGGCGCGAGATCATCGACGCCACCGACGCCGAGCTCCGTTCCCTGTGGGGCTCGCAGATGTCGATGGTGTTCCAGGACCCGATGACCTCGCTCAACCCGGTCATGAAGATCGGCAAGCAGATCACCGAGATGCTCTTGCAGCACCTCGACATCTCGAAGTCCTACGCGCGTGAGCTCGCCCTCGCGCTGTTGCAGTCGGTCGGGATCCCCGAGGCGTCCCGGCGCCTCAAGGAATATCCGCACCAGATGTCCGGCGGGATGCGACAGCGCATCATGATCGCCATCGCCATCGCCTGCGGGCCCAAGCTCCTGTTCGCCGACGAGCCCACCACCGCGCTCGACGTCACGGTGCAGGCCCAGATCCTCGACCTGCTCCAGGATCAGCAGCGCGAGCGGTACATGGCGATGATCCTCGTGACCCACGACCTCGGCGTCGTCGCCGGGCGCGCCGACGACATCATGGTCATGTACGCGGGACGGGTGGTCGAGAAGGCTCCTACGAAGGTGCTGTTCTCCGAGCTGCGTCATCCGTACACCGAGGCATTGTTGTTGTCGATCCCGAAGATCGCCGCACCGAGCCATACCCGGCTGTTGAGCATCACCGGCCGCCCGCCGGACATCGTCGCCCCCCCGCAGGGCTGCAAGTTCAGCCCCCGCTGTCCGTACGTGCAGCCCCGGTGCATCGAGGAGGAGCCCCCACTGGTGGAAGCCCCCACCCCCGGACACGAGTTCCGGTGCTGGATCCCGGTGGGCACACCCGAGAGCCGCGCCGCGCTCGAGGCGAACGAAGCCGCGGGCCTCGCGTCGGCGGCCGAGGCCGCCAAGGCCGCCAAGATCGCCGGCGTGCACGCCAACGGTGCGACAACCGCGACCGCCGCACCCCTCGCCGGCGGTCCCCACGTGGGAGGTAGCTGACATGGCCGGCAGCGGCACCGCGCACCTCCGAGCGGAGGGCGAGGCGATGTTGCGGGTCGAACGACTCGTCGTCGAGTTCCCGGCCGGGCGCGGCGCCACCGTGCACGCAGTCTCCGACCTGAGCATCGACGTGATGGAAGGCGAGACCCTCGGTCTCGTCGGCGAGTCCGGCTGCGGCAAGAGCACCACCGGTCGGGCCATCATGCAGCTCGTCAAGCCCAAGAGCGGTTCGGTGGCGTTCCTGGGCCAGGAGCTCACCGAGCTCCGCGGCGAGCAGCTCCGCCAGACCCGACCCAAGCTGCAGATGATCTTCCAGGACCCGATCAGCTCGCTCAACCCACGACGCCGCGTGCGCGACATCGTCCGCGAGGGTCTCGACATCTGGAAGCTCGGCGACGCCGAGTCCCGTACGGCCAAGGTCGACGAGGTGCTCGACACGGTCGGGATCGACCCGGAGGCGGCCGGCCCGCGCCGGCCGCACGAGTTCTCCGGCGGTCAGTGCCAGCGCATCTCCATCGCCCGCGCCGTCGCCACCGAACCGAAGCTCATCATCTGCGACGAGCCGGTCTCGGCGCTGGACGTGAGTGTCCAGGCCCAGATCATCAACCTGCTCGAGGACATGAAGGCCCGCTACGGGCTGACGCTGATCTTCATCGCGCACGACCTCGCGGTCGTGAAGAACATCTCCGACCGGGTCGCGGTCATGTACCTCGGCAAGCTGTGCGAGGTCGGTGACCCCGACACGGTCTACGAACAGCCCGCGCACCCGTACACTGCCGCGCTGCTGTCGGCGATCCCGGTGCCCGACCCCGAGGTCACCCCCATCGACATCCCCGGAGTCAGCGGGGAGATCCCGTCGCCGCTGGACCCGCCGAGCGGCTGTCGCTTCCGGACCCGCTGCCCGCGTGCCACCGACGTGTGCGCGACCCAGGAGCCGGAGATGCGCACGTTCGCGCCCGGCCACTTCGTGGCCTGTCACTTCCCCATCGCCGCCGGCGAGTCCCCCGCGCTCGAGACCGTCGCCCCGAACAGCGACTACCGCCGCTCGAACACCTCGCCTGACCCCCCGTCACTTTGGCGTCGCAGGCCATGAACTATTCATGCCCTGCGACGCCAAACTGGGAGATGTGGGCTCAGGTGAGCTCGAGGGTGCGGGTGATCGCGACGGTCTCGAGGAGTCGACGGTCGTGGGTGACCAACACGATCGTGCCCTCGTACGTGTCGAGCGCGGCTTCGAGCTGTTCGATCGCCGGGAGGTCGAGATGGTTCGTCGGCTCGTCGAGAACGAGGCAGTTCGCGCGGCTCACCGACAGGGCAGCCAGGATCGCCCGACTTCGCTCCCCCGGTGACAGCAACGCCGGTGGTCGCGCCACGGCGTCGGCGTCGAGGCCGAGCTTGGCCAGCTGGGAGCGCGCGTCGCCGGCGAGCAGCCCGGTCCGCGCGCAGAACGCGTCGAGGAGCGGGCCGTCACTCCCCAACACCTCCCGAGCCTGGTCGAGCGTGGCGAAGCGAACCCCCGGCCCCACCCACCGGTGCCCCTCGTCGATCGCCTGGGTGCCGAGGAGCGCTCGCAGGAGGGTCGTCTTGCCGCTGCCGTTCGGTCCGACGAGCGCCAGACGATCCTGCCAACCGATCTCGAGATCGAGCGGACCGAGGGTGAACGGGCCCCGGCGCACGACCACGCCGTCGAGACGAGCCACCACGTCGCCGCTGCGCTCACCGGCTTCGAAGCTCAAGTCGAGCTCCCAGCCCTCCCAGGGCTTGTCGAGCGCGCGCGCCTCGAGCCGGGCCAAGGCCCGCTCGGTCTGTTTCGCCTTGGAGGCCTGCTTCTCGCTGCTCTGGATCTTGGCGTGGCGGATGAACTTGTCCGTCTCACCGCTGCGCTTCACCCGGCGAACGCCCTCCTCTGACCACCCACGCTGCGTGCGAGCCCGATCGGCGAGCGTGCGCCGTTCGGACTGGTACTTCTCGTGTTCCTCGTAGCCGTGCCGACGGGCCAGCTCGCGCGCCGCCACGTAGTCGCTCCAATTGCCGTCGTAGGCCACCGCGCGGTGCGTGTGCTCCTCGAGCTCGATGATCCGCTCGACCGCGACGTCGAGAAACGCCCGGTCGTGCGAGACGATGACCATCGCCGCCGGTGACCCCGTCACGAACTGCTCGAGACGATCGAGCGCGGCAAAGTCCAGATCGTTGGTCGGCTCATCGAGCAGGAAGACATCGAAGCGGGCGAGCAGGATCGCCGCGAGCCCGGCGCGGGCCGCCTGGCCCCCCGACAACGCACCGACCGGCACACCGAGCCGGTCCGCGGGAAGGCCGACGTCGGCACAGACGGTCGCGGCGCGTGCGTGGAACTCGTCACCACCGAGGGCGAGGAACCGCTCGAGCGCCTCGGTGTACGCGTCGACCGCATCGGCGCCGGCGGCGAGCTCCTCGGTGCGCGCGTCGAGCGCGGCGGACGCGCCGGCCACTCCGGTGCGCCGGGCCAGGTAGTCCGCCAACGTCTCGTCGAGGTGGGCATCGGACTCCTGGGGGAGGTAGCCAACGGTCAGGGCCGCGGGCGCGCGCTCGATCCGGCCCGACCCGGGCTCGTCGAGACCCGCCAGGACGCGCAGCAGCGTGGTCTTGCCGATCCCGTTCGGGCCGACGATGCCGACGCGCTGACGAGCCCCGATGGTGAGGGATACGGCGTCGAGGATCCGTCGACCACCACGGTCGACGGTGACGTCCCGCGCGCTCAACACCCGGCCACGCTACTGACGTCGCCCGCGCCGCTCACCGACTTTTGCGTCACCGGTCGGGGATCGTTCCCGACGAGCGACGCCAAAGGGTGGGCTCAGGCGGCCAGCAGCGGTTCGGAGGGTGGTTCCGAGGGCGGCTCGAGCGCCCAGCCGAGGACCTCGTCGACGGTCGAAGCGAGACGGAACGTCATCGCGTCGCGTACCGCTTCGGGCACGTCATCGAGGTCGGGGCCGTTGCGGGCCGGCAGCACGACCGTCGTCAGCCCTGCCCGTTGCGCTGCGAGCACCTTCTGCTTCACGCCACCGATGGGCAGGACTCGGCCCGCCAGCGTCATCTCACCCGTCATCCCGACGTCCGCGATGACGGGCCGACCGGTGAGGAGACTCACCAGCGCAGTGGTCATCGTGACGCCCGCCGACGGCCCGTCCTTGGGGACCGCGCCCGCGGGCACGTGCACGTGAAACCGCCTTCCGTCCAGCGCCGTCGGGTCGACACCGAGCTCGTCGGCGTGGGCCCGTACGTAGGTGAGCGCGATCTCGGCGGACTCCTTCATCACGTCGCCGAGCTGGCCGGTGAGCGTGAGGCTCACGTCGCCGGCCTTGCCGGTCGCGACCGCGCTCGCCTCCACGAACAGGACGTCGCCACCGGCGCCGGTGACCGCCAGCCCCGTTGCCGTTCCGGGCGTGGTGGTGCGTTCGTCGGCCTGCTCGGAGAAGAAGCGGGTTCGCCCGAGGTGTGTGCCCAAGTCGGCCGCTTCGATCACCAGGGGCCCCGACGACCCGGATGACACCGACGGCCGGGATGACCCCGACGCTTCGGAGTCCTCGGACCCTTCAGGCGTTCCGGAGGCGACGACCATCGCCGCGACCTTGCGGACGAGCTTGGCCAGCTCCCGCTCGAGGTTCCGCACACCGGCCTCGCGCGTGTAGTCGGTGACGATGCTGCGCAGCGCGTCGTCCGCAAGCGAGATCTCGTCCTCGGTGAGCCCGTTCTGTGCCCGTTGGCGGGCGAACAGGTGATCACGGGCGATGGCGACCTTCTCGTCCTCGGTGTAACCGTCCAGGCGGACCACCTCCATGCGGTCGAGCAGCGGAGCGGGAATCGTCTCGACCACGTTGGCTGTGGCGAGGAACAGCACGTCGGACAAGTCGAGATCCACCTCGAGGTAGTGGTCGCGGAAGGTGTGGTTCTGCGCGGGGTCGAGCACCTCGAGCAGCGCGCTCGTGGGATCACCGCGCCAGTCGGCGCCGACCTTGTCGACCTCGTCGAGCAGGACGACGGGGTTCATCGTTCCCGCCTCGGTAAGCGCGCGGGCGATGCGGCCGGGCGCCGCGCCGACGTAGGTACGTCGGTGACCTCGGATCTCGGCTTCGTCTCGCGCACCCCCGAGGGCCACGCGCACGAACTTCCGACCGGTGGCGCGCGCGACCGACTCGCCGAGGCTGGTCTTGCCGACGCCGGGTGGGCCGACCAACGCGAGGATCAGTCCGTTGGCGGAACCGGTGACTCCCCGCTCGGCGCGCAGCTTGGCGACCGCAAGCGCCTCGACGATGCGCTGCTTCACGTCGTCGAGTCCGGTGTGGTCGGCGTCCAACACGGCCCGCGCCGCGGCGATGTCGACCGGGGCATCGGAACGCACGTCCCAGGGCAACTCGAGGATCGTGTCCAGCCACGTCCGGATCCAGCCCTGCTCCGGGCTCTGCTCACCCGTCCGCTCGAGCCGGTCGATCTCCCGATCGAGCGCGGTGCGCACGTGGTCCGGCAGGTCCCGTTCGGACGCGCGCCGCCGGTACTCCCCCACCGCGTCGCCGTCGTCACCTTCGCCCAGCTCCTCGCGGATCGCCGCGAGCTGCCGACGCAGAAGGAACTCGCGCTGTTGGCGCTCCATGCCCTCGCCCACCTCGGTGCGAATGCGATCCGCGACCTCGTGCTCGGCGAGCGACTCCCGAGCCCACTCCAACACCAGACCGACGCGCGCTTCGACGTCGACGGTCTCGAGCAGCTCGACCGTGCGCTCCGGCGGCAGGTCACTCCAGGCACCGAAGCCATCCGCCAGCGCGCCCGGATCGACCGTCGAGCGCAACAGCTCCGGCAGCCGCCGGGATCGGCGGCGCTCGGCCAGCACCGACAACACGCCGCGGAGCTCGCGACCGAGCTCGGCCGCCGGGCCGGCCGGCTCTGGATCCTGGATCTCGGTGGCTTCGACCCACAGCGCGCTGCCCGCGCCGGTGACGCCGGCTCCGAGCCGGGCGCGATGTTCGCCTCGCAGGATCGCCGCCTGGGCGCCGTTCGGCAGCTCCCCCGACTCCTCGACCTTGGCGACGGTACCCACCCGGGCAAACCGCCCGTCGATCCGCGGCACGAGCAGCAACCGGCCGTCACCCTCGGTCGCAGCGGCCACAGCCGCGCGCGCCTCATCGGTATCGAGGGTGAGCGTCGCCACCGTGTTCGGTAGCACCACGCCGGTGCTGAGGGGCAGGACCGGCAGTGCGATCCCGCCGAGCCCGGTGGTGGCGGACCCGGAATTCCCCGCGGTCGGGTCTTCCGCGGTCGGGTCTTCCGCGGTCGGGACTTCCGCGGTCGAGCTTCCAGTTGACGCCATGACCTTCTCCGATCGCACGAGTACGAGAGTGCTCGGAGAAGAACGACGCGTGGCCGGGGTCTATTCCCGACTCGAGCGGTCAGCTTTACCGCCCAGCCTGGAGAGCGGGCTGCCGAACGGCCGACGGTTCAGGTGGGGAGCTGGCCCTCGATCGCCTCGACGACCGCCGGGTCGTCGGGCGTCACCGTCGGGCTGAACCGAGCCACGACGTCGCCACCCGGGCTGACCAGGAACTTCTCGAAGTTCCAGCGGATCTCGCCGGTGTGGCCGTCGGCCACGTCGGCGACATCGACGAGCTGGTCGTAGAGCGCGTGGCGACCGTCGCCGTTGACCTCGATCTTCTCGAACAGTGGGAAGGTCACGCCGTAGCTGGTCTCACAGAAGGTCTTGATCTCATCCGACGTACCCGGCTCCTGGCCGAGAAACTGGTTACACGGAAACCCGAGCACCTCGAAGCCCCGGGAGCCGTAGGAGTCGTGGAGCTGCTGGAGTCCGGCGTATTGCGGGGTGAGCCCGCATTGCGACGCGACGTTCACGAGCAGCAGGGCTTTGCCTGCGTAGTCCGAGAGGTCGGTCGGGCGGCCGTCGAGGTCGGCGATCGGGAGGTCGTAGAGAGTCATGCCCGTAGTCTAGGGATTCGCGACGCGGCGTACCTGACGAGCCATCATGCGCCCGATCACCGGCGCGAGGAGCCCACCGCCGCGCAATACCAGCGCGGTCCGGGGATCGCAGGTGATGTCGGCGCGGTCGCGTTCGATGCCGCGCACGATGGCCGCGGCGACCTTCTCGGGCGGCACCGCCTTGATCGACCCGCTGACCGCCACGGTTTCGGGGGGTTTGGTGAGGTTCTCGCGCGCGAGGCCTGGGGTGTCGGTGTCGGGCGGGTAGACGCACGAGACGCGAATGCCGCGCGGGGCCAGCTCGGCGCGCAGAGCATCCATCAACCCCCGTACCGCGTACTTCGCCGGCGCGTATGCGGTGAAGCCGAACACGCCGATGAGCCCCGCCGTCGAGGAGATGCCGACGATCGTCCCGCCGCCCTGTTCCAGCATCGCGGGCACCACGGCGCGCACACAGTGCAACGTGCCGAAGTAGTCGAGGTCCATCTGGTCACGGAAGACCTGCGCGTCGAGTCGCTCGAAGTACCCGGGCTCGGCCGCGCCGGCCGAGGTCACGAGCAGGTCGCACGGACCGTGCGCGGCGGTGAGTCGCGCGAAGCCGTTGGCGACCGCGTCGGGGTCGGTGACATCGATCGACGCAGTCGCGATCGCGCCCGTCTCGCGCTGCGCGGCCGCGAGTCGAGTGCGGTCACGGGCCACCAGCGACACGCGTGCGCCCCGATCTCCGAGTCGCCGGGCGGTCTCGAGGCCGATGCCCGAGGATCCTCCGGTGACGATCGCGTGGACCCCGCCGAGCTGCATGCCCCCGATTCTGCCTCCCCGGCAGGCCGAGGCGGGCGCAGCCACAGGGCTCAGGGGTGGGTCATGTCCTCGGGGCGCACCGCGTCGTCGAACGCCTCGGCGCTCAGGAACCCGAGGGCCAGCGCGGCCTCCCGCAGTGTCGTGTGCTCCTGATGGGCCTTCTTGGCGATCTGCGCGGCACGGTCATAGCCGATGACCGGATTGAGCGCGGTCACGAGCATGAGCGACTGCGCGACGTAGGTGGCGATCTGCTCGCGGTTCGGCTCCAACCCCTCGATGCAGAACCGACGGAAGTTCTCGCATGCGTCGGTGAGCAGGTCCACGCTGTGCAGGAGGTTGAAGATCATGACGGGCTTGAAGACGTTGAGCTCGAAGTTGCCCATGGAGCCCGCCAGGGCGATCGCGGTGTCGTTGCCGAGCACCTGGACGCAGACCATCGTCAGCGCTTCCGACTGCGTCGGGTTCACCTTGCCCGGCATGATCGACGAACCCGGCTCGTTCTCGGGCAGGACGAGCTCGCCGATACCGGCGCGCGGGCCCGAGCCGAGCCACCGGACATCGTTGGCGATCTTCATGAGGCTCACCGCCAGCGTCTTCACCGCGCCGCCGGCGAACACGATGTCGTCGTGCGCGGCGAGGGCCGCGAACTTGTTCGCGGCGGACCGGAACGGAAGGTCGGTGAGCTGCGCGATGGCCGCGGCGGCACGGTCGGCGAACTCGGGATGGGTGTTGATGCCGGTACCGACCGCGGTCCCCCCGATGGCGAGCTCGTAGAGGCCGGTGACCGCCGCTTCGACGCGCGTCACGTCGGCATCGAGCTGGGCCACGTAGCCCGAGAGCTCCTGGCCGAGCGTGAGGGGCACGGCATCCTGCAGGTGGGTCCTGCCGATCTTCACGATGTCGGCGAACGCCGTGGACTTCGCGTCCAGTGCGTCGCGGAGTGCACGGACCGAGGGCAGGAGACGGTGGGTGATCTCCTCGACCGCGGCGATGTTCATGGCCGTCGGGAACGTGTCGTTGGACGATTGCGACATGTTCACGTGGTCGTTCGGGTGGATCGGGTCCTTGGAGCCGAGCGCGCCGCCGGCAAGCTCGATCGCCCGGTTGGAGATCACCTCGTTGACGTTCATGTTCGTCTGCGTGCCGCTACCGGTCTGCCACACGTACAGCGGGAAATGGTCGCTCAGGTCACCGGCGATGACCTCGTCGGCCGCGGTCGCGATGAGCTGCGCGTGCTCGTCCGAGAGCTTGCCCAGGTCGCGGTTGACCAGCGCGGCGGCCTTCTTCAGCACGGCCATGGACCGCACGACCGCCTCGGGCATGCGGTCGTCGGCCACCGAGAAGTGATGCAACGATCGCTGGGTCTGGGCACCCCAGTAGCGACCGACGGCGACGTCGATCGGACCAAAGCTGTCGGACTCGGTGCGGAAACCAGTCATGGCGCGCAACCTAACGCGACCGACCGCACCGGTCCGAGCCGTCGAGGTCGCCGAGGTCGCCGAGACCGCCGTGGTCGGACCGTGCCCCTCGGCGTCCCTCCGCCACTCGCGACCACCGTAGGATCGCGGCCATGTCCGCCACCTACGACCTCGCCGACCGGTACGTCGCCCGCGCCGCCGCGCTCGATCCGGTCGCGGCCACGTTCCGTGGGCTCACTGGCCACGACGGCGAGATGACGGACTACTCCCCCGACGGGTTCGCCGAGCGCACCGAGCTCGCCCGGACCACGATCCGTGAGCTCGACGAGACGCCCCCCGAAACCGACGCCGACCGCCTGGCGGCCGACGTGATGCGCCACGACCTCGAGCTCGCCATCGATCGCGCCGAGGCCGGCGAGAGCTTCCGGCTCCTGCGGGTGCTCGGCAGCCCGGTGCAGAGCGTGCGCCAGTGCTTCGATCTCCTGCCAACCGACACCGAGGCCGACTGGGCGACGATCGCGGCCCGACTCGCGCTGGTCCCCCAGGGCCTCTCGGGCATCCAAGCCACCCTGACCGACGGCATCGACCAGAGCCTCGTCAGCGCACGACGTCAGGTCGTGGCGTGCACACGACAGGCCGAGACCTGGGCCGGGATCGACACCGCCGGGACGCGGCCGTTCTTCGCCGGTCTCGTCGACCGGTTCGACGAATCGGGCATCGACGCGCCGGCGCTGCGGACGACGCTCGCCGAGCGCGCCGAGCGCGCCACCGCCGCCTACGCCGCGTTCGCCCGGTACCTGGCCGCCGACTACTCCCCCCACGCCGACGCGCCCGACGCCGTCGGCATCGACCGCTACTCGTTGTGGTCCCGTTCGTTCAACGGCATCGATCTGGATCTCGCCGAGACCTACGCGTGGGGCTGGGACGAGCTGTACCGCATCGAGCACGCCATGGCCGAGGTGGGCGAGCGCGTCCTGGCCGGCCGGCCGCTCCCCGAGGTGATCGAGCATCTGGAGACCGATCCGCACCGCAGGATCGACGGAGTCGACGAGTTCCGCGGCTGGCTCCAGGACCTGATGGAGGCCACGATCGCCGAGCTGGACGGCGTCCACTTCGACATCCCCGAGCCGGTCAAGCGGGTGGAGGCAATGATCGCCCCGCCCGGCGGTGCCGCCGCGATGTACTACACGGGACCCTCTGAGGACTTCAGCCGACCGGGGCGCACCTGGTACCCAACGCTCGGCAAGACCAGCTTCGCGCTATGGGGCGAGGTGTCGATCTGCTACCACGAAGGTGTCCCCGGCCATCATCTCCAGATCGCGCAGGTGCGCTACCTCGCGGACCGCTTGAGCCGCTACCAGCGCACCCTCGCCGGCTCGGCCGGCCACGCCGAAGGGTGGGCGCTGTACGCCGAACGGCTCATGGGCGAGCTCGGCTACCTGGACGACCCCGCGTACGAGCTCGGCATGCTGCGCGCCCAGGCGATGCGCGCGGTGCGAGTCGTCGTGGACATCGGGATGCACCTCGAGCTGGCGATCCCCGAGCGCGAGCCCTACCACGGCGGCGAGACGTGGACGCCCGAGCTGGCCCTTCCGTTCGTGATCGAACGGTCGTGGTTTCCCGAGGACTTCATGGCATCGGAGGTCGATCGCTACCTCGGAATGCCAGCGCAGGCAATCAGCTACAAGGTCGGCGAGCGGGTGTGGCTCGGTGCCCGCGCCGCCGCGAAGGCTCGAGCCGGCGGGGACTTCGACCTGAAGGCCTTCCATCGCCGGGCCCTGGACCTGGGCCCGATGGGGCTGGGCCAGCTCGAGCGCGAGCTCGCGGCCTTCTAGCCAGAAGTTCTAGCCAGAAGTTCTAGCCAGAAGTTCTAGCCCGAACCGCGAGCCCCGCCCCGAGCCCCGCCCCGAGACAGCCCGTTGGTGCACGAAGGG
>DASRPD010000007.1:0-4271 GCA_035646535.1 Acidimicrobiia bacterium
GGCAGGAGACGTCGGCGAGCCCGGCGATCGCGCACGAAGCGGCGGACCTCCTGCACCGCGAACACGGCGAAGAACACTGCTACCGCGAGCCCGGCGATCGTCGCACCACCGGCCGTTCCGTGGTGAAAGCTGATCGTCAGACCGGCCACGACACAGACCGCGCCGATTCCCATCGCCGACACCATGATGAGCGGCACCCGCCGCACGAGGAGGGTCGCGGTGGCCGGCGGGCCGATCAGGAGCCCGAACACCAAGAGGGTCCCGATCGCCTTGAACGACGCGACGATCGAGACCGCCACCATGATCATGAGCGCCGCGTGAGCCAGCCCCGGCCGCATCCCGAGCGTGGCGGCCTTGTCACGGTTGAAGGCGAGTGCGAGCAACGGCCGGTAGAGCAGGCCGGCCGCGACGACGACCACACCCGCGGCGATTGCCTGGGTGCGGAGGTCACCGGGCGTGACCCCGAGCACATCACCGAACAGCAGGTCCGTCACGCTCGTCGCGAACGACTGAGACCGCGACACGATGATCACACCGAGCGCGAGCATCCCGACGAACAACAGGCCGATCCCCGTGTCCTCACGAAGCCGGGTTCGGCTCGACACGACGGTCACCGCGAGGCTCATCACCACCGCGGCGCCCAGAGCACCGACGACGGGGCTGAACCCCCACAACACGGCCAGCGCGAGGCCCGGAAGCACGCCGTGCGCGAGCGCGTCACCGAGAAAGGCGAGGCCCCTCAGCACGACCCACGTCCCCACGACCGACGTCGCCACGACCGCGAGGAGACCGGCCAGCAGCGCCCGCTGCATGAACTCCGGCTCGAATGTGTCGACCAACCAGGACATGACCGAGAGCTCTCTCGAACGGGGGCGTGGACTGCGTCTCGGTCAGCCGAGAGCGTCGGCGATCCGGGCAGCGTTCGTTCGCACCATATCGATGTAGGTCTGCCCGTCGGAGCCATCGGGGCCGAGCGATTCCGAATACAACACCACCACCTCGATATCTCCGGCCTCGTCGGCCAGCGCGTCGACAAGCTCCCGCGATGACGACGCGTCCGCGAACAGGGCCGGGACGCCCTCGCTCGCGATCAGCTCGGCCAGCTCTGCGAGTGCCCGTGCGTCGGCCTGGGCCAGCGTGGTTCCACTCGGGATGACGGCGCCGGCCACCTCGAACCGGTAGCGATCGGCAAAGTAACCGAACACGTCGTGGTTCGTGATCAGGACCCGTCGGTCGTCGGGGATGACCGCGAGCTGCGCCTCGGTCTCCGCGTCGAGGGCTTCGAGCTCGTCGATGTAGCCGCGACTGTCGGTTCGGAGCGCCTCGACATCGAGCCCGGACACGTTGTTCGCAATGCAATCGACCAGCGACGAGGCGGACTCCGCCATCCGTGATGGATCCGCAAAGAAGTGCGGGTCGACGCCCCCGCCGAGCTGCAGCGTGTCGACGCCGTCGAGAGCCGTGCACACCGCGACGCCGTCGGCCTCGGCCGCCTCGATCGTGTCCAGGAGACCCTCCTCGAAGCCGGCGCCGTTCGTCACGATGACGTCAGCCTCGTGCATCGCGGCAACCTGGCGCGCCGACGCCTGGAAGTCGTGCGGATCGGAGCCGGCCGGTATCACCGTCTCGACGACCACCTGGTCCCCGACGAGTTGCCCCACGACATCAGCGAGCACGCTCGTGGTCACCACGACCTCGGGAGCGTCGCGGTTCGCAACGTCGCCATCGCCCTGACCTCCACACGCGCCGACGGCGACCGCAAGCGCCCCCGCGACCACGAGCGGAACTGAAGTCGACCAGCGCACGGGAGCAACCGTCCTTATTGAGAATGACTCTTACTCTCGCGATACTATGGCCGTCGCCGGCGTCGGGTGCAACCGGGTACGACGATCTGCCGAGCCGTACGCTGGCTACCTCTCATGCCCACGGCCGCGCTCACCGCTGTTGATCTGACGCTCACCTACGGGTCGGCCGTCGCCGTCCGAGACGCCGACTTCGTCGTGCCTCGAGGCCACACGATCGCCGTGATCGGTCCCAACGGTTCCGGCAAGTCCACGCTGCTGCGCGCCACGGCCGGTCTCATGCCACCGGCCGGCGGCCGGCTCGAGGTCCCCGCGCTCGGTCAGCGTGGCGGCGTCGCCCTCGTGCTCCAGACGACTGATGTCGACCCCGGCCTGCCGCTCACCGTCCGCGACGTCGTTCGCATGGCGCGCTATCCCCGAGTCGGGCTGTTTCGTCGGTTCCGACCCGCCGACCGCAATCGGGTCGCAGACGCCATCGAGCGGCTCGAGCTCACCGAGCTCATCGGACGCCAGATGCACGAGCTCTCAGGAGGCCAGCGGCAGCGGGTGCTCGTTGCCCAGGGACTCGCGCAGGGTGCTGAGCTACTCCTGCTCGACGAGCCGATCGCCGGAATCGACGTCGTCACGCGGCAGCTGATCCTCGAGGTGATCGACGCCGAACGGATCGCCGGCCGCACAGTGGTCGTGACCACGCACGACTTCGACGACGCGCGGCGCTGCGACGCCGTGCTGCTGCTCGCAACCAAACAGATCGCGTTCGGCTCACCGACCGAGGTGCTTCAGCCCGGACCCCTCGGCGAAGCATTCGGCGGTCGCATGCTCCGCCTCGCCGACGGCTCGCTGCTCGTCGACGACCCCCATCATCACCACTGATCGGCGGCTTCCGACTCAGCCCGTCTTGTGCAGGGTGTTGTGGTCCGTGTGGGCAAAGGGCTCGTCGAAGTCGTTCATCTTCAGCATCGTGGTCTCATCGTACGACCACGTGCCGTCGTCGTTCACCGTCACGGTGACGGTGTAGCTGCGCGTCGACGCGTTGTCGGCGAGGTACTTGTTCTCACCGATCGAGTACTGCGGCTCGCCGAGCGCGGCCGCCAGCTCGAACGTCTTGGCGTCCGCGGTGGCCGTGCCACCCGCGAGGACGGTGATCCCCCGTGGCACGACGAAACCGCGCATCACCTCGCCGGTCGCCGCATCCCACAGCCAGTAGCCGACCTCGGTGTGGAAGGGGTTGTCCTCGTTGTCACGCCACATCGCGGTCTTGTAGTCCAACCCGTACAGCGATTGGTGCCCGTTCGCGACCGGCCCGAATGGCTTGAAGGTGAGCTTCTCGAGGTAGGGCGTCTCGAGCACCTCGTGGGCCGAATGCGAGTACGCGGTGTCGAGACCGCCTTCGCCTTCCCACTCCCCTACCTACGGTCCGAGTGGGCCCCATTCATCCGCCATGCGATCCGATCCTTTCGACTACCGAGCCGGCCACGCTGCCAACCGGCAGCCTACGCGCCGCCGGCGCCGCCGATCGCGACATCGACCTCACCACCGGTGCGAGGGCGACGGAGCCACTTCTCTGCCGACACGATGAGTGCCACCACGATGGCGACGCCGAGAGCGCGTGACCATGCCGGGAGTCCGATCGGCGCGCTCCCGAAGAGGGAGTTCATGAACGGAGCGTAGGTGTAGAGCAGCTGGAGACCGACCATCGCCGCGACGCCGAATGGAACCAACGGGTTCCGAAGGAGCGCACCGCGACGCCGTGAGTAGGTGAGGGTTCGGCAGTTGAAAAGGTACGTGAGCTCGATCAGCACGAACGCAGCCACTGCCACCGTGCGCGCCTCGGCATTCGTCGCGCCGTGATCGAGCTCCCATTCGAACAGGCCGAATGCGCCGATCACCATGAGCGTGGCCACGAGCGCCATACGAGCGACGAGCTCGCGGCTGAGGATCGGGCCGGTCGGGTCACGGGGGGCACGCCGCGTAAGGCCGGGCTCGGCCGGTTCGAACGCCAACGTGAGCCCCAGGACCACGGCCGTGGTCATGTTCACCCACAGCACCTGGAGCGGCAGGATCGGCAAGGTGGCCGCGAACGCCACGGCGACGAGGATCACGAGGCCTTCGCCCATGCTGGTCGGCAATGCCCACACGATGAACTTGGTGAGGTTGTCGAAGACGGTGCGCCCCTCTTCGATCGCGGCTTCGATGGTCGCGAAGTTGTCGTCGGTGAGCACCACGTCCGCCGCCTCCTTGGCCGCGTCGGTGCCACTGCGACCCATACCGACACCGATGTCGGCTTGTCGCAACGCGGGCGCGTCGTTCACACCGTCGCCGGTCATGGCCACGATGTGACCTCGAGATTGCAGCGCCTCGACGAGCCGTAGCTTTTGCTCGGGTGACACCCGAGCAAACACGTCCGTGCTCTCGGTGAGACGGACCAACTCGTCTGCATCCTGAGTCGGAAGCTCGGCCCCGCTGACG
>DASRPD010000008.1:0-17646 GCA_035646535.1 Acidimicrobiia bacterium
GCTCGGTGAGCTGGTCGTGGCATTCGACGACGGGAAGGTCGTACACGTCGGAGAAGACGTTCCTTCGACCGACTACGCCGGGTTGCTCGCGACGATGCCCGAGTTGCGTCGCGTGCTGGCTGAGCTGGAGGTCGGCGAGACCCCGGCGGGCGTGGCGTCGGCCGTGGAGTTTCTGCTCGAGGGCCTCCACCTGTCGAAGCGGCTCAACAAGGACGCGGTCGACGGCCGCGCGACCTACCGCGCCCGCGGCTGACATCGGCGCCGGAGCCGGCACGCGGGAACCACCGCGGCGGGCCGCGCCCGTCCTACGATCATGGAGAGCTCCTGGGGGGAGCTCGCCATGATCTGGGAGGTCACCATGGACCAGTCAGCGACCGTCAGTGCGCTCCTGCTGGGGATCCCGGCAGCGACCGTCGGTGCGATCCTGATCCTCGTGGCTGCTCGCCGTGATGAGGACGCCAATGGTCGGCGCACACCGGCGCGTTACGTCGCCATCGTGTGCTTCCTCGCCGTGGTCGTGGTGCTCGTCGCGGCAGCCTTCGGGGCCTACGGAGTGTTCCGGGCGATCGCCCCCGGCGTGACCAGTGGGACGGGTGGCGATGTCGAGCGCCAGCAAGGGATCGCCGAGGCGATCTCGCTCGCGTTCCTCGGTGCCGGCGCGTCCTGTGTGTTCCTCCTGCACTGGCGCGACCGCGAGAAGCGGCCGTCCGTCGACGCGCCGGCTGCCTGAGCTACCCAAACGCCGGCGGCGGCTCCGGCTGAGGGCGCGCCGATCTCGTCAGAGACCCGAACCGGCGTCTCGCTCGAAGAAGCCGCATCCGTTGGCGGCGCGGCGGTTCACGTTTTCGACGGCGTCGGCGACCTGGGGGTCGTCAACGACGCTCGGGTCGCGGTCGACCCGGCGCATCGCTTCGAGAAAGGTGTTGGCGTCGCCGCGGATGTCACTCGGAGCGTTGGCCGTCATCTCCTCGATGAGCTCGACCTGTCGGGCGACCGACGGCCGGGGTGGTCGCTGGATCCGTTCCTCGTAGCGATTCGCGGCCTCACAGAACGCTCGAGACGGCCGCGGGAGATCAGGGGCGGACGAGCCGGCGCACGCCGCGGCGATCACACTCGCCAGGATCCCGGTCAGGAGCGTTCGCATCGGCCAATACTGGTCGACCCCCGGCGCCGAGTCGCATCACGGGGCCTACGATGCATACATGGTCCGTCGTGGCTTCAACTACTCCCGCTGGGACGGGACTCAGGTCGCTTTCGACCTGGATGCCGACGCGTTGCTGTCGGAGATGTCCGACGACCTGCTCTACCACGGTGACGTGAACGCGGCGCTGCGCCGCCTCCTCCAGCAGGGCTTTCGCGACCGCGACGGCGAAGAGCTGATGGGTCTGCGCGAGATGATCGAACGGTTGCGGCAGCGCCGCCGCGAAGAGCTCGAGTCGCGTGATCTTGGTGGTGTCTACGACGACATCGCTGAGAAGCTCGGCGAGATCGTCGATCAAGAGCGCACCGGGATGGAACGACGGGTCGACGAGGCCCGTCTCTCGGGCGATCGACGCCAACAGGAGATCGTGGAGGACCTCGCCGAGGCACGGCGGATGGAGCTGGACATGCTTGCTCCCGACCTGGCCGGTCGAGTGCAGTCGCTCCAGGAGTACGACTTCATGGACGACGACGCGCGCCACCGGTTCGAGGAGCTGATGGACGAGCTGCGTAGTCAGCTCATGCAGAGCTACTTCAACCAGATGTCCGAGGGCATGAGCAACGTCTCGCCCGAGCAGATGCAGCGCATGAAGGACATGATGGCCGAGCTCAACCAGATGCTCGGCCTGCGCGAGCGCGGCGAAGAGCCCGACTTCGACGGGTTCATGCAGCGCTACGGGGACTTCTTTCCCGGCAATCCCCAGAGCCTCGACGAGCTGCTCGAGCAGATGGCGCGCTCGATGGCTCAGATGCAGTCGCTGCTCAACTCCATGACTCCTGAACAGCGCGCCCAGCTCCAAGGGCTCTCGCAGGCACTGCTCGACGACTTGGACTTCCGTTGGCAGGTCGACGAGCTGGCGCGCAACCTGCAGCAGGCATTCCCCGACATGGGCTGGAACCAGTCGATGGACTTCTCGGGTGACCAGCCGACACCGTTCTCGCAGATGGCCGGGATGCTCGAGCTCATGGGCGATATCGATCAGCTCGAGAATCTGCTGCAATCGGCCACACAGCCCGGTCAGCTCGCAGAAGTGGACATCGACCAGGCGCGTGACCTCCTTGGGGACGACGCGGCTCGGTCGCTCGAGCGGCTCGGCGAGCTTCAGCGCATGCTCGAGGAGGCCGGCCTGATCGACCAGCGCGAGGGCCGGCTCGAGCTCACCCCCAAGGGTGTCCGGGCGATCGGCCAACACGCGCTGACCGACCTCTACCGCAAGCTGCTGGCGGACCGGGCCGGGCGCCACGACGTCGAACGCACCGGGGTCGGTCACGAGCGCGCCTACGAGCACAAGCCGTATGAGTTCGGTGACCCGTTTCACCTCAACGTCGAGGAGACGCTCAAGAATGCGATCTGGCGTCGCGGCGGCGGGACACCGGTCAAGCTCCTGCCCGAGGACTTCGAGGTCGAGCGCACCGAGGTCGTGACCCGCTCGGCCACCGTGCTGCTCCTCGACGTGTCGATGTCGATGCCGATGCGCGACAACTTCCTTCCGGCCAAGAAGGTCGCGATGGCGCTCCACGCTCTCATCACGAGCCAGTTCCCCCGCGACTACTTCGGGCTCGTGAGCTTCGGTCGGGTCGCGCGCGAGGTGAAGCCGGAGCTCCTTCCCGAGATGAGCTGGGACTTCGACTACGGCACGAACATGCACCACGCCCTGCTGCTCGCCCGTCGCATGCTCGCCCGCCAGACCGGCACCAAGCAGGTGATCATGGTCACCGACGGCGAACCGACCGCCCACATCGAACGTGGCGACGCGGTGTTTCAGTACCCCCCATCGCCGGTGACCATCGAGGAGACCCTCCGGGAGGTGCGCCGCTGTACCCGCGAGGGGATCCGCATCAACACCTTCATGCTCGACGAGAGCTACTACCTGCGGGAGTTCGTCGAGCGGATGATGCGGCTCAACGGTGGCCGCGCCTTCTTCACGACTCCGGACACGCTCGGCGACTACGTGCTGGTGGACTTCCTCGAGCACCGCCGGGTCCGGCGCCGCGCCTCTTAAAGAGGTTCGCGTATTACCGTGACATTCTTGTCATAGTTTGAGGCCGCAGTGCCTGAGGAAGGCGAAGCAGAGGTCGGCGTCGGTTCCGATGCGGTCGAGGCCTTCTTCGGCGGAGATCGCAGCCTCGCCGATCGTGTCGGGGCACAGGTTGGCGAGCTCGCTCGACTTGAGGTTGGCCCACACCAGTTCGACGGGGTTGAGGTCGTGCCCGTAGCCGGGGAGCCGTTCGACGACGAGCCAGTCGCGCTGGGTGGCGATCCACGCCTGCATCACCTTGGAGCGGTGCGACGGCAAGCCGTCCCAGATCAACGTGAGCTTGTCTGCGCCGAGGTGCGCGTGGAGGTCTTCCAAGAACTCGATGATCGACTCGTTGTTGTAGGCACCGGGCCGCATGTTGAACACGAGCCAGGCGTCTGAGCGGTCGGGCGCGAAGCCCACGGCGGCGGACATGGAGAGGCGCTTCCAGCTGAAGCGGTGATGGAGTACTGGGGTCTTGCCTTTCGGCGCCCACGTCGCCCTCACCGAGGGGAGGAGACTGCAGCCCGACTCGTCTTGGAAGCAGATCCAGGCCTTGCGGCGCCGGGCGTTTTTTTTACACGCGGCCATTCCTTCTTCACCCAGCTGGCGATGGCGGCGTCGTCGCGTTCCACGGCGCGCCGCGCGGGGCGCCGGCGGCTCCATCCCATCTCGCGCAGGATCCGCCACACATGTCCGGGGTGGTAGACGACGCCGGTCTCGGCCTCGATGACCTCGGCGACACGCTGAAGTGTCCACATGTCGGTCGCATAGCCGTTGGTGAGCGGACCCTTGGCGAGCCGGCGCTCGACGCGCCGCAGTGCCGCCTGGTCGAGGTGCGGCAGACGCCCCGCCCTCCCGGCGCCGCGCAGTGCGCCGATGCCGCCGGCGCTCCAGTCGGCATGCCACCGGCTCACGCTCTGGCGCGACACCTGGAGGTCGCGCGCCACGTCCGCCTGGCTGCGGCCCCGGCCGAACATCTTGGCCGCCCGTTGACGCCGCCGCTCCATCGCATCGAAATCGCGTGGGACGCCGGAACGGGCCGTCGCCATGATCAGCAACACCGCGCGCGCATCAGGAACATGCCGACAGTCTCCCACGACAACGCACTCCTGTCACCCTATTACGCGAACCTCTTTAGGTCTTTCCGGGGTCTTTCCGGCCGCCTCGGGTGGCGGTATCTCCCCAGCAGTACCGCTCAAGCCCGCGCCCTCGTCTCCCGATATCACCGGGGAACGGTCCACGCGGTCTGGGCCGCGGCCGAGCGTCGGCCGGGCACCGCGCTGTGGGCGGACGGAAGGGCGAACGGGATCGGAATGGACGTCATCCCGACAGAGATCCGGGAGCGCATTCAGTACGAGGCGCGCGTCGCGGGCGTGAGTGACGACACGGGCATCTCGATCGAGTCCGTCGAGCGCCGCCGTGTCCAGATCTGGATCGTCGCGGGGTTTCTCGTCGTCGCGCTGTGCGCCGCGTTCGCGGTGGCGTCCCTCAACGCCGGGATCGCGGGCCGAGGCTGGTTCCAGCCCGGTGTCCTGCAATTGGCCCTGGTCGCTCTCGCGGTGGGCTTTTGCGCGTACGCGTTCGAGAAGGAAGTCCACCTCCATCGGCTGAGTCGCCTGCTCGTCGACGAGCGGGTGCTCAGCTCGGCGCTGTCGAAGCGTCTCCAGCAGCACTCGGCGCTGATGGCCGCGGGTAAGGCGCTGAACTCGGTGCTCGACCTCGACGAGGTGCTCGACGTGATCCTCGCGAGCGCGCTCGACATGCTGCGAGCCGACGCGGGCTCGGTCATGTTGCTCGAGGGCGACGACGCGTTGCGCGTCGTCGCGGTGCGGGGGAGCGAACTGGGCCGCAACGCCCGGGTCGAGATCGGAACATCCATCGCCGGGCAGGTCGCGAGCACCCGCGAACCGCTCATCGTGAACGGACCGGTCGACGAGGAGGGTTTCCCGGGTCGCCGACCCCGCAACGACGCTCCCGACAGCGCCATGTGCGTCCCGCTCCAGCACCGAGGGCACCTGCTCGGGGTGCTCAACATCAGCTCGAGTGGGCCCCGGGTGTTCGACGAGTACGACCTGCAGCTCCTCAGCCTCTTTGCCGAGCCCGTCGCCGCGTCGATCGCCAAGGCCGGGCTCTATGAGGCCGAGCATGCCCATGTCGCCGAGCTCTTGGAAGCTGACCGGCTCAGATCCCAGTTCGTCGCGTCGGTGAGTCATGAGCTCCGCACGCCGATCACGTCGATTCGGGGCGCGGTCGCCGCATCGCGGATCGCCAGTGAGCATTCCCAGCGGATGGATCTCCTCGACGTCATGGAGCGACAGGCCCGGCGGTTGGCCGACATGGTCGAGGAGATGCTCACGGCGGCCAAGCTCGAGCGCAGTGAGTCCATGCCACTGCTGCGCCGGGTCGACCTCTCGGCGTTGGTCCGCATGGCGGCACTGGACTCTCAGGTCGCCGGTCGGCCGGTCGACGTGGCGGTTCCGGAGAGCTGCGAGGCCCGCGCCGATCCGGAGTCCGTGCGCAGGATCGTCGGCAACCTGGTCGAGAACGCGCACAAGTACGGGGCCCCGCCGGTGCGGATCGCGCTGCAGCCGGACGGAGACCAGGTCGTGCTGTCGGTCGTCGACTCGGGATCGGGCGTGCCCGCCTCGGAGCGGGAGAAGATCTTCGACCGCTTCTACCGCTCCGACACCACGGGGCAGAAGCCCGGCGTCGGCCTCGGGTTGCCCATCGTGCGCGGTCTGGCCGAGGCGTGCGGAGGATCGGTGTGGGTTGAGGACAGCCCCGAGGGGGGAGCGGCGTTTCGCGTCACGCTGCGGACGCGGGCCGTCGAGGACCAGGAGGTCGCGGGTGTCTAGCAAGCCGCTGATTCTGATCGTGGACGACGAACCGGATGTCCTGCTGACGCTGCGGGTGATCCTCGAGGCTTCTGGTTTCGAGCCTGCGCTCGCCGCCGATGGCGAGACCGCGTTGCGTCGTATCGACGCCGAGGATCCGGATCTCGTGCTGCTCGACATCATGATGCCGGTGCTCGACGGCTGGTTCGTGCTGGCCGAGCTCGCGGGGCGGTCCGAGCGCCCGAAGGTGATCGTCTGCTCGGCGAAGTCGGCCGACGCCGACAGGGCTCGAGCGCACGACCTGGGCGCGGATGCCTACGTCGTGAAGCCTTGGGATCCGGAGGAGCTCGTGCAGACGATTCGCGACGTGCTCGCGCGCCGGCCCCACGGTCGCCTCCGCGTCTGAGCGTTGACGCCGAGGCGGCGGTAGCGAGCCTTCGCCGGTCGGTGGCCAGAGTCGGCTCGCCCGGGCGGCCGGGGCCGGCGTTCGTGGGGAAATGCCGTGGGGAAACCGCCTATTTGCGGGCGAACACCCCATAAAACCCCTTGCGCGGGGCGTTGGCAGGGATGAGAGTGACAGCGTTGTAATTCCAACGACGTCATTCTTCTCCCGAGCACCAAAGGTCTCGGAAGGGGAGGCGCCGTCTGGGAAGCCATATCGGCGGCGCCCAAGGCACCGGTCGATATCCGAACGTGAGGGAGTTGGCCGATGCGACCCACGGTCCGACAAGCGACAGCACAGCCGCAGACGATGCCGACCGGAAGCCCGATGGTGGGCGACCTGCTCGCCGTTGCCGCCCGAGCTCAGGACGCGACCGTCGAGGAGGGGGAGCGCCGCTGGCAGGAGCGGGCCAACTGCCTCGGGGTCGATCCCGATCTGTTCTTTCCCGAGCGCGGCGCGTCCACGCGGGAGGCCAAGTCGGTGTGCGGTAGCTGTGAGGTGCGCGCCGAATGCCTCGAGTACGCGCTCGACCACGCGGAGAAGTTCGGGATCTGGGGAGGCCTGTCCGAGCGTGAGCGTCGCCGCCTCCGTCGCGAACGGGCATCGGCTCGCCGGAACGCCGCCTCGGCCTGATCGGCGTACCCGATCCGCGCCCGCGTCGTGGCGAACGCCCGGCGCCGTCGCGGCGCCCTGAGTCGTCCGGCCCGCCTCACCCGGCGTCGCCCGGTGGCGTATCGCCGGTCAGCTCGGGTCGGGGTCGCCGAACCAGCGCGGCCTCGATGGTGTGGGCGACTCCCAGCCCGGTCTCGGTCCTGAACGCCTGCGTGCAGCGCGCGAGCTCACGTGCCGGAACGAGACCCACCAGTTCCACCCGATCGATCGACGTGCCGGCTTCCCGTGCGTGGTGACGCACCGCGCCACAGGCCTCCTCGAGACCAGTTCCGGACAACTCGACGAGGTTCATGGATACCTGGACGGTGCCGCGCGAGCGGAGTCGGAGCCCGAGCGCCCGAACGCCGGGCAGGCCACCGTCGCGTGCCCGCACGGTCTCGGCGATGGCCCGAGCCACGTCGACGTCGGCGGTCGCCAGCTCGCAGTTGACCGCGATCATCACGGGTCGAGCGCCCACCGCGGTCGACCCGAGGCGCGGGTGAGGCTGGGCAGTCCCGAAGTCCGGGACGCGGCCGCAGAACGCGTCGCGGCGAACCGACGGGAGCGATCGAGCCTCCGGGTCGGCGTCGTCGTAGAGGAAGGTCGGCACGGCGTGCGCCTCGGCCCACCACCGCGCGAACCGGCATGCCTGGCGACCTGCTCGGTCGGGCCGACCGTCGAGGGATACGAACGGGACGACGTCCAAGATGCCGAGCCGAGGGTGCACGCCCGCGTTGGCGGCCAGGTCCAGCTCGGGCCGCCCGACGATCGCGCCCGCCAGGCGGCGGGCGGCGCGTCCGACGGCCTCGTCGCTCGTGTCGACGAGCGTGAACACGGTTCGGTCGTGATCCTGGTCGACATGGACGTCGGCGAGTGGCGCGCCACACGCCTCGGCGAGGGACTCGATGAGGTCGCGCCGGCGCCCGAACGCGACGTTCACCACGCACTCGAGCACGACCAACACTATGACGACTCTCCGTCGTGTGCGCGCTCAGAGCTCGGCCACGCCCCGTCGTGCGCGCGATCGGCAGATGGCAGCGACCACTAGCGTGGGCTCGTGCGGATTGGACTGGCGCTGCCGCAGTACGACTACTCGGTGGCCGGGCACTCGCCGCTGCCGTGGGACGTGGTCGCGGACACCGCGCTGATCGCCGCCGAGGCCGGCGTCGATTCACTCTGGCTGTCGGACCATCTGTTCCTCGACCTGGCCAAGTACGGCGGGACCGCCGAGCCCCAGGGCGCCTTCGAGCCGCTCGTCACCTTGGCCGCGCTCGCCCGTGTGGTGCCGAACGTACGGCTCGGCACGCTCGTGCTCTGCGAGGCTCTGCGGCCCGCGAGCGTGGCCGCCAAGGCCCTCGTCACGATCGACCGGATCAGCGGCGGTCGGCTCGACGTCGGCGTCGGCGCGGGCTGGTACGAGCCCGACTACCAGGCAGTTGGCCTGGACCTGCCGCGCCCGGGAGTGCGGCTGGCGCGACTCGCCGAGGCTGTCGACGTGCTGGGCTCGATGCTCGCCGCCGACCCTGAGGCCTTCCCCATCACCGCTGGTGGGGACTACCACCGAGTTGTCGAAGCGACCAGTCGCCCCACCGCGCTCCAACAGCCCCGCCCCCCGGTGTTCGTCGGGGGCAAGGGCGACCGGCTGCTGCGCCTCGTGGCCGAGCGGGCCGATGGTTGGAACACCTGCTGGGTCTGGACGTACGAGGCGTACCGGGAGCGCCTCGAGGTCCTGGAACGGGCCTGCGAGGCCGTGGACCGTGATCCGGCGACGGTGTGGCGGTCGCTCGGCCTCTACGCCCTGTGCGGTGAGGACGACCGCGACCTCCGCGCACGCTTCGAGGCCATGCGCGCCCAGCAGCCGGGCGTGCTCGACGGGGTCGAGCTCGACGAGTGGCGTGTGGGCCGGCTCGTGGGCACCCCGGAACAGATCGCCGAGCAGGCCGCGGAATGGGCGGCGCTCGGAGTCGAGACGATCATTCTGGGCGTGGGCTGTGTGCCCTTTCACCTGTCGAGCAACGATGACGTCGTCGCGCTGGCGGAGGCGCTGGGTCCGATCCGGTCCGACGCGGCCGCCGGGGCCGCCGGGGCCGGGTAGCCTGTTCATCACCCATCAGAAAGGGTCGTACGCCATGTTGGGTCTCGGACCTGTTGAGCTGATCATCATCCTGCTCATCGTCCTGCTGATCTTCGGCGGGAGCCAGCTCCCCAAGCTCGCCCGTTCGCTCGGGCAGGCTTCGAAGGAGTTCAAGACGGGCACCGAGCAAGGCGCGGATGCCGACGACGAAGCGGGCACGAGCGGCGGCGACTCGAAGGACGACGACTCGAAGAAGGACGACGATTCCAAGAACTAGGGCCCGTCCAAGAACGAGGGCCCGTCAGGGCTCGGCCGGGCAGCTCAGATCAGTGGGGTCAGCGCGCCGCGGTCAGGCTTCGACGTCGCCGAAGGATCCGGCGACGTTCCCGCTCCGACGCTCCACCCCACACCCCGTGGTCGATGCGGTGTTCGAGCGCGTACTCGAGGCATTCCATGCGGACGGGGCACTGGGCACACTCGCGTTGGGCGTGCTCGACGCCCAGGCCGTCGGACGGGAAGAACGTTCCGGGCGGGAGCTTCCGGCAACGGGCGTCGAGCATCCAAAGGTGCTCCGCGTCGTACTCGGGTTCGACGCCGGTGAGCGCGCGATCAGACGGTTGCGTGTCCATGGTGTGAGCCTCCTGAGCGGGGGCGCTCCTCGGTGGTGCCGACCTCGGGTCCCCGCGGATCCGGGAGTCGTGACTCTGATGTGCTCCAGACAGTCTCGCGGGTTCCACGCCGCTGATTCGCACGTTTCTCAGGCATCTCTCAGAGCGTCGGGATCGAGCCGGCCCATCATGCGTTCAATATGAGCGCCCGACCCGACGATGCATGCCCCGGCCCACAGACGGGCCGCTGGAGGGATCTGTGACCGACGACACAACAGGATCCGAGTACGAAACCCCGGGATCTGAGCCCGGGAGCCGAAGCGGCGGGCACGACGTACCGACCGATATCGATGCGATGGCGTCCGCACCCCACCCCGAGGACATCCTCCGGGTCGACCTTCCCGCCGAGGCGCCTGTGCCCAGCTCCGTACCCGAGCGCGGGTGGCCGCCGCCTGGTCCGGCGGGCCCGCCGCCGCACGCGAAGCGAGGTGGAGGGCGCAACTTCCTGGTCGGCGCCGTGGTCGGCGGGCTCATCGGCGCGCTGGTGGCGGGCGGTATCGGGATCCTGATCGACAACGACGGCAGCGACGGCTCGACGCGGGTCGTCGAGCGTGTCGTACCCGCGAGCCAGGGTCCGAACACGTCGGACTTCGCCGATCTCGAGCCGGCCGATATCCAGGGGGTGCTCAGCCGAGTCGAGCCTGCGGTCGTCTCCATCACCGTCGGCGGCTCGAGCGGCGGCGGTGCCGGGACCGGATTCGTGGTTTCGGCCGACGGGGTGATCGTGACCAACGACCACGTCATCGACGGCGCCCACGGTGAGATCGAGGTCAACCTCTCGGATGGGACCACCCGGCCGGCCGAGGTGCTCGGCCGGGATGCGTCCATCGATCTCGCGGTGATCAAGGTGGACGCGGAGAACCTGGCGATCGCGGAGCTCGGGAACTCTGCAGAGCTTCGGGTGGGTGACGACGTCATCGCGATCGGCAACGCCCTCGCGCTCGATGGCGGCCCGAGCGTCACGCTCGGGATCGTCTCCGCCCTCAATCGATCCCTGACCGAGCCGAATGGTGTGACCCTGTACAGCCTCGTTCAGACGGACGCGGCCATCAATCCCGGGAACTCGGGTGGTCCGTTGGTGAACTCACGGGGCCAAGTCGTCGGGATCAACACCGCGATCGCATCCCCCGACCAGGCGCAGAACATCGGGTTTGCGATCTCGGTGTCCAGCGTGAAGGAGGCGATCGAACAGCTCCGCGCCGGAGAGAAGGCTCGGATCCCGTACCTCGGTGTGTTCACCGAGCAGATGACGTCGGCCTACGCCGACCAAATCGGTAGTGACACCCAGACGGGCGCGATCGTCCGTGAGGTGACCGCCGAGAGCGGCGCAGATTCGGCCGGGCTGCACCGGCTCGACGTCCTCACCGAGGTCGCCGGGACGACGATCACCGGCCGGGACGATGTCGCGACGGCGGTGCGTCAACACCAGCCGGGCGATGTCATCACGGTCAGCTTCGAGCGTGACGGCGAGCTTCGTACCGTCGAGGTCGAGCTCGGCGTCCGTCCCCAGAGCTGAGGCCCCCAGACCTGAGCCCCCCAGACCTGAGCCCCAGTGCTGAGGAGAGGGGAGGTGGTGCGTGCCAGTCGGGTGCTCGGCGCGCGCCCCGCTAGCCTGAGCGCTTCCGCTCGCTTCACCGGAGGACGGCATGAGCACCGAGCCCGAACCGCTCGAAGAGATCCCCCCGCAGGGCCACATCAAGGTCATCTATCTCGGCCCGGTCTCTCCCCACTGGGAGGTCCAGGGCGTGTTCGGTGAGCGCAGGGTCGTCGATCAGTTCCGCGATCGCGCGCTCGCTCGCCTGCAGCTCCTTCCGCCGCACGACCCCCAGTTCCGCCGCAACCGCGAGCGTGTGGCCCGCGACGCCGAACGTGAGCATCTCATCCTCGAATGGGACCTCGGGTACGAAGAGGCGTAGCCGGAGGGCGTGGCGGCGTTCCGGGATGGCCGGGACGCGGAGCCGACCCGACGAGCCGGTGGCGTAGCCGGAGGGCGTGGCGGAGGCCTTGGGCGTCCGGGGTGGTTGAGGTTCGCGCCCTGTTCGCCTGTCGTTCACCTGAGGGCGAGGGTGTGTTCACCGGCCTTCCGTAGCGTGCACTTCGAGCGATGACGAAGCGCGGAATGACCGCGCAAGGGAGGTTCCCGCTCGATGACTCGATGTCTTTCCAGGGTGTGGCGCGTGCTGATCGTCGGTCTTGCCGTGGCGATGATTGCGGCGGCCTGCAGCAGCAACGACAGCAGCAGCAAGGACAAGAAAGGAGACACGTCCGGCGGTGAGTACTCATCGCTCTCCGGTGAGATCGCGGGCTCGGGGGCCAGCTTCCCCGACGCGGCGTACCAGTCGGCAATCGCCGCGTTCACCGATGTCGCTCCCGACCTGAAGGTCACGTACAACGCGATCGGATCGGGTTCCGGCAAGGAGGAGTTCGGCAACGACCTGAACGATTGGGCCGGTACCGACTCGCTCGTCGACGAGGGTGATGGTCCCGCGGATGGGACGTTCTTCTACATCCCGACGACCGCGAGCTCGGTCACCGCGGCCTACAACCTTCCCGACGTGTCGGACCTCCGGCTGGACGGCCCGACCCTCGCGGGGATCTTCATGCGCGACATCACGACCTGGGACGACCAGGCGATCGTCGAGCTGAACCCCGACGCCGATCTGCCCGATACCGAGATCACGGTGGCGCACCGTTCCGACGGTTCGGGAACCACCTCGAACTTCACGTCCTACCTGGAGTCGGCGTCGGATGGTGTCTGGACGCTCGGTGCGGACGACGTGGTGGAGTGGCCGTCCGACACGGTCGGTGGTGCCCAGAACACCGGTGTGGCCCAGATCGTGGAGCAAACCGAGGGTGCGATCGGCTACGTCGACCTCGGTGATGCGACGATCCTCGGACTGCAGATGGCTTCGATCGAGAACCGGGACGGCAACTTCGTGGCTCCTTCGGTGAAGGGCGCCACGGCCGCCGTCGCCGGTGCGACGCTGTCGCCCGACCTCACCTACGACCCGCTCGACGGGCCGGGTGCCGACGCCTACCCGATCACCGCGCCGACGTACATCCTCGTGCGGGCCACCTACGGCAACCAGAAGTTGGTGGACAACGTGACCGGCTGGGTGAAGTGGCTGGTCACCGAGGGCATTCCGTCGGTGGGTCCGGACCTCGGCTACGCGCCGGTGCCGCAGGACTTCATGGACCAGGCGGTGGCGCAGCTCGAGAAGGTGACCACCGGCTGAGCCCGGCACGCGGCGGTCGAACCGATCGGGGTGGGCCCGTCCGGGCCCGCCCCGTTGCCGCGCCTCGACCCTCGGCGCGGGCCACACTGCCCGCCGGCGAGAGAGACCGATCGACGGAGGAACGCCGATGGCCATCGGCACCGAAACACCGAGCCGGAGCATCGACGGACTACACGTCGGTCGGCGCGGCCCCGTGATCGGCGAGCGGGTGTTTCGGTGGTCCACCGTGGTGGCGGGCGTGCTCGTGCTCGCCGTGCTGGGCCTCATCGCGTTCACGACCACCCAACAGGCGCTCCCGGCGTTCCGTTCCCAGGGGATCGGGTTCATCACCAACTCGCGGTGGGCCCCGAGCGCCGGCGTGTTCGGAACGCTCGCGTTCGTCTACGGGACGTTCGTGGTGTCGGCGATCGCACTGGTGTTCGCGGTGCCGGTCAGCCTCGGCATCGCCCTCTTCACCACCGAGCTGGCGCCTCGCCGGCTTCGCGGAGGCATCACGACGGTCGTCGACCTGCTCGCGGCGATGCCGAGCGTCGTGTTCGGCCTGTGGGGCGTCCTCGTGCTCATTCCCGCGATCGAGCCGGTGTACGAGCGGATCAGCTCCGCAGTCGCGTCGATCCCGATCCTCAACGCGCTCTTCGCAGGATCGTCGGGTCGCAGCTTCATGACCGCCGGGCTGATCGTGGCGCTGATGATCATCCCGATCATCACGAGCATCTCCCGCGAGGTCTTCAACACGGTCCCGCAGGAGGAGAAGGATGCCGCGCTCGCCTTGGGCGCGACGCGCTGGGAGATGATCCGCGGGGCCGTGCTCCCCCACAGCTTCGGCGGCATCATGGGTGCGGTGATGCTCGGCCTCGGCCGGGCGTTGGGCGAGACGATCGCCATTGCGCTGTTGATCGGCTCGGCCGTGCAGATCACGCCGGATCTGTTCTCGCCCGGCTACGCGATGCCCGCGGTGATCGCCAACCAGTGGTCCGAGTCGAGCGGGCTGTACCGCGACGCGTTGATCGGGATCGGCGTGACGTTGTTCGCGATCACGATCGTCGTGAACGTCGCGGCGCGCTGGGTCGTTGCTCGGGCCGAGCGTCGACTGAGGGGTGCCGTATGAGTGCCGCCGGCGCGGCCGCGCCCGATCCGCCCGTCGTCGTGTCTCGGGTCAGCGGCCGACGGCGGTTGGCGAACGGCGCCGCGTCCACCGCGATGGTCGTGTCGTTCCTTCTCGCGACGATCCCGTTGCTCATCGTCGTGGCCTATGTCGTCGGTCGCGGCTGGCAGCTGATCGACCCCGACTGGTTCACGTCCGACATTCCCAACGTCCAGTTCGTGGAAGGCCCCGGCATGGCCCCCGCAATCGCGGGGACCCTCGTGATCACAGCGTTTGCGGCGCTGCTCGCGATCCCGCTCGGCGTCGCCGGCGCCATCTACCTGAACGAATACGGCCGGCAGTCCGTGCTGGCGAGGATCATCCGCTTCATGAGCGACGTGATGACCGGCGTGCCGTCGATCGTGATGGGTCTGTTCATCTACGTCATCTGGGTGCTCACCGTGAAAGAGCTGACGGGCTTGGCCGGCTCGCTGGCCCTGGCGTGCTTGATGCTGCCGATCGTGGTCCGCTCGACCGAGGAGATGTTGCGTCTGGTTCCGATCGAGCTGCGCCAGGGCAGTGCCGCGCTCGGCGCACGCACGTGGCAGACGACGCTGCGAGTCGTCATTCCGGCCGCGCTCCCCGGGATCATGAGCGGGGCGATGCTCGCGATCGCCCGCGCCGCGGGCGAGACCGCGCCGATCATCCTCGTCACCGGCACGACACTCACCGCGAACTGGAACATCTTCGAGGGGCAGAACACCACGCTGGCGGCGCAGATCTTCGACAAGGCGTCGCTCGCGGCGCCGGCTTCGCAGGAGCGAGCGTGGGCAGCCGCGCTCACGCTCGTGGGAATGGTGTTCCTCTTCACGCTCGTCGCTCGACTGGTCGCGAGCCGGTTCAGCGCTCGTCACGCCTAGCGCCGGGGTGCTCCGCCGGCTCGGCGCGCCGGTGAGCCGTCCCGGGGGCGTCCGGGTCAGTCGATGGGGTCCGCGCGGCCGGCGCCCGGGAGCTCGCCCGTCACCATGAACGTCACCCAGCGCCCGATCTGCACCGCGTGGTCCGCGACCCGTTCGTAGAACCGCCCGATCAGCGCGATCTGCACGGCCTGTTGGAGCCCCGCCTCATCGGTGCTCACGGTGTCGAAGATCGCTCGGAACAACTGTTTCTGGAAGTCGTCCATCACGTCGTCGAGATCGGGAAGCGCCGACGCCAGCGACGCCTCGCCATCGGCGAACGCGTCGATTGCGAGGTGCAGCTGAATGCTCCCCTGCGCGCCCATCCGTTCGATGAGTCCCCGCACGCGAGGAGGGAGCTCGTGGGGGTACAGCCGCCGCGCACCCTTGGCGATCGTGGTGGTCAACCCACCGGTCAGCTCGAGCTCGTGCAGGATCCGCATGATGGCGAGCACGGTGCGCAGGTCCGAGGCAGTGGGCTGCTGGAGTGCGAGCAACGCGAACGCCCGAGCTTCGATGGAGTGGTTCAGCTCGCCGACCGCCGAGTGGTTCGCGACGACCTGGTCCACCGAGCGAAGGTCGGTGGTCAGGAGCGCGTCCGTGCTCGCACCGATCGACTCACCGACGATGGCCGCGAGGCGGATCACGTCGGTCTTGAGCTCTGCGATCGACTCCTGGAACGACTGGCGCGCCTCCACGGGTTCTCCGTCCTGGCCCGAGTGTCCGGGGTCCGTCGTCGGGACAGCTCTGTGCTCGGTCATGGCGTCGATTCTCGACGCCGGCCGCCGGCTGGACGGCCGGCACGACCCATTGCTTGGGAGTGTTCATGCCATGTTTACTCGTCGTCAACTCCTCGACCACGCCCACGAGCCCGGCTCGCAATATCGTGGTGGACGTGCGATTGACGAGGTCGACCGGCATGGCCCGCATTCGTCCGGGAAGCCGGCCGTCCACAGGGCTCATGGCGGCCCGGGCCGCTGGCGTACGCTCGGTATCAGGTAGTCGACCGGTGGGCCCGATGTCGGGCAACCCCGTGCGGAAGCGTCGTTCATGTCTCGTGCCGATCCCGCGCGTCGCTCCGAGGAACCGATGACCGAGGTCACGGCTGCGCCACCAGAAGTCGCCGCGCTCGACACTGCATCGGAGGCACCGGCCGCACTGGCCGAGACGGTCTTCACGGTTCGGGACCTGGCCGTCGCGTATGGCTCGGCGCTCGCGGTCGAGGGCATCTCGCTCGACATCGCGGCCCGCCGGATCACCGCGCTCATCGGACCGTCGGGCTGCGGCAAGAGCAGCTTCCTGCGGTGCATGAACCGCATGAACGATCCGATTGTCGGAGCGAAGGTGACCGGTTCGCTGCGCTATCACGGCCAGGATCTGTACGATCCCAAGGTTGATCCGGTCGAGGTGCGCCGGCGCATCGGCATGGTGTTCCAGAAGCCGAACCCGTTCCCGAAGTCGATCTTCGACAATGTCGCGTTCGGGCCGCGCGTCAACGGCGTGCGCAAGGGTATGTCCGACATCGTCGAGCGAGCACTGACGCAGGCGGCGTTGTGGGACGAGGTCAGGGACAAGTTGAAGAAGAGCGCCATCGCCCTGTCGGGCGGCCAGCAGCAGCGGCTGTGTATCGCTCGGTGCCTCGCCGTGGAGCCCGATGTGATCCTCATGGACGAACCGTGCGCATCACTCGACCCGATCGCCACGAGTCGCATCGAGGACCTCCTGGCGGAGCTCAAGCGCGACTACACGATCGTGATTGTCACCCACAACATGCAACAGGCGGCGCGGGCCTCCGACGAGACCGCCTTCTTCACCACTGACGTTGGTGAGGAAGGCCACCGTGTCGGTCATCTCGTGGAGTTCGCGGACACGTCGACGATGTTCACCAACCCGGCGGATCCTCGCACCGAGGGGTACATCACGGGTCGGTTCGGCTAGCTCGGGCGACCTGAGCCGACATGGAGCCTGACACATGACGGTGGCACTGCTCGGTGTCGTGGCCGCGGTCGCGGTTGGGAGCGCGGCGGTCGCGGCAATCGGCTGGCGGAACGTGCATCGGCGGCTCGAGCAGCTGTCGGCGATCGTGGGTCCGCCTGAGTCAGCCAATGCGGCCCGCGCGAGGGCCGAAGGCGCAGCCGGCGGCGCGCCGGGCGACACGAGCACCGCGGAGGTCGAGCGCGTTCGACTCGAAGCGGTGGTCGCGGCATCGCTGGACGCGGTGGTCGTCGTGGACGCCGACGGCGACGTCATGGCCCGCAACGCCGAGGCCGAGCGGTACCGCGAGGCGCGTCACGCCGATGCGCTCGCCGAGATCGCGTTGACGGAGCTCCTGGCATCGGCCCGGCTCGGCGATCGGGGCGAGCGTGAGCTCGAGCTGTTCGGTCCGCCACCATCGGTGTTGCGGATCCGCGCCGTCCCCCTGCGACACGGTGAGGTTGTCGTGGGCGCGGCCGCGTTCATTCGCGACGTCTCCGAGGCCC
>DASRPD010000009.1:0-40111 GCA_035646535.1 Acidimicrobiia bacterium
GGCGACACCGACGATCACCCACAGCGTGTACGAGGGCCCGATGAAGCCGATGCGGGTCACCGGCCAGATCGTGAGGAATGCGCGGCCGACGATCCAGTCCTCGTGGATGGGACCGAAGGTCCTCGAGTCCAGTGAGGAGCCGCGATTGTCACCCATCACGAAGTAGGTGCCCTCGGGCACCCGTCCCGCGATGCAGCCGGGTTGGCCTTCGTATTCGGTTTCGCACGCGAAGGTGTCGGTTTGCACGCCCGGCGGGAGCCACGGCTGGTCGAGCAGCTGACCGTTGATGAAGATGCCGCCGTCGTGGCCCTCGATCTCATCGCCGGGCAGGCCGATCACCCGTTTCACGAGATCCTTGATCTCGGCGGTGCGGGTCCCCTCGGGGGCCTCGAACACGACGATGTCGCCCCGATGCACGTCGTGGAGGCGGTAGCTGAGCTTGCTGACTGCGATTCGGTCGCTGATCGCCAGGGTGGGCTCCATCGACCCGCTGGGGATGTAGAACACCGCGAACACCAAGGTCTTGACCACGAACGCGATCAGGATTGCGGCCACGACGAAGCCGCCCCATTCGAGCGCGACCCTCCACGGGCTGGTGGGCTCTTCCTCCTCGTCCCCCCAGGCCGGTGCCGCCTGGGTCCCCGGCCCGCCTTCAGCCTGCATCCGCCGCGCGCGGCGAGTCAGCACGGGGAGCGCGTCCGCCGACGCGACGGGCGCGACTGTCGGATCCGGGTTGGGGTCGCGCAGCTCGGTCATTTCTCGGGTCGTCCAAATTGGTCAGGGGTGTGCACGGGGTCCGCGGAATGGTCGGTGCGCCGGCCTGGCGGCGCACGAATCGTCATCCTCCCACGCCCAGGGCGCCTGGATGCGCCCGGCCGGCCGCCGAAGCGTCAGGAGTCGGCCTCGTACCGGGCCCGCACGCGCGCGGCGGCTCGCGCCGCGAGGTCGACCGCCGCGGCCGGGGCCACCACCTGTGCCGAGGGACCGAGCTGGAGCAGCAGCCGCTCCAGCCACGCGGTGCCGCTCACCGACAGCGTCACGTCCATGCTGCCGTCGGCCCGCTCGACGACCGCTTCGGTCGGTGTGGTCTCGGTGACCCAGGAGGCCTCCGATGCCAGCCGAACTGTGACGCGGGTGTCGTCGGGGCCTGCCTGATACACGCCCCGAGCCGGGCCAGGTTCGCTCGTCGGAGTGAAACGCTCACCGCGGTCACGCACTGCTCGGATCCGGTCGATCCGGAACATCCGGTCGGCCCCGCGCTCGTGGCAATAGGCGTCGGTGTACCACTGTCCGGTCGCGAAGAACGGCGGCCCCGGGTCGATCGCTCGGGTGCTCAGGTGATCGTGACCCGCAGACCAGTACTCGATCTCGATCCGGTGACCTTCCTCGGCGGCCCGGCGGACGTGCTCGAGAAACTCCGGATCGCCGAAGTCAACTGCGAGCTCGGCTCCTTCGAGCGCATCGGCGAGCTTGGCCAGCGCGGTCGCCAGAGGACCGTCGTCGTCGGAGCCGGGCACAGCCAGCAGCGCTCGACCGGCGGCGAGGAGGGCAAGACCCTCGGCCGGGCTCAGCCGCAGCGGACGGGTGAAGTAGTCGGCGAGGCTGATCTCGACGGTGTCACCCTCGGGGTCGACGTCGATGTAGTCGCCCGGTGAGTACGGCGGAACTCCCACCATGAGGAGCAGCCACAGGTCCTGTTCCAGTTGCTCGGGTGTGATGCCGAAGCGCCGCGCGATGTCGGTCTTTGCCGATCCGGGGTGGGCGACGATCCACGGCACGAGGGCCAGGACCCGGGTGAGCTCCTCTTCGGCCTGCGGGCGGGGGCTCATGGCGCCACCGCATCGGCGATGACGGTGAGCCAAGCGACGAAGCCGGCGCGCACCTCCGGGGGATCCAGAATCTCGGCGTGCTCGAGGTATTCGAGCACCAGGGACCGCAGGCCGTCCTCGTTGAGGACGTCGAGAGTGACGATCGCACCGCCGTCGGCCTGTGCCTCCACCCGGGCCGACGGGCCCGCTCGCGCCACGAGATCGGCGGAGTGTGTCGAGTCGACCGCGATGCGCACCGGGCGCGGCGTCCCGTGGCCGAGCTGCCACGGTGCCTCGGCCACCGCAGCCTCGGGCCGGAAGCCCTCCGGCACCGAGAACTCGCCGTCGGCTCCGAGGGTCACGTCACCGTCGATGCGGTCGGCGCGAAAGACCCGCATCTGGTTCCGGTCCCGGTCGAAACCGACCACGTACCAGCGCCCGCGTGCGGAGGTCAGACCCCACGGCTCCACGTCGCGGATCTCGCCCCGGTACCCGAACGTCACCGGCGCTCGGCGCCGGGTCGCTTCGAAGATAGGAGCTAACGCGGGAGCGATGGGCAGCACCGCGATCGGCTGGGCCCGGTCGCCTTCCCGTCCGCCGAGCTTCATGAGTGCACCCTCGCCCGCGCGGTTGCCGAGGGAGATGGCGGTCACGGCGAGGTGGAGGGCCGCGACCTCCTCGGTGGTGAGGCCGAGGTCGGGCAGGTAATACGCCGCGGGGTCGACTCGGTAGCGGTAGTCACGCTCGGGGTCCATCTGCTCCAGGGGAACGCCCATCGCCCGCAAGCTGGCCTTGTCCCGCTCGAAGGCCTTGCGCGCGGCTTCGCCCGTCCCGCCGTAGCCGAGGCTGGGCTCGGAGAGGAGCTCCTGGGCGGTGAGCCCCACCGAAGTGTCGAGCAGCGCGGCGAGGAGGTTCAGCAGACGTTCGCGACGATCCATTCCGCGGGCAGGCTACGCCCGGGGTGCCGGCATGGCCGCGGCGAGCGCTCCGGCGGCCGCCGCAGCGAGGAAGAGCGCCGGGTCCTCGGCGACGCTTCGGCCCATGGACGTGACGTCCAACCCGTCGGGGCCGAGCTCGTCGAGCACGTCGGGTGGCTCCACGACCACGACGTCGTGGCGGTCGAAGATGCCTCCCTCGGTGAGATCGGCACGGATCGTCGCCTCTTGGGTTCCCCCGAGGCGAGGCAGCGCGACCGTCACCCGCGATTGGCACGCCACCCGCAGGGTGGTGAGGCTGTGGTGCGAGACACCCTGATGGCGCGGCCGAGGGTCGGCAAAGGAGAGTCGCAGGCACGCGATCGGCCGACCACCGAGGCCCGCGGTGGCATCGAGGACCGGTCCGACCTCGATGCCGGAGAACCCGAGTCGCGTGCCCGTACCCACGATTCCCGGACCCATCGCCACGATCGCCACGTCGGCACCCGCGACGTAGCGCGCTACCGCCAGCGCCGAATAGATCGACACCGCCTCGTAATCGCCCCCGAACGCGTGGCCGCAGGTGATCGTGGTGTCCACCAGTCCCCGGTCCGCAAGCTTGGCGACGAGGTCACTGAGCGCGAGGGGCAACGCAGCACCGTCGGTCATCACGTAGGCGATACGCGCCCCGGGCGCCACCCGGCGGAGGGCGACCGCCACAGCAGGCACCTGACTGTGGAGAGCCGCGGCGACGACGGGCAGACCATCGATCGAGTCGACAGTGGCCAGCTCGGGGTCAAAGTGCTCCTCGGCGCTCCCGACGTCGGTTTGCAAGCTGGTGTAGCGGGCCTTGAGGATGTGGCCGGGCCCCTGCTCGCTCCAGGTCTCGCGCGACAGGTTCCAGTGGACGACATGCCATCCGCCGGTGCCGAGCCCGAGCTCGACCGCGGTGGTGTTCACCACGACTCGGTCACCGGGCGTCACCGCGCCGGTCAACTGGGTCAGGACGTAGGCCCGTTCCGGACCGTCGCCGAGATCCACCTCGATGCGCTGGAGCCCCTCACGCGCCGCGAGCTCGCGCACCACCGCGCCGGTCCGAAATGATGGCATCGCTCAGCCCGCGGCCGATTCGGCGTGAGGCCAGACCCGGAGGAGCAGGGCGGCCAGCTCGTTCATCGCGTGGAAGACAACGCTGGACGGCCCCGCGAGGCGGTGCGCGGGCGTCACCCCGCCGGCGAACGCGTAAGCGCGCATGGCCGCGGCTCTCGCGGCTCGGACGCCGTAGGTGCTGTCTTCCACCACCGCGCACTCGCTCGGCGCCACCCCCATCCACGCGGCCGCGTGGATGAACAAGTCCGGCGCGGGCTTACCCCGCTCCACCTCTTCCGCGCTGAAGATCCGCCCCGCGAACGTCTCGTACAGCCCGGTCACGCCAAGCGTGGCGGCCATCTTGTCGTGGCTGCCGTTCGACGCGACACACGTCGCCACGCCGGCGTCGACGATTGCGCGCACCGCGTCGACGACGCCCTCGACGGGCGTGAGCTCGCGTTCGAACGCCTCCCGATACAGCGGCGCAAACGCCGCATCCCATCCGGGCGCGAGGCCCGACCCGACGTGCGCTTCGATCTCGGCGACCATGAACCCATGGGATCGACCGACGAAGCGGTCGATGATCTCGTCCTCGCTCATCGGCCGGCCGACGCGCTCCAGCACCACCGCGTCGACCTGCACCGCGAGGCGCTCGCTGTCCACGAGGACACCGTCGCAGTCGAAGATGACCAGGCCGGGCCGCGGCCGCGCCACCAGCCTGCTCACAGGCCTGCTCACAGGCGTGCTCACAGGCGTGCTCACAGTCCGGCGATGAGCCGCTCGACGCGCTCATCGGTTGCCTTGAACGGGTCTTTGCACAACACGGTGCGTTGCGCCTGGTCGTTCAGCTTCAGGTGCACCCAGTCCACGGTGTAGTCGCGCTTGCGTTCCTTGGCCCGTTTGATGAACGCGCCGCGCAGGCGCGCCCGGGTCGTCTGCGGCGGGGTCGTGACCGCCTCTTCGATCTGGGAGTCCGACGCGGTGCGGTCGACCTTCCCGCGCCGTTCGAGGAGGTAGTAGAGCGAGCGGCTCCGCGTGACGTCGTGGTAGGCGAGGTCGACGAGCGCAACCCGCGGATCGGAGAGTGCGAGATCGTGACGCTTCCGGAATGCTTCGATGAGGTGGTACTTGATGACCCAGTCGATCTCGGTGTTGAGCTGCAGCGGGTCCTTTTCGAGGTGGGTCATGCAGTGCTCCCACATCTCCAGCGCGGATTGCTCGAGCGGGCTCAACTCTCGCCGCGCCGCGAACCGCAGGGCCCGGTTCAGATACTCGGCCTGAATCTCCACCGCAGACAGCTCTCGACCGTTGGCCAGGCGAACCTTGCGCCGACAGGACACGTCGTGGCTGATCTCCCGGATGGCGCGGATGGGATTCTCGAGGGTGAGGTCCCGCCACGGGCTCGCCTCTTCCTCGAGCATCCGTAGCACGATCGACGCGGCCCCGACCTTCAGCAGCGTCGTGTACTCACTCATGTTCGAGTCACCGACGATCACGTGCAGCCGCCGGAACCGCTCGGCGTCGGCGTGGGGCTCATCGCGCGTGTTGATGATCGGGCGCGAACGGGTGGTGGCGCTCGAGACTCCCTCCCAGATGTGCTCGGCCCGCTGGGTCACGCAGTACATCGCCCCGCGGGCAGTCTGGAGCACCTTGCCTGCACCGGCGTAGACCTGGCGCGTCACCAGGAACGGGATGAGCACATCGGTGAACTTGGCGAAGTCCCGGTCTCGCTCCACGAGGTAGTTCTCGTGACATCCGTAGGAGTTACCCGCCGAGTCGGTGTTGTTCTTGAAGAGGAAGACCTCACCGCGGATGCCTTCCTCGCGCAGGCGCTGCTCGGCGCTCTCGACGAGCCCTTCGAGGATCCGTTCGCCCGCCTTGTCGTGGACCACGAGATCGGCGATCGAATCGCACTCGGGCGTCGCGTACTCCGGGTGGCTCCCGACGTCGAGGTACAGCCGCGCACCGTTCTCCAAGAAGACGTTGCTCGATCGACCCCACGACACGACCCGGCGGAACAGATAGCGCGCAACCTCGTCCGGGCTCAAACGCCGTTGACCACGCAGCGTGCACGTGACGCCGTACTCGTTCTCCAGCCCGAAGATCCGCCGCTGCATGTCGGCCGCATTCTACGGGTGGGCGGTGCCGCTCCCGGTCAGTTGCCGAGCCGTTGGCACGCCGACGTCTTGGCCATGACCTTGTTCAGCCCACCCTTGTCGAGGCGCTTGACCTTTCCAAGGGCATCGTCGAACGCGCCGAACCCCTCCTGGATCACGTCCTGGGCCTCCTGCGCCGCAGCATCCGCGCCGGACACGGAATCGATCGGCATGTCGCCGGCCACGACCGAGGCGTCATCCAACGTGTCTCGGATCTCGACGAAGCCGTTGCGGAGCGTCTTGGCGATCTTCTTGGCGTTCTTCTTGCCGTTCTTGACGTCGGGGTCGCCGGCGCGCTTCAGCTTCTTGATCGTCGTGCTCGTCTGGTCGCTCACGTCGTCGATGTAGCTCACCAGCGCGGCGCGGATCGCGACGGCGTCGTCTTCGGTGCCGATCGTGACGTCGAGCTCCTCGCTACCGGCGGTGGCGGCCTCGACCCAATCGGCGACGGTGCCCCAGAACGCCTTGGCCCACTGCTTGGCCGAGACCGTCTTGGTCGGCTGCGCGTGGGGCGCGGCGGCGACTGACGAGAACGCCGCGCCAACCGCGACGACAAGGATGGCAACGAATGGGCGACGGGACATGGCTGAGTCCTCCAAAAGAGCGTCGGGAAGGGACGTGCTCGAGCGTCGACCTCGGTGGCCGGCGGCTTGAGACCGGGTCGTTCTCTCGGCGGGTTACTTGCCGATCTCCTTGACGGGCTTCTTGACGGGCTTCGCCGCGCCGTCCAGCAAGCCCGTGAGCTCGTCACCCTTGAGCCGGCGGAAGGTACGCCCGGTCCGGGAACGATCCAACAACGCCACCTCCAGCGCGGCGGCGGTCAGCGGCTCACCGTCCTCGGGCGCCAGGACCTTCGCCCCGAGCCGAACCGCTACGCCCAGGTCCGACCCGACGGCGTACTCGCTCTCCAACGCTGCGGTGATCGTCTCGGCCTGGCCGCCGAGCACGGTGAAGCCCTCCTTGTCCATCATCACTCCGTCATAGAGGATGTGGAACAGCTCGTCGGGATGGTCGGGGGTTCGTCCGACCTCCGCGACCAGGATCTCGACCTCGTACGGCTTCATCTCGTGGGTGAAGACCTGGCCCAGCGTCTGCGCGTAGGCGTTGGCGAGCGACCGGGCGTTCACGTCCTCGCGTGAGTACTGGTAGCCCTTCAGATCAGCCAGCCGTATGCCGGCGATCTTCAGCATCTGGAACTCGTTGTACTTGCCGACGGCCGCGAACGCGACCCGGTCGTAGATCTCGCTCACCTTGTACAGCGTGCGGCTCGGGTTCTCGGCCACGATCACGATGCCGTCGGCGCACTCGAGCGCGACGAGGCTGCGACCGCGGGCGATGCCTTTGCGGGCGTAGTCGGCCCGGTCCTTCATCACCTGCTCGGGCGGCACGTAGAACGGCATGCTCATGGTGTCCGCCTCTCGGGCACGCCGGCGCGTCGATCACGCCTCGCTGTGCTCACGTGCTCCCACCCCGCTCGGGGCCACCGAGGAGCTCATCGGCCAGCGATTCGATCTCGTCGTCGGCGAGCATGCGGAATCCGTCGGGATCCATCACGGCAATGGTGGGGAAGATCCGCCGAACCAGATCGGGGCCGGCGGTGGCGGCATCCTCGTCAGCCGCGGCGAACAGGGCTCGCAGCGCCAGGGCGGTCGTGTCCTCGAGGCCCATCCCCTCGTACCACGCGGCCTTGATCCAGTTTCGGGCGTGCACACCGCCGGAGCCATTGGCCTGGTAGTCGAGCTCTTCGTAGCGGCCGCCGGTCACGTCGAAGCTGAAGACCCGGCCGCGCAGCCGCCGTTCGTCGTAGCCGGCGAAGAGGGGGATCACGACGAATCCCTGCATCGCGGCAGGCAGGTTGGTCCTCACCATCTGGGAGAGCTGGTTGGCCTTCCCGTCCAGCGACAGGGGCTCGCCTTCGACCTTCTCGTAGTGCTCGAGCTGCACCTGGAACAGTCGCACCATCTCGACGGCCGGCCCGGCGGCACCCGCGATCGCGATGCCGGAGTGCTCGTCGGCCGGAAAGACCTTTTCGATACGACGGCTGGCGATCGTGAAGCCGGCGGTCGCGCGGCGGTCACCGGCGAGCACGACGCCGCCTTCGAAACGGATGGCCACGACCGTGGTGCCGTGGGCGATCTCCAAGGGCGGGCCACCACCGGCTGCGATCGGCGTCGAATGGGAAACGACGCCGGGAGCTCCGCTCGGCCCGACCCGGCGGAGGAGCTCGCCGAAGGACGGACCCGGGTCGAGTCCGGGCGCAAACGTCGGCAGGGTCGGTTCAGTCATCGCCGGCGAGCCTACCGGCCGACGAGCTCATCCGACGCTACCGACCGTCGAGTCGGATGCGGGTCTACTCTCCGCCCTTTTGCACGTAGTTGCGGACGAACTCTTCGGCGTTGTCTTCGAGGACGGAATCGATCTCGTCGAGGAGGTCGTCCATCTCTTCCTTCAGCTTCTCGCCCTGTTTGGTCGGCGCGGCGACCTCGACGTCTTCGTCGCTGCGCTCCTTCGGAGCGGTCTTCTTCTTCTGTTCGCGTTCGGGCATCCCAGAGCCTCCTACGACGCCAGCCGGGCCACGAGCTCGGCGGGGGTCGAGCATTCGTCGAACAACGGTTCGACATGAGCGCGGGTTCCCTTGAGCGGCTCCATCATCGGGATGCGCCGCAGGGGATCCGAGCCCACGTCGAGAATGAGACTGTCCCAATTCGCCGCGACCACCGAGTCGGGCCACCGGGCCAGGCACGTCCCCCGGAAGTAGGCCCGGGTGCTGTCCGGGGGTTCGGTCATCGCCGTGACCACCTCGACCTCGTCGACCAAGCGCTCGACCTTGCCCGCACGAACGAGGCGCTCGTACAAGGACCGGTTCGGCCGAACATCGTGGTACTGCAAATCGAGCAGCGACAGCTTCGGGTCGTCCCACCCAAGGCCGTCACGGTCGCGGTAGGCCTCGAGCAACCCTTGCTTGGTGACCCAGTCCAACTGGCCGTCGAGCAGGCGAGGATCGCGCTCGAGCGCGCCGAGGGTCGCCTCCCACCGGCGGAGGACGTCCTGGCCGACGGTGTCGCCGCCGCAGCCCTCCAGACCGGTCTCATCGGCGTACTTCTGCGCCAGACGCAGGAACTCCCACTGCAGCTCGACCGCGCTGACTCGTCCGCCGTCGGCGAGCTCGATCGTGGCCCGACATGTCGGATCGTGCGACACCGTGCGCATGGCGTGTACCGGCCCGACGATCGAGAGCTTCTTGTCCAAGAAGTCATCCTCGATCATCGCCAGGACGATCGCGGTCGTACCGACCTTCAGGAACGTCGCGACCTCACAGAGGTTCGCGTCGCCGGCGATGACGTGCAGCCGGCGGTACTTCTCCGGGTCGGCATGGGGTTCGTCGCGGGTATTCACGATCGGACGCTTCAGCGTCGTCTCCAGTCCGACCTCCTCTTCGAAGAAATCGGCCCGCTGGCTGATCTGGAAGTCGACGGCGGCCGCGCCGTTCTCGCTGCCGAGCTTGCCGGAACCGGTGAACACCTGACGGGTCACGAACCAGGGCAGCAGATACCGCACGAGACTGGCGAACGGCGTCGCCCGATCCACGAGATAGTTCTCATGGGTGCCGTAGGAGTTCCCCTTGCCGTCCGAGTTGTTCTTGTGAACGAGGAGCTCCTGATCCGGTTCCACGAGGTGACGCGCCGCCTGCATCGACCGTGCCAGCACGCGCTCCCCTGCCTTGTCGGCCACGACCAGCTCACGCGCGTCGGCGCACTCGGGCGTCGAGTACTCGGGGTGCGCGTGGTCGACGTAGTAGCGAGCGCCGTTGGTCAACACGGTGTTGACGAGGTGGGTCTCGACTTCGGGCGGAGCCGAGCCCTCACGCGCAAAGCCGCGTGCGTCACGCCCGGGCGACTCGTCTTCGAAGTCCCAGCCGACCTTGCGATGTTCGACGTAGGCGTTGATGAGCATCGACGACGCGAGCACCGGGTTGGCCTCGGCCGCGCCGCGTATCGCCACGCCGTATTCGGTTTCGATCCCGCAGACTTTCGGGACGGACATCGCGCCAGGCTACTGCCGGGCTTGCTCACGCCGTCGGCGCGAACTCGTGGCCGCCTGGGATCCCCGCGACCTGCGCCTACAGGTATTGGCCGGTCGTGGCTTGTTCGATCTGGCGACCACCCGACGGCTCACGACCCTCGCTGACCAGGGTGCGTACGAACACGATGCGCTCTCCCTTCTTGCCCGAGATCTTGGCCCAGTCGTCGGGGTTGGTCGTGTTGGGGAGGTCTTCGTGCTCGCGGAACTCCTGTTTGATCGAGTCGAGCAGGTCCTGGGTGGAGATGCCCCGGGCTCCACCGCTGATCTGACGCTTGATCGACAGCTTCTTCGCGCGCCGCACCATGTTCTCGATCATGGCTCCGGAGGAGAAGTCCTTGAAGAACAGGACCTCCTTGTCACCGTTTTGGTAGGTGACCTCGAGGAACCGATTGGGTTCGTCCACCGAGTACATCGCTTCCACCGCGCAGTCGATCATCGCGGCGACCGCCGCGTCGACATCTCCGTCGTGTCGCTTCGTCTCGTCTTCTGCGATCGGCAGCTCGGGGAGTAGGTACTGGCTGAAGATCTGGGTTGCCGACTCCTCGTTGGGCCGCTCGATCTTGATCTTCACGTCGAGCCGCCCGGGGCGCAGGATCGCGGGGTCGATGAGGTCTTCACGGTTCGACGCGCCGATCACGATGACGTTCTTCAAGGCCTCGACGCCGTCGATCTCTGCCAGGAGCTGCGGCACGATCGTGGACTCGATGTCAGAGGAGATCCCGGTGCCCCGGGTGCGGAACAACGAGTCCATCTCATCGAAGAACACGATGACCGGCACACCCTCCTCACTCTTCTCGCGCGCGCGCTGGAAGATCAGCCGGATCTGGCGTTCGGTCTCACCGACGTACTTGTTGAGCAGCTCGGGGCCCTTGATGTTCAAGAAGTAGGACCGCGTCTGCTCGTTCCCGGTCTTCTCGGCCACGCGCTTGGCCAGAGAGTTGGCCACCGCCTTGGCGATGAGTGTCTTGCCGCAGCCCGGTGGGCCGTACAACAAGATGCCCTTGGGCGGCTGGAGCTGGTGCTCGTGGAACAGATCTGCGTGGAGGTACGGCAGCTCGACGGCGTCATGGATCTGGTCGATCTGGTAGTCGAGACCGCCGACATCGACGTAGGTGACGTCGGGAACCTCCTCGAGGATCAGCTCCTCGACCTCGGGTCGCGGGAGCTGCTCCACGAGCAGGCCCGAGCGGGACTCCATGAGGAGATGATCACCCGCGCGGAGCTTGTGATCCGCGAGCGCGTCGCTCAGCTCGCACACCCGCTCCTCGTCCGCCCGGCCGACGACCAGGGCGCGAGATCGATCCTCGAGGAGCTCCTTGAGCACCATCACTTCACCGGAGATCTCGGGGCCTCGGGCGAGCACGACATTGAGCGACTCGTTGAGGACGACCTCCTGGCCGCGGCGGAGGACGGTGAGATCCAGCTCGGGGTGCGCGGCGACGCGCATCTTGCGTCCCGCGGTGAACACGTCCACCGTGTCGTCGTCGTTCGACCCGAGAAACGTGCCGTACGCCGACGGCGGCATCGTGAGCTTCTCGGCCTCTTCGCGCAGCGCGGCAATGTGCTCACGGGCCTCGCGCAACGTGGCCGACAGCTTCTCGTTCTGCGAGACGCCCTGAGCGAGTTGGCCCTTCGTCTCCAGCAGGCGTTCCTCGAGGGTACGCACTCGCGTGGGGGCGTCTTGCAGACGCCGACGCAGGAGGATCACCTCCTCTTCGAGCGTCTTGAGCTGGGACTGGAGCTCATTGACCTGGCGCTCGTACTCGACGAGTCGCCGATCGTGCTCGGAAGCCATCCCTACTCCCCTTCCTCACTGGTCCCTCACCGCGCAGACCCTCGCCGCCGGTAGGGGTCACCCGGTGCAGTAGACCCAGCCATCTCGTAGGTTGGGGGACCGACTCGGCGACCCTACACCGGGCAACGTATCGCCTCGCGCCGTCGGACCAGGGGAATTAACCCCGTGCGGACTTGATAAATTGACGGGACCATTCTCGGCCCCTACGCTCGGCACAGGGCGTTCGGGTCGGCACGCGACCGCTTCGTACGTCATGCCATCGAAACCGTAGGATCTGCCCGGTCCGGCACGGTACATCCGAGCACCCGAATCACGGCAGACACGAGACACAGGAGAGGACGACCCCGATGAAGGTCTGGATCGATCAGGACCTCTGCACCGGCGACGGCCTGTGCGAGGAAATCGCCCCCGACGTGTTCGCCCTGCTCGACGACGGCCTCGCCTACGTCAAGGACGGCGGGAAGGTCCTGAGCGACCCGGGAGGCGCCGAAGCCCTCGCCCCGATCCCCGCGGGCATGGAAGAGGCGACGATCGAGTCCGCCGAGGAGTGCCCCGGCGAGTGCATCTTCATCGAGGTCGACTGAGCCACGCACCTTCGCACAACGTGTGACCGAAGGCCCGGGCTCTGCCCGGGCCGTTGCGCGTGGCGGCCATCGTCAGATGCCGAGGCACGGCCCGGTGTCCACCTGAGAACGGGTGCCCGCGTCGACGGTCGCTCGAAGCTCCGCGTCGGTGAGGGCGTACGCGGTGCCTGGCTGACCGGGGTCGATCGCGAAGGCGACCCCCACGGCCTCGCCGATCTCGTTGACCAGAGCGCCGCCGGAGTCACCGGCATGGAGGTCGGCTGCGAGCACGAAGACGTCGCGCTCGGTCCGCTGATCGCCGTAGATGTCGCGCCCCAGCGCGGTGATCTGGTCCTCGATCCGCGACGGGGTCGAGACGAGCCGACCCCCACCCGGGTACCCGTAGACCGCGCCCACCGAGCCGACATCACCATCGCCGACGGGCAACACCGCCAGGCCGAGGTCGTCCACGGTCAAGAGCGCGAGATCGCGCGCCGCGTCGAACGCACCGACGCGGGCGCGCCGCTCCTCGCCATCGGCCGTGATGACCCGGGTCTCTTGTTCCCCCGCCACGACATGCGCGTTGGTCACGACGAGATCCGGAGCGACGACGAAACCGCTGCCGTTCTGGATCACGTCACACGCGATCCCCTCGACCTTCACCGTGGATTTCCGCACGCGGGCGTCAACGTCCGGCGCGAGGCTCGTGGTCGGCGGGGGGCCGGGCTCGGGAGGGTCGACGAACCGACCCAGCACTTCGGGTCCCGTGCGACCCACCCGTCGCGCCAGCGCCTCGAGCCCGGCTGGTGGATCGGGAGCCAGCGCGGCGACGCGACGCACGATCACCGAACCCTGGGCTGCCTCGGCCGGCCAGCCCGGCGCGCTCGTGAGCGCGGGGGTCGCCAACCAGACCATCACCAGCACGCCGACCACGCCGAGCGCAGCACCGGCGACGCGATCGGCCCGGAGCGCGAGGCCCCTGACCCGCACCCGTGAGCGCACGAGACCGCCCGCAGCGAATCCCGCGGCCTGGCCGATGAACGCAAGGCCGACGACGAACAGCAGCGCCGCGACGAGGCGAGTGCGAGCGTCGGTTTGGCTCAGGGCGTCAACGAGGTCATCGATGTAGACGACCGCGAGGAAGACACCGAGCGCGAGCCCGGTCCACGACAGCACGCGGGCGACGAACCCGAGCCGGTACCCGGCGACGACCGCGGCGATGCCTGCGGCGACGATCAGGGCGTCGAGCAGGTTCACTCTGAGGCTGCGAGGAGCCGGGCGTGGGTGAGGAAGCCCGTGTGGGCCACCATCCTGTGGTCAGGGCGGACGGATTGGCCGTCCACGTGCCAGCCTCGCTGGAGGATCTCTACGGTCTCGGCCATGCCGAAGCGAGACGCCGCCAGCTCCTCGTGCAGGCGGGCGACCTGGCCGATCGTCGGCAGGTAGGACAACAAGATCCCGCCGGGCCGCAGCGCCTTGGTGGCATGGTCGACCACGCGCCACGGCTCCGGGAGGTCCAGCAGGACGCGGTCGAGATCATCGACGTCGATCCCCTCGTAGACGTCTCGGACCTCGACGCTCAACGGCTGATCGGCCCCGAGAAACGTCTCGACGTTCGTCCGGGCGCGCGCGGCGAAGTCCTCACGCAGCTCGTAGCCGTGCACGTGGCCGCCGGACCCGACGGCGCGGAGCAGCGTGGCCGTCAGGGCGCCGGACCCGACACCCGACTCCAGGACGCGAGCACCGGGGAACACGTCGGCGAGCACCAGGATCGGCCCCAGATCCTTCGGGTAGATGACCTGCGCGCCCCGAGGCATCTTGAGGATGAACTCCGCCAGCGTGGGACGCAACGCGACCAGGCGGGCGCCGAGCTTCGTGCGGACCGTGATGCCCTCGTCACTGCCGATGAGCGCGTCGTGGTCGAGCACGCCCGCGTGCGAGTGGAACTGAGCCCCCGCCACCAGGGTCACGAGATGACGACGGCGCTTGGCGTCGATGAGCAGCACGCCGTCACCGACTTCGAAAGGCCTCGGCATCGGTCAGCTCCGGACGCGCAGTTGCACGGGGACCGCGGCGGTGCCCGGACGGGACGAGTCCTCGTGGATGACGTCGTCGCCGCAGGCTCGACGACGAAGGCGGCAGAAGGCACAGGTTTCGCCCGGCGTCGGGGCGCCGCACTCGGTGCAAGCTCCCAGCGCGGCGCGTTCCTCATCGACGGCCGCCTGGAACGGGGCTCGACCCCGATCGAAGAAGCCGAACAGGAACGCCGCCTTGGACCCGGGTGAGCGTCGCTCGAGCTCGTCGAGGATCTCCTTGTAGCCGAGGTGGCGGTTCCCCGCCGCCATCGGGCATTCCTCGACCTGGTAGTCGATCCCGCGCAGCACGCAATATGCCGCGGTCTCCCGCTCACCCAACCGGAACAGCGGCTTGACCTTGCGGGCGAATCCGTCCGTGACGGGAAGCACCGGCGATTGGCGCCCCATGTAGCTGGTCTCCCACCGCAACACGTTGCCGAACAGCACCGCGGCCTCGTCGTCGAGGTTGTGGCCGGTCGCGACGACGTCGTAACCCTCGCGGCGCGCGACGTCGTTGAACAGATGTCGTTTCGACAGCCCGCAGGTGCCGCAGGGTGCCCGCCGGGTCGCCGCCGCTCCCGTCGGCACGTCGAACCCGTAGTCGGCGGCGAGCTCGACCTCGATGAGCCGGCCCGCTCGGCCCTTCGCGAACTCGCGCACGGAGCGTCCCGAGTCGTCCGAGTAATCACCGATTCCCAGGCCCAGGTACAGGCCGTCGACCTGATAGCCCAACTCCGTGAGGACGTCCCAGAGCGCGAGGGAGTCCTTGCCTCCGGAGACGGCGACGAGCACGCGGTCGTCGGGATCGAACATGGCGTGTTGCTTGATCGCGCGCCGCACCTGCTCGCGGAAGTGGTGCAGGAAGCAGTCGCGACAGAAGCCGGCGTTGTGTCGGCGCAGGTCGATGATCGCCGGGGCGCGGCAGCGGCGGCATTTCATCCTCAGCCTCCCGACGTGACCGGACGGATCTCGACGGTGTCGGCATCACCGAGCTGAGCATCCCGAGTGACCAGGGTGTTTCCCTGGATCACGAGGACAGATTCGGGGTTGAGGTCGAGTCGGGCCAGCAGCGCACCGACCGTCGTCGGACCCGGCACCTCGATCTCTCGGCGCGGGTTGCGCAGCAGGATCTTCACAGCCGTCACGATACCGGTCGGCCGTTCGTGACCTGCCCCGTCGAACCCGTCGCGCCCGCTACTCGCCCGGGCGTAACGCCCGGATTGCGAGACCCTCCCCGGGCTGGAGATCGGCGATGAGGATCCGCTCGGACCGACGACCAACCAGCAGCCGCGCCAAGCGGAGCCCACTCAACGTGAGCCCCAGATACACCAACGGCCCGCCGCGCCCGCGCAGTCGGGTGCTGCCGACCTTGAAGGCGAACTTCACGACGGCAGCGCTGCGGCTCTGCTCTGGCATCGGTCAGATCCGCCGGACTTCCACGATCGTCGTGCGTCTCGTGCCCTGGCGGCGCCCGAGCAGGAAGCCGATGATCACGATGAGGATCACGGCGCCGATCCCGGCCGCGACCGCGAGGTTCTTGGTGCTCTCGACCTCTTCGCTCACCTCGCCGGTGATCTCACGGAGCTTGGCCTCGATGTCGTCACGGGTGACGCTCTTGTCGGGCGCGCTCATGACTGCTTCGCCTTGGTCATTCCCCGAGCCTTCCACGTGACGGCCGCGCCGATCGCGAGTGCGATCACCACGAACAGGTATGGCACCCAGGTCCAGTTGCCGTCGAACACGTCACTGGTGGTCTGGAGCGCTCGCAAAGCCGCGAGCGTGACGAAGACCACACCGAGGCCCATCAGGAATGCGCCCGCGAGGCCGAGGGCCACGTAACGGCCCAGCGCCTTCAGCGGGACAAGCGTCTGTTGTCGGACGTACAGGACGACGAGATCGCGGAGCTCGACGACGAGTTGCGGAATCGGCTTCTGACGTTCGAGCATCGCAGGATTGTCGCCCCACCGAGTCCGATGCGCAAGCTCCGCGGTCGAGGGCGTACATGAGCCCCGAGGTCAGGGGGCCGGAACCAGCTCCGAGGGCGAAGGCGATTGCGGGAACGCGGCGGCGGCCTCGGCGACCGCCGTGGTGAGCCCGATCCCTGTCCCGTCGCCGAACGAGCCGTTGAAGACACTGGCGAAGCGTGGCGATCCTGCGCCCCCACTCGGATCGACGAGGGCGATCAGTCCCGCGACCCCGTTCAGCGAGCCGGTCTTTCCGTAGAGACGCCCGGCGAGAGCCGTATCGACGAACCGGCCGCGGAGCGTGCCGCGCTCCGCGGCAATAGCGGCGCCATCGACCACAGTGCGTAGCTCCGGGCGGGCACCGAGCTGCAACGTCTGCAACAGCGCGAGGCATGTGGCGCGGTTCTCTCGGCTCAGCCCGGATGCATCGGCGAGCGAGACGCCGGTCGTATCGACGCCCAGGGCCGCGAGGCGACGCAGGATCTCGGCGATTCCGCCTTCGGTCGTTCCCGACCCACCGGCGGCGACATCGACCGCGAGCGCAAGCAATTCAGCGGTTCCGTTGTCGCTGGCGCTCAGCATCGTGGTGAGGAGCGCGTCGAGCGGTGCGGATCGCACGGTGGCAACCACCGCGGCGCCGCTCGGCGCCGGGCCCGTGGTCGCCGAACCGACCGTGACGCCCCGCTCGACGAGAAGCTGACCCAGCGCGTCGGCCGCGGCCAGCGCGGGATCCGAGACCGGCGATCCCGTCGCCGGGTCGAAGCCGTCGTCGACCACGAGCGCGCCGAGCGGGCCGATCTCCGCCCGGTATGACTCCGGCCACGACGACAGGTACGCGGGCGTCGCGTAACGCGTGCCGTCGCCCACCACTCCGCCCGGGATCTCACGCACCCCGGCGGCGACGATGTCGTCGGCCAGGGTGGCGAGGGGCGTGAGCGAGGCCGTGAGGCGCGCGTAGACGGGGCGGTCGGCGAGCGTCCGGATCCACGAAGGCGTGCTGAGCACGGGGTCGCCGCCGCCGACGAGCCACAGGCGATCGATGGTGCCACCGTTCGGTGTCTCCGACGCAACCGCCTCGGTCACGAACGTGAGATCCGGGCCGAGCGTGTCGAGCGCGCCCGCCGCAGTCATGAGCTTCTCGGTGGATGCCGGGATCACCGGTGCTCCGGCGTTGTCCGCGACGACGCCGAGGCGATCGATCTCGACGCGATAGCAGGACTCGGTTCCCGCCGCGATCTCGGCCAGTCGGGCCTGGAGCTGTGCGACACCGACGGCGTCGACGAACGGTCCGGGCACTCGCCGCGGTGACCACAACGCCGTGGCTTCGGCAGAGCGGTCCTCGGGGGTCGCGGACTCGGTGCCTGTCCCGGTGCCGGCGCCACTGCCACGGAGGCCGAGCACGAGACAGGCCACACCGGCGAGGCCGAGAATCGCGGCCACGAGCCGCCCGCCCGACCTCACGCGCCGTTCACCACCTGGCGGCGACAGTCCGCGCCGGGCCGTCGGGACATCCGGGGCGGTCGGGACCTCCGCAGCCGACGGTCGTGCTCAATCGAGGTCGCGACGCTGGAGAAAGCGGGCTCGCCGCCAGAGCTGCTCGAGCGCGGCCACGGCGCGGTTCGCCGACGCGTAGCAGAGCCGTCCGGTCTCGCGGACGGCCCGAGGGCCGGGATTGTCGGGCGATGTGACCGCGAGCTCGGTCGCAGTGAGGATCGGCTTCCCGGTCCGGTCGGACACGGCCGCCGCGGCCGCGGCGAACCGGGCGTCTTGGCGCTCGTGGTAGGCGACGATGCGTTCGAGCCCGTGTTCGGGGTAGAAGCGGCCTTCGCGCATGAGCCGCGCCTGGTTCGACTGGATACCGAGGCCGAGGTAGATGACGGCGTCGACGCTGACGTGGGCGGCGACGAGCTCGAGCACCTCGGGGATCGTGTCCCGGGTCTCGCCGCCGGCGAGGTCGAGCGGGTTGTTTCGGCTCCAACGCGGCGGCAGCTTCTCGTCGATCGCGGCACGCAGGTCGGCGGCAAGCGGGACCAGCTCGAGCTCGCCGCGGGTGATCGCGTCTGCAGTCACGACGCCCCAACCCCCCGCCGTCGTGACGACGGCGACTCGGGGGCCACGGGGCAAGGGCTGGGTCGCGAACGTCGCCACGGCCTCGTAGGCAGCCTCGACGGTGTCGGCGCGGGTGACACCGGCCTGCGCGCACATCCCGTCGAAGACCCGGTCGTCGGCCGCAAGGGCCCCGGTGTGCGACGCCGCGGCGCGTTGTCCGCCGCTCGTCGCGCCGCCCTTCAGCAGCACGAGCGGTTTGCGGGCGGCGACGCCGCGCACGCGCTCGAAGAACGCTCGCCCGTCGGTGAGACCCTCGACGTAGGCCAGTCCCGCGTCGGTCTCCGGATCGCCGGCGTAGTAGTCCAGGTAGTCAGCCACGGTGACCGCCGCGGCGTTCCCTGCCGACACCGCCCGGCTGATGCCGATCCCGGTCTGCACTGCGTAGTTCAGGAACGAGGACACGAAGTTGCCCGATTGGCTGGCGACGCCGATACGCCCCGCCGGTGGGTACGGAGCGACGATCTGAGCGCACAGCGACGACGGCGTCGACACGACGCCCTGGCCGTTCGGTCCGGCGACCAGCATGCCCAGCTGGTCACCCAGCGCTACCAGGTCACGCTCGGCGGCGCGACCCGCGTCTCCAGCCTCGCCGTAGCCCGCCGAGGTCACGAACGCGGCTCGGATGCCCCGCGCCGCACAGTCGGCCAGGAGCTGCTCGTTGGCGGCGGCCGGGGTGCAGACGAAGACGAGGTCGAGGGGCGCGTCGGCGGGGAGATCCGCGATCGACGGCGCGGCTTCGACGCCGAGGATGGAGCCACCTTCCCGGTTCGTGGCGCACACCGTTCCCGCGTAGCCCTGACTCAGGATGTTGTGCAGCGCGACGAACCCGAATTTTCCGGGATGACTGGACGCGCCGGCCACGACGACACCGCGCGGGTCGAAGAGCGCTCGGAACTGCTCGGCGCTCGGGCTCACGCGCGCAGCTCCACCAACGCGTCGACTGCGAGCGGCACCCCGTCGACGACGACGAGGGGATTCAGGTCGACGCTCATGACATCGGGATCGTGCTCGGCGACGTGCGACAGCCCCACCAGCACCTCCGCCAGCGCAGTGCGATCGATCGGCGGCTCACCCCGGAACGGGCCCAACAGCGCCTGAGCACGAAGGCCGTCGATCATCTCCGCCGCGTCCAGAGGCGTAATCGGCGCGAGACGAAACTGAACATCGCCGATGGCTTCGGCCAGCACCCCACCGATGCCGAGCATCACGCACGGGCCGAACTGGGGGTCCGTATGGAGCCCCGCGATCAGCTCGCGACTGCCTGTGACCATGGGCATCACGAGGAGCTCGACCGTGCCGTCCTCCGGTCGTGCGAGGCCGAGGAGCTCGCCCGCGGCCTCACGCACGGCGTCCGCGTCGACCAGCCGCAGGCGCACGAGACCGCGCTCGGTCTTGTGGGCGATCGCCGGCCCGCACAGCTTCACGACCACGGGGAACCCGAGCTGGTTCGCCTTGACGCCGGCTTCACTCGCGGTCGGCACTGTGATTCCCGGCACGGTCGCGACGCCGTGCGTCGCGAGCAGCTGCTTCGAGGCGGCCTCGGAGAGCGTCGTGGTGGCGGGCGCGGCGGAAGGCATCGGCCCGCCGACGTTAGCCGTGCGTCAACCGGAGTCCGAGGCCACCAGGCCGCACATCGCGGTCACGGTCGACCACGGCCCGGCGCATTGCCGGCGGGATCGCGCGTGTCCGCCGGCCGACGTCGAGATTCCGGCCCGCGCGTTCGAGCGAGATCGTGAGCCCCGCGTCGCAGGCCAGCCGGCGCGCCGTCTCGGCGCACAGGTTCGGACCGTGCTCCACCTCGCTGCGGCCGGGTCGATCAGCGACGAGCGTCTCGACATCGACGTGCACCACGACCTCAGGCGTTGCGCCGCGGTCGCTTCGCGGGCCAGGCCGACCAGCTCGCGGTCGCCCTCGGGAGTCGCCACCCTGGTCAGAGCCCGCACCTTCGAGTACGACAGCTGACCCGTGGCGAACGCGTGCGTGATCTCGGGCAGATCCGCCAGCGCGCGTCCGACGCGGACGTGCTCGTGACCCGTCGTGAGGCTCATGCCGCACTGCCACGCGAACCTCCTTGTCCCGCGCCACCGTACGGCCGGCCTGGGACAGTCACGGAGGGTGGTCGACCGAGCACAATGGCTCCCGCGGGAGACTCCCGGGGTGGATCGAGTCAAGTGTGGAGTACGTGCGGCCGTCCGCGTCGCGGCGACCGCCGGTCAGAACCGGCGCCGCCAGGAGGTCAGCCGGCGCTGCGAGTCAGACGGCGCTTTGGCGGTCGGCCCAGAACTCGTTGCGCAGGATGCGCTTGAGGAGCTTGCCGGCGTCGGTGCGGGGAAGCTCGGCCCGTAGCTCGTAGCCGCGAGGCCGCTTGTACCCGGCAACACGATCGGTGACGAACCGGTCGAGCTCTTCCAGATCGAGGGTCTCCCCCGGCTTTTCCTGCACGACGCAATAGACGCTCTCGCCCCACTCCTCGTCGGGGACGCCGAACACGGCCGCGTCCATGACCTGGCCGTGCTCATGGATCACCGCTTCGATCTCGGCCGGGTAGATGTTCACCCCACCGGAGATGATCATGTCCTTCAAGCGATCGCAGATGAAGAGGAACCCGTCGTCGTCCACGTAGGCGACGTCACCGACCGACTTCCAGCCGCCCTCCTCGATCTCGGAGAGCTTCTCATCGGTGCGGTGATAGCCGTCCATCGCAAGCCGCGTCCGGATGAAGAGCTCGCCCGGATCGCCCACGGGGGCCTCCGAGCCGTCCTCGGTGACGATGCGGACCTCGATCCCACCGTAGGTGTGGCCGCACGATCCGGGCTTGCGCATCTGGTTCTTCGGCTGCATCACGGTGACGATGCCCAGCTCGGTCGATCCGTAGACCTCGTAGAGAAACCAGTCACCGAGCTTCTCGAACACCTCTTTCTTCAGCGCGTACGGCACGGGCGCGGCGTTGGCGATGAGACACCGCATCGACGACAGGTCGGCCTCGGCGAGCTCACCCGGCGGCAGGCTCACGATGCGTTTCAGCTGCGTCGGCGCCGAGAACGTGTTCGTGGCCCGGTGTTCCTTCACGAGGCGCAACCACGCGCTCGGATCGAACTTGCGCAGCACGACGATCGCCGAACCCATGGTGTGTGCGATCGACGCGAACGCGAGCGGCCCCGAGTGGTAGAGGGGCCCGGTCGTGATATGCACCTCTTGACCGAAACGAAAACCCAGCTCGGCGAGGAGCGCCGCGACGATCGCCGCGTCGGTCGAGGTGCGCAATGCACCCTTGGGCTTGCCCGTCGTCCCGGACGTGTAGAGCATCTGCGCGCCGACCTCGGACTTGTCCGGTGCGACGGGTTCGGTGTCGGGTTCGTCGGCGAGCACGTCGTCCCAGGCTCGGCACCCGTCAGGCACGTCACCACCGAACACGACGACGTGACCCACCTTCGGGATCCGATCGCGGATCGACGCGATCCGGGGAGCCTGCTCGGCATCGGTGATGACGAGCGTGGCGTCGGAGTTGTCGATGACGTAGGCCATCTCGTCGGCGTTGAAACGGTACGAGACGGGCACCGCGACCTGCCCGGCCTTGCGCGCCGCGTGGATGGTCGTGATGACCTCGAGCGAGTTCGGCCCGGACCACACGATCCGCTCACCCTGGTGGACGCCGAGGGTGCGCAGCGCGTGCGACAGACGGTTGACCGTGCGGTTGAGCTCGGCGAACGGGGTGGCCGATGGTCGACCACCGAGCGCCTCGTCGACGAGCACCGCCGTGCCGTCCGGGTTGGCCTGCGCGTGCAGAGCCAAGAAGTCGTCGGCCATGGGTCCTCCCTCGAGGATTCGCCGGAAGGCACGTCCGTGACGCGAGCGGCCGGTAGCCTACTGCCGTGCCGTCGGACTCTTCGCGGGATGCCCCCGGGCCGAATATCGCTCGGCCGAATATCGCTCGGCCGGACGGTCGGGCATCGCGCCCGCCGGAGCTGTCGGTGGTGATGCCCGCCTACAACGAGGCCGCGTTCCTCGAGGAGGCGGTACGGACCGTCACCGACGGCCTGCGGGGCTGGGGTCAGCCGTTCGAGGTGTGCGTCGTCGAGAACGGCTCGACCGATGGCACGCGCACCATCGCGCTCCGGCTCGCCGAGGAGATCCCCGAGCTCTCCATCGTGTGGCTCCCGAACCCGAACTACGGGGAGGCCATCCGCACCGGGTTCCTCGAGGCGACTGCCCCGGTTGCGGTGCTGTTCGATGTCGACTGCTTCGATCTCGGGTTCCTCAAGGAAGCCCTCTCCATCTTGGACCTGGCCGAGGAACCCGGCGGGCCCGTCATCGTCGTCGGGTCCAAGCGCGCACCCGGCGCGCGTGACGAGCGCATCTGGTATCGGCGTCTCGCAACGGACGTGTTCACTCGTATCCTGCGGACCACGTTCGGCCTCAGGGTGACTGACACCCACGGCATGAAGATCATGCGTCGCGACCTCCTCGACCCGCTCATCCGCCGGTGCGTGTTCGGTGTCGACCTGTTCGACACCGAGCTCATCATCCGCGCCGAGCGGGCCGGATGGCAGGACGCCGAGGTGCCGGTGACCGTCGTCGAACGACGCCCGGCACGAACGTCGGTGCTCGAGCGCGTGCCGCGGACCCTCTGGGGCATCGTGAAGCTGCGGATCGTGTTCGGCCGTCGCACCACCACGTGACGCACGAAGGCGACGGTGACCTCGTCGGCAGCGTTGACGGAAGCGATGGTGGTGACGTCGTTGTCTGCCCCGGATTCGTAGACCTGCAGGTCAACGGGATCGGCGACATCGACTTCTGGCGAGCCCGCCCCGCGGACTGGAGGAACGCCGGTCGCCGACTGCTGGCAACCGGGACGACCCGCTATCTCCCGACGCTGCCGACGGGCCACCTCGCCGACTACGACGCCGCTCTCGATCGGGCGGCCGCGGCTCGCGCGGAGGCCTCCGCCGACCCCGGTGGCTCCGGTGGCTCCGGTGGCTCCGGTGGCTCCGCCGACCCCGGTGGCTCCGGTGGCTCCGACGTCGCTCACATCTCGGGAGTGCACCTCGAAGGGCCATTCCTGGGAGGGGCCCCCGGCGCGCATCCCCCCGACCTCATCCGGTCGATGGATGCCGATTGGCTCGCGGCGCGGCTCGACCGTCACCCCGGGCTCGTACGTGTCGTGACCCTCGCGCCCGAGGCCGACCCGTCCGGCGAAGGCATCGCCGCGGCTGTCGAGCGCGGGGTCCTCGTCGCGCTCGGCCACTCTCGCTGTTCCTACGACCAGGCCGCCGAGGCCGCCGAGGCGGGTGCGACGCTCGTCACGCACTTGTTCAACGGCATGGCCGCGCTGGACCACCGAGATCCCGGCCTGGTCGGCGCCGCGCTCGACCCCGCCATCGACCTCACCCCGACACTCATCGCCGACGGCGTGCACGTTCATCCGGCGGTCGTTCGCGCGATCGACCCGGGGCGGTGCATCCTCGTGAGCGACGCGATCGCCACCGGCGGCGACGTCTTCGGCCGCTCCGTGACCGCGCGCGCCGGTGCGGCGTTCCTGGCTGACGGGACCCTCGCGGGGGCGACCGTGCATCTGGATCGCGCGCTGCGAAACGTCGTGAGCTGGGGCTGGTCACGTGACACGGCCACCGACGCCGTCTCCCGGCACGCGGCGGCGTTGCTGGACGGCACCGAGGCCGCCGACGGCATCGAGGGCGACGCCGGCGATCAGGTGCATCTCGACGCCAAGACGTTTGCGCTGCGCTCCGTCTGGCGGCGCGGCAGCCAGGTCTACGGTGCATGACATGAGCGACATGTCACCCGAGCCGGGCCTCGATCCGAACCGGAGACGGCCTGACGGCCCGACCGTCGCGCTGTTCGTGACGTGCGTCGTGGACCAGATCGCACCCGATGTCGGCGTCGCGGCGGTCCGTCTTCTCGAGGCCGCCGGCTGTCGGGTCGAGTTCCCGACCGCGCAGACCTGCTGCGGCCAACCGGCCGCCAACGCCGGCGAACCCGAGGCGGCGGGGCGCCTGGCTCGACACATGATCGACGTCTTCGCACCGTACGACGCGGTGGTCGCGCCGTCGGGTTCGTGCGCGGCGATGGTGCACCACAGCTACGACCGCCTCATCTCGGGCCCCGACCGGGTGCGAGCCGAGGAGCTCTCGGCGAAGACCTTCGAGCTGTGCCAGTACCTCGTCGACGAGCTCGGCTGCACCGACGTGGGCGCGCGGCTCGACGCCACGGTGACGTTCCACGACGCCTGCCACGGTCTCCGCAACCTCGGCATCGGCGATGCCCCTCGCCGGTTGCTCACCGCCGCGGGCGTGACGCTCGTCGACCTGGCCGATTCGGAGACGTGCTGTGGTTTCGGGGGCACCTTCTCGCTCGAGTACGGCGACCTCGCGGCCGCGCTCGCCGACGACAAGCTCGCCCATGCGTCGGCCACCGGGGCCGAGTTCCTCGCGAGCGGCGACAGCGCGTGTGTTGCCCATCTCGAAGGCCGACGCCGTCGTACCGGATCAGGCCCCGAACCGATCCACGTGGCCGAGCTCTTGGCCCGCGGGCTGCCCGCACCCGTGAGCCCGACGCCATGAGCCCGACACGATGAGCCACGGGATCGTCACGCCGGGAGCGACCTTCGCCGAACGTTCCCGCGCCGCGCTCGCCGACCCCGAGCTGCAGGGTGCGCTGACCAACTTGCACCGACGGCTCGACACCGCGCGGGCAGTAGCCGAGACAAGCCCCGAGCTGAAGGACCGGGCCTCATCGATCCGTCGGGAGGTGCTCGCCGACCTCGACGGCTGGCTGGACCGACTCGCGGCGTCGCTCGAGCGGGTCGGCGCGGTGGTGCATCGGGCTTCCACACCCGAGGAGGCACGTTCCGTCGTCGTCGCGCTGGCACGCGAGCGCGGGGTGAGCACCGTGGTGAAGTCGAAGTCCATGGCCACCGAGGAGATCGATCTCGCTGACGCGCTCGAGCGCGCCGATATCGAGACGATCGAGACCGATCTCGGTGAGTACATCGTGCAGGTCGCCGACGAGCGGCCCTCACACATGATCACTCCGGCGATCCACAAGACCCTCGACACGATCGCCGAGGTCCTCACAACCCGCGCCGACGGGCCGTTGCCGACCGATCGTGAGGCCCTCGCCGCCTGGACGCACGACCACCTCCGGCCCGCGTTTCTGCGCGCCGAGATGGGCATCAGCGGTGTCAACTTCGCCGCGGCCGACACGGGCACGATCACGATCGTCACCAACGAAGGCAACGGCCGCTTGTGCACGTCGTGGCCACGGACGCATGTCGCGGTGATGCCGGTCGAGAAGGTCATCCCTCGTCTCGTCGACCTGGCGACGTTGCTCCCGCTCCTCACCCGCAGCGCGACCGGCCAGGCGATGTCCAACTACCTGTCGATGATCACCGGTCCCCGCCGCGACGACGAGATGGATGGTCCCGACGAGCTGCACGTGGTGTTCCTGGACAACAACCGGCGGGCGCTCGTCGGCACGGCCTACGAGGACATGCTGGCCTGCATCCGGTGCGGGGCGTGCCTCAACGTGTGCCCCGTGTATCGCCGAGTGTCGGGTCACGCGTACGGCGCCGTCTACAGCGGACCGATGGGCAAGGTGCTCACCCCGCTGCTCAGCCAGGGCGCCGAGGGGCGCGAGCTGCCGCACGCGTCGTCACTCTGTGGCGCGTGCACCGAGGCGTGTCCGGTGGAGATCCCTCTGGCCGATCTGCTCGTGCGGTTGCGGGCCGACCTTCGCGAACCCGGCGTCTTGCGCCCGGCACCGATCGCCACCGGCGGAAGTTCTTCTCCTGAGTCGACTGGACACCGCCTGCCGGGCGAGGGGTTCGCGACCCGCGCCGCTGCCGCCCCGCTCGTACCCCAGGGCGCCCACCGGAAGGTGGGTCTCTCGTTCGCGCACCTCTCGTTCGCCCACCTCTCGTTCGCCCACCTCGCGTTCGCGACGTGGTCCCGGGTCTGGGCGTCGCCGGGCGGCTACCGGGCGACGAGCGCGCTCGGCCGTCTCACCAAGGGTCGTTGGGCGCGACGGCTTCCGGGCCTGACCGGCTGGACCCGGACGCGAGACCTGCCGCTCCCCGCAGCTCGGAGCTTTCGCGAGCGCTGGGCCGAACGAACCAACGACCCCGAGACGCGATCGTGGTGATCGAAGCACTGCGCGCCGCCCTGGAAGCCAACACGGTCGGCGTCCGCGGCCCGATGACCCCGGCCGAAGCGCGCGCCGCGCTCGGTGCGCTCGACGACGCCGAATCCGGACCGATCGCCGTCTCCCCCGGCGACCCGCTCGTGGCCGAGCTCGGCGTCGTCGAGCATCTGGCCGGCCGTGGCGCGGACCTGCTGCTCCCCGATGCGCCCGACTGGCGCGACCGGCTCCCCCAAGCCGCGATCGGCGTGACCGCAGCCCACCTCGCGGTGGCCGACACGGGGTCGCTCGCACACATATGCGGGCCCGGCGCACCACGCGCGGTGAGCCTGCTCCCGCCGGTACACGTCTGCCTCGTCGCGCTCGAGACGGTCGTACCGACCTTCGCCGAGGCCGTCGCTCGCTTCGCCGCGGAACCACTGCCGTCCGCGATCACCTGGATCGGGGGACCGAGCCGAACCGGTGACCTCGAGATGGTCACGACGCTGGGCGTCCACGGACCCAGCCGGGTCGAGGTCCTCCTCGTCGACACGAACGCCTGACGAGTCAGCTATTGGAAGCCGTGTGGATTTCGGGTGTGCCAGCGGTGCGCGGTGGCCACGATCCGGTCGAGGTCGGTGTAGTCGGGTCGCCATCCGAGCTCGGCACGAATCCGGGATGAGTCCGCGACCAGTGCGGCGGGATCACCCGCGCGGCGATCCTCGAGGACACGGGCCACGTCGACGCCGGTCACCCGGCCGACCGCGTCCAGCACCTCGAGCACGCTGAAGCCCTTCCCCAGCCCGACGTTGTACGCGCCGGTCGGCGCCCCGCCGGCCAGCGCGTCCAGCGCGACGACGTGCGCGGTCGCCAGGTCATCGACGTGGATGTAGTCACGGATGCACGTGCCGTCAGGCGTCGGGTAGTCGGTGCCGAAGACCTTGATGTCCGGGCGCCGGCCGAGCGCCGCGAGCAACGCCAGCGTGATGAGATGGGTTTGGTTGGGGTGCGCGTCGCCATTCGACGCGTCGGCGGCTGCACCGCACGCGTTGAAGTAGCGCAACGAGATCGACCGCAGCCCGTAGGCCCGGTCGTACGCCGCGAGGATGCGCTCGAATACGAGCTTGGTCTCGCCGTACACGTTCGTCGGCCGGGTCGGGGCGGTCTCGGCGATCGGGACCGTCTCGGGTTCGCCGTACACCGCGGCGCTCGACGAGAAGACGATCGGCACCGGGCCCGTCGCGGGTGCTGCCGCCACGAGCGCGTCGACCAGATGCAACGCGTTGGTGATGTTGTTGCGGTAGAAGCGGGCGGGATCGGTCATGGACTCGCCGGCCTCGATCGAACCGGCGAAGTGCACGACCGCGTGGGGGCGGACTGCTTCCACCACCGAACCCAGTGATTCGGCGTCGTCGAGCGCGACGGCTTCGAGCGGCACATCGGACGCCAGCGCGGCACGGTGACCGGCCGACAGGTCGTCCACGACGACGACGACGTGGCCGGCTGCGTTGAGATGCGGGACGGTGTGTGAGCCGATGTAGCCGGCACCGCCCGTCACGAGGACTCGCACGGGTGCAGAGACTAGGGCCGGGACCGTGCACCGATTGGCAGCCGGCGAGATCAGGCCGATCGGACCGAACCCGATCGCCGAACCCCGTGCATGGCTCGCTGATCGGGCACCTAAGGTGGGCGCCGAGTCGACAAGGGAGCTCGCGTGACACCGTCTCGAACCGATCTCGCCGCCACGCCCGAATTGGAACAACGTGCGATCAACGTGATCCGCGGGCTCGCCATGGACGGTGTGCAGAAAGCCGACTCGGGTCACCCCGGCACCGCCATGGCGCTCGCGCCGCTCGCCCACGTGTTGTGGACGCGCATCATGAACTACGACGCCTCCGACCCGGACTGGCCCGACCGCGATCGCTTCGTGCTCTCGTGCGGACACGTGTCGATCCTCTTGTACTCGATGCTGCACCTCACCGGCTTCGGGCTCACCCTCGAAGACCTCGAGCAGTTCCGCCAGTGGGGCTCGAAGACCGCGGGTCACCCCGAGCGCGGCCACGCCGCCGGGATCGAGGTCACCACCGGACCGCTCGGCCAGGGCCTCGGCAACGCGATCGGGATCGCGCTCGCCGAGGCCAACCTGCGAGCACGCTTCGGCCCGGAGCTGACCGATCACCACGTCTTCACCACCTGCTCCGACGGTGACTTCGAAGAGGGTGTCAGCCACGAGGTCGCGTCACTCGCCGGACACCTCGGCCTCGGCCGATTGACCTGCGTCTACGACGACAACCACATCACGATCGACGGGCCGACCGAGCTCTCCTACAGCGACAACGTCCCCGAGCGGTTCAAGGCCTACGGGTGGCAGATCGTCCAGCTCGGCGAAGCGGCCAACGACCTCGACGCGCTCGAGGCCGGACTGCGCGAGGCGATGAGCGACGCCGAGCGACCGAGCCTGGTCGTGTTGCGCAGCCACATCGGCTGGCCGTCGCCCAAGTTCACCGACACGTCGGCCGCGCACGGCGACCCGCTCGGCGAAGACGAGGTCAAGGCGGTCAAAGCGATCCTGGACATGCCGCCGGACGAACACTTCTGGGTTCCCGACGACGTCGCCTCGTTCTACCGAGCCGCCGGCACGCGCGGGGAGACGAAACGCCGGGACTGGGCGGCACGCCGCGAGGCGACGCGCGCCCGCGACGCCGGGCTGGCCGAGGACTACGACGCGTGTCTCGCCGGCACGGGCCGCGACGGTTGGGAAGCGAAGCTGCCGTCGTGGTCGCCGGGCGAGAGCGTGGCGACCCGGCGCGCGTGTTCCACGGTCGTGAGCGCGATCGCCGAGGTCGTGCCCGGCCTCGTCGGCGGCGGCGCCGACCTCACCGGCAACACCGGGACGAAGCTGGTGGACGCCGAACCGATCGACACCCACCGTTTCCACGGCCGCCAGCTCCACTTCGGCATCCGCGAGATGGGCATGGGCACAATCATGAACGGCATGGCCGTGAGTGGCCTCCTTCCGTTCGGGGGCACGTTCTTCGTCTTCAGCGACTACATGCGCGCCGCCGTTCGGCTCGCGGCGTTGTCGGGCTACAAGGTGGCGTTCGTCTGGTCGCACGACTCGATCGGCGTCGGCGAGGACGGACCGACGCACCAGCCGATCGAACAGCTCGCATCGCTGCGGGCAATGCCCGGCCTGCGGGTGATTCGGCCCGCCGATGCCAACGAGACGGCCGAGACGTGGAGGATCCACATCGAGCGGTCCGGACCGACCGCGATGATCCTCTGCCGCCAGGGCGTTCCGGTGCTCGAAGGCACCGCCGAGCGCGCCCGGACCGGCGTGGCCCGGGGTGCCTACGTCCTCGTGGACGAGCAGGGACCGAACCTCGAGCTCGTGCTGATCGGGACCGGCTCCGAGCTCCAACACTGCGTCGCCGCCGCCCAGACGCTCGCCGGCGACGGCGTCTCCGTACGCGTGGTGTCAATGCCGTGCTGGGAGCTGGTCGAGGCTCTGGACGACGAGGATCAGGCGACGGTGCTGCCGCCGGGGGTGCCGACGCTGGCCGTCGAGGCTGCCGCGAGCTTCGGCTGGCGGCGATGGGCCGACGACGTCGTCGCGATCGACCGGTTCGGCGCATCCGCGCCCGGACCGAAGGTCATGGAGGAGTTCGGGTTCACCGCCGCGCACGTCACCGCACGCGCGCAGGCGCTGCTCGGCCTGGAGCCCGGCACGAGCTGACCGATCCCACCACTCCGAGTTTGGTCACTGGACGCTCACTGTGCGCGTCGAGTGACCAAACCTGAGCGTGGTGGTGGGTCAGGGAGAGTGGTGGCGCTTCACGCGGCGCGCGCCGCGAGCGCGATGCCGGCGCGGAGGTGGCGTTCGTAGTCGGCGGGTGTGGCGTGCGCGTTGAGGCCGCTCGTGTTCGGCATCACGTACACGGGCCGGTCGCCGAGCAGCTCGGGTTGCTCGCCGAGCTGGGCCCGCCGGTCGACCGCGTGGCGCCAGCCGGTGATGCCGACGACGCACAGCGCGCCCGGCGCCAGCCAGCGCACGAGCCGTTCCACCCGGGTCACACCCTCTCGGTATTCGGCGGCGGAGAGCTCGTCGGCCCGCGGCGTCGCCCGCAGCACGAGATTCGTCATGCCCACGCCATGGTCCGACAGCGCCGCGAGCGGATCGCGATCCACGGTGACGAGCCCCGAGGCGAGCGCAGCGGGCCAGAATCGGTTGCCGGGACGGGCGTAGCCGACTCCGGCATCGGCGGTGTACACGCTCGGGTTCAGGCCGCAGACGAGCAGGCGCATGCCCGCGGCGACGGTGTCGGGAAGGAGGCGACCGCGTCGGCCGCGCACCGCGATCCAGTCGGCGTCCGCGTCGGTCGCGTCGATCTCGAAGCCGGCGCCGGCCACGACGTCGACGAGGTGGCCCGGTTCCCAGTGCCCGAAGCGGCGACCCTCGAAGTCGTCCTGGGCGAGCGCACCCCACGCGGACGCGCCGCGTTTGACGGTGATCGCGACGGGGGCATCGAGCGTCAACGACTGATGGAGCTGGCCCAGGGCGAGGGGCAGGCGGTCGCACGGCACGTGCAGGTAGCTGGCGCGGGCCCACGCACCGCCCAACGAACCCGCGCGGAACGGCAGGGCCTCGAGATCACCCTGCACCGGCCATGCGCCGGGCGCGGCCTCGCGAGCGAGCTCGACCATGGCGTACGCGGCATCGAACGCCACGGCCGGTGCTCCGATATCGGCCAGGTACGCGCCGGCCCCGCAGCCGACGTCCACCCGCACGTCGCCCGAGCCCACGGTGGCCGCGAACGCCCGTGCCGCGTCTCGTCGTTTCGCTGGGCGACGAGCCGCCCATTCCGCGGCGCGGGTCTCGTAGACGTCCACGGTCAACCGGTCCACGCTCGTATCATCGCAGAGCGATGATCCACGACCACGCCGAGCCCGTCTCCGATCGTGTCACCGTGTCAGCCGCGCTGGTCGTCTTCGGAGCGACCGGTGACCTCGCGTCCCGCAAGCTGTACCCTGCGCTCGCCGCGCTGGCCGGCCGCGGTCAGCTGCCGCGGCGTCTCGTCGTCGTCGGGGTGTCACGCACCGAGCTGGACGCCGCCGATCTGGAGCTGCGGGCCCGGCGGGCCATGGTCGAGGCCGGTCGTTCCCAGGACGAGCTCGACGCGTTCGACGCGCTCGACGTCTCGTTCCGCTACGTCGCCGGCAATGCCGGTGATCCCGACACGTACGGCCGGCTCTCCCGCACGCTCGCCGAGTGCGATGCCGCACAGGGAACCGCCGGCAACCGCCTCTACTACCTGGCCACGATCCCACAGCTGTTCCCGACGATCGTCGCCGGGCTCGACGACGCCGGGCTGGCGGCCGAGCCCGCGGGCACGTTCCGCCGCCTGGTGATCGAGAAGCCCTTCGGCCACGACCGGGCGTCGGCCCGGGCACTGAACGAGGCGCTCCACCGAGGCTTCGCCGAGCATCAGATCTTTCGGATCGACCACTACCTCGCCAAGGAGACAGTGCAGAACATTTTGGCGTTGCGATTCGCCAACGCGATCTTCGAACCGCTCTGGAACCGGCGCTATGTCGACCATGTGCAGATCACCGTGGCCGAGTCGCTCGGTGTCGGCCATCGCGCCACGTTCTACGAACAGTCCGGGGCGCTGCGCGACATCGTGCAGAACCACGCCCTCCAGGTACTTGCGCTGATGGCGATGGAAGCGCCGGCGTCGTTCGAGGCTGACGCGATCCGTGACGAGAAGGTCAAGCTGCTGCGTTCGGTGCAGTGCCTCACGCCGACCGCCGTGCCGCCGCCGGTGGTACGCGGCCAGTACGCGCCCGGCATCCTCGACGGAAACCTCGTTCCCGGCTACCGGGACGAAGAAGGAGTCTCGGACACGAGCGACGTCGAGACCTACCTCGCGCTGACCATCGACATCGACAATTGGCGCTGGTCCGGCGTGCCGTTCTACTTGCGGACCGGCAAACGCCTGTCACGTCGGGTCACGGAGGTGGTCCTGCAGTACAAGCCCGTGCCGTTCCTGGCGCTCCCACCGGGAGCGGTGGAATCCCTGGAGCCGAACGCCATGGTGCTGCGCATCCAGCCGGAGGAGGGCATCGAGATCCTCTTCGCCGCAAAGGTGCCGGGCTCCCCGTTTCAGGTGCGGACGGTCCCGCTCGACTTCTCGTACCGGGGTTTCGCCGAATCGGCACCCGAAGCCTACGAACGAGTCCTGTTCGACGCTCTCCTCGGCGACGCGACGCTGTTCATCCGCGAGGACGAGGTCGACGAGGCGTGGCGCATCGTCCAACCGTTGATCGATGCCTTCGACGCGGCCGCGGTCCCGCTCCACCCCTACCCCGCCGGCAGCTGGGGCCCCGTCGAAGCCGATCAACTCCTGCGCCACGGCGACCGATGGAGACAACCATGAGCCTGTTCGGAGAGCTCCGCACCGTCGATGACGTCCCGGCCGCGTTCGCGGCGCTTCTCATCGCGCAAGCCCCTCGTTCGATCGCCCTGTCGGGTGGTGGAACCGCCGAACGTTGCTACACCGCGCTGGCGGGGCGACAGCCCGATTGGAGCGGGGTCGAGGTGTACTACGGCGACGAGCGCTGGGTCCCGCTCGACGATCCCGACTCGAACGCGGGCATGGTCCACCGCACGCTGGCCGGCCCGGTCGGAGCGGCGACCGAGCACCCGATGTTCGACGGCTCACTCACCATCGACGAGGGTGCCGCGGCCTACGGCCGCCTGCTACGCGACGCGGGCCCGGTCGACTTCGTCCACGTGGGCATGGGACCCGACGGCCACACCTGCTCGCTCTTCCCCGGATCCCCCCAGCTCGACGAGCAGCACCACCGCGTCGTCCCGGCCGGCGACGACAAGCATCCGCACCCGCGGCTCACCGTGACGTATCCGTGGCTCGAGACCGCGCGCCTCGTCGTGTTCACGGTCGCTGGGGCGGAAAAACGAGACGCGCTCACCCGCGTCCGCGCCGGAGAGCAGCTCCCCGCGGCCCGAGTGCGCGCGCATCGGGTCGTGTGGCTCGCCGACCCCGCGGCCACCGGCTGACCCGGCTGACCTGACTGAGGGGCACAGGAATCGGCGCCGGCGCCGGCAGCGCTCGTTACGATCAGTCGCCCCACCGCGGGAGGGCATCGTTGGGGATGCCCAACGCGGCGCGGCCCATGCCTTCGAGCGCGAGGTCATTGGTCGGTGGGTGCAGCGGTCCGGCCTGGACGTCACGGAACAGGCGCTCCATCGGGAGGCGCCGGTACAGCGCCGAGCCGCCGACCATGCGGAAACAGATCTGGGTCGCTGCGACCGCCGCGTTCACGACGCAGTACTTCACCCCGATGATGTCGGCGGGTTGCAGCACCTCGTCGCGGCGCCGTCGGATCGCGTCGAACAACACGGCCCGAGCCGGCGCGAGGATCGCCTCGACCTCGCCCGCGTGGAGGATGATCCCGGGCTGACGGCTCAGCGGATGCTCCATCCCACCGAGCTTGCGGTCGGCGAGATAGCTCACGGTGAAGCGGGCCGCGGCTTCGGCGATCCCGAGGTACACCGAGGCGACGGTGCAGGAGAACCACGACATCATCCGCTCGCTGTTGCGATCCCACTCATCCCAGGGGGTACCGATCTGGGCCATGACCTCGGGCACGAACACATCCTCGAACACGACGTCCCATGACCCGGTGCCGCGCATCGCCATCGTGTCCCACGTGTCGATGAACGACAGGCCCGGGGCGTCGCGGCCGATTGCGAAGAGCAGCAGACCGCCGCCGTCACCGTGCTCGTCGGGCTGCACACCCGCAGTGCCGTAGAAGACGTCGAGCGCGGGTGCGAGAGAACAGAAAGCCTTGCGACCGCGGATCACGAACCCGCCGTCGACCCGCTCGGCCGGGGTGGACGAAGCCCGTACATTGAGCCCGGTCGCGGCGTCGGTGAAGCTGCCGCCGATCACGACGCCGGTGCCCGCGAGCTGGAGCACCATGCGAGCCTCCTCCTGACCGTCGGCCAGGCCCTCCGCGGCCGCGCCGAGGCCGAAGAGGTGCATGTTCGCGGCCAGCGCGGTCGAGGCACACCCCCCGGCGAGCGCCCGCTGGGCGCGACACACCGCGTCGAGGTCGGCCCCCGATCCGCCGAACTCGGTCGGAATCGGCAGCGACAGGTACCCGGATTCCTTCAGCCGCTCGATGTTCTCCAAGGGGAAGCGACCCTCACGGTCCACCTCGCCGGCTCGCCCGCCGAGCTCGGCGGCGAGTCCCTCGGCCAACGAAACCGGATCCATCCCCGGGACATTAGGCTCGCTCACCAGAGCGACGGCATCGGAGCCTGCATGCCGATCCCGGCCGCAACTCATCAGCCGGTACTGACCGCCACCCAATGACAGGAGCACACGAGGTGCTGAGACGCGCGGAGTTCGAGGACCTCGTCGACGCGCCGCTCGATGCGTTGACGAGCGAGGCGGCCCGACTTCGTGACGAAGGACACGGCCACCGCGTCACGTTCTCCCCGAAGGTCTTCATCCCACTGACCATGCTGTGTCGGGACCGGTGCGGCTACTGCACGTTCGCGAAGCCACCGGCCCGCCTCGATGCCCCGTATCTCCCGCTCACACGCGTGCTCGAGATCGCTCGCGCCGGCGCCGCGCTGGGCTGTCACGAAGCGTTGTTCACGCTCGGCGAAGCCCCCGAGGATCGATACCCCGCGGCCGCAACCTGGCTGGCTGAGCACGGCTACGACTCCACCGTCGACTACCTCGTCGCCGCGGCCGAGGCGGTGCTGACCGAGACCGGCCTGTTGCCTCATGCCAACCCAGGTGCACTCGACGAGTCCGACCTCGCCCGCCTCCGGGCCGTGAGCCCGTCACAGGGGATGATGGTCGAGTCTCTCGCCACCCGCCTCGGAACCCCCGGTGGGCCTCACTCCGGCGCGCCCGACAAGGATCCCGAACGGCGCTTGGCGACGCTCGAGGCCGCCGGTCGGGCGCGGGTTCCCTACACGACCGGGATTCTCGTGGGCATCGGCGAGACCCGCACCGAGCGGGTCGACGCGCTGTTCGCGATCGCGGAGAGTCACGCCCGTCATGGGCATGTGCAGGAAGTCATCGTGCAGAACTTCCTGCCCAAGCCGGGCACCGCGATGCACCGTCATCCGGCGTGCGATCCCGACGAGCTCCTCCGCACGATCGCGACCGCCCGGATCATCCTGGGCCCGGCGATGCACGTCCAGGCACCACCGAACCTTTCCGATGATCTCGAGGCCCTGCTCGCCGCCGGGATCGACGACTGGGGCGGCGTGTCGCCGGTGACGCCCGATCACGTCAACCCGGAGCGGCCCTGGCCGGCGCTGGAGCGTCTACGGACTGCCACCGAGGCCGCGGGTCATGTGCTCGCGCCCCGCCTGACCGTCTACCCGGAATATGTCCGCGACGCCGAGCGGTGGTTGCACCCCGACGTGCGGGTCGCAGTTCGCCGGCGCAGCGACGCCGAGCAGTTGGGACGCGACCCCGAGCAGTGGAGAGCCGGCGGAGACGCGGCACCGCCCGCGTTGATACCGACGCCGGTGCCACCGAGCTGGCCGAGCCGCGGTCGTGGACCGGTCGGCGAGGTGCTCGACGGTGTGCTCGCGGGTGAGGAGCCGGGCGTGGACGAGCTCGTCCACCTGTTGACCGCCCGTGGGGCCGACGTGCAGCGCGTCGCCGAGGTCGCGGACGAGCTTCGCCGTGAGGCTGTCGGGGACCCCGTCACGTTCGTGCGGAACCGCAACATCAACTACACCAACGTCTGCACGTTCAAGTGCCGGTTCTGCGCGTTCTCGAAGGGCCCGCTCTCGTTGAACCTGCGGGGCGCCCCGTACCTGCTCGATCACGACGAGATCCAACGACGGATCATCGAAGCCATCGAGTGCGGGGCGACCGAGGTGTGTCTCCAGGGTGGCATCCATCCCGACTTCGACGGTGAGTACTACCTCGGGGTGATGCGAGCCGCCAAGGAGGTCGCTCCCGACATCCACGTGCACGGCTTCACCGCGCTCGAGGTCACCGAAGGAGCGCGGCGGATCGGCATGCCCCTCGCCGAGTACCTCGTCCTCGCCAAGGAAGCAGGGCTCGCAACCCTGCCGGGCACCGCGGCCGAGATCCTCGACGACGAGGTGCGAGCAGTCATCTGCCCGGACAAGGTCACGACCGAGGAATGGCTCCACGCACACCGCACCGCGCACTCGGTCGGGCTCAAGTCCAACGTGACCATCATGTTCGGCCACGTGGAACAACCGGTGCACGTCGCTCGGCACCTCGTCCGCACCCGGGCGCTCCAAAAGGAGACCGGCGGGTTCACCGAGTTCGTGCCCCTCCCGTTCGTGCACATGGCCACTCCGCTGTTCCTCGCCGGCACCTCGCGTACCGGCCCGACCTTCCGCGAGTCCCTGCTCATCCACGCCGTGGGTCGCATCGCGTACCGAGGCTGGATCGACAACATCCAGGTGTCCTGGGTGAAGCTCGGCCTGTCGGGTGCCCGCCAGGTTCTCCAGGCCGGCGCCAACGACCTGGGAGGCACGCTCATGGACGAGAACATCTCCCGTGCCGCGGGCGCGAGCCACGGCCAGGAGGCCGACGAGGCCGATTTCCGGGCCATCGTCGAGCCTCTCGGTCGGCCGCTCGAGCAACGCACCACCCTGTACGGCCGCACCACGACCGTCGGCCGACGCCTGCGCCCCGCCGAACCCGGCGCCGACCTCGACCTCGACCTCGGTGTCAATGCCGCGGTCCCGGTCACGCTGTCCGTCAAGACCCCCGCGTGAGCGAACCCACCCTCGACGTTCTCACGATCGGCAACGCCCTCGTCGACGTGCTGAGCCACGAGCAGGACGCGATCATCGACCGGCTGGATCTCATCAAGGGCACGATGGCGATGGTCGACGGAGCCCGATCCGACGCGGTCTACGCCGCCCTGGGCCCGGGCATCGAAGTGTCGGGCGGGTCGGCCGCGAACACCGCCACGGGTATCGCCTCCTTCGGGGGAAGCGCCGGTTTCGTGGGCCGGATCGGCAAGGACCAGTTCGGCCAGGTCTTCGCCCACGACCTCGCCACGATCGGCGTCACGTTCGATCCCGATGGTTCCTCGACCTCGGGACCAACCGGCAAGTGCCTGGTCATCGTGACCCCCGACGCGCAGCGCACGATGTGCACCTCTCTGGGCGTGGCGGGCGACCTCGCTCCGGAGCACATTCCCTCCGATGTCGTCGCCTCCGCGCGAGTGACCTACCTCGAAGGCTTCCTGTGGGACCAGCCCACCGCCAAGGAGGCGTTCCGCACCGCGGCGCGCGGCGCGCACGACGCCGGTCGGCAGGTCGCGCTGTCGCTCTCCGATCCTTTCTGCGTCGACCGCCACCGCGGAGACTTCCTCGAGCTCATCGAGGGACAGATCGACGTGCTCTTCGCCAACGAGGACGAGATCTGCTCGTTGTACGAGGTCGATGACTTCGACGCCGCTCTGCAACGCGTGCGCCACCATTGTTCGATCGCCGCGCTGACCCGTTCGGAGCGGGGCGCCGTGATCGTCGCCGGTGACGAGGTCCACGTCGTTGACGCGCACCCGGTCGACACGGTGATCGACACGACCGGCGCCGGAGACCAGTACGCCGCGGGGTTCCTCCACGCGCTCACCGCCGGTCGCGATCTCGCGGCCTGCGGGCGTCGCGGCGCGCTGGCGGCGTCCGAGGTGATCGGGCACCTGGGCGCCCGGCCCGAGGTGTCGCTCGCCGACCTCGCGGTCGCCCACGGCGCGTGAGCCCTGCGCCTCGCCGATACGGCACCGGCGACGCCGATCTCGACACGACGGTCAGCGCGCTCGTCGAACGAGTCGGCGTCGACGCGGGTCCGAACGCAGACCTGATCCACGAGCTCGTCGTCTCGTCGCTTCGCCTGGCTCGAGACCACGCGTCGCGCGGTGATCTCAAGATCGCGAGCGCCGCGCTCAAGGAGATGCGGTACTCGTTCCACGTCTTCGAGCCGTACCGCCCTGTCCTCAAGGCATCGATCTTCGGTTCGGCGCGCACGAAACCAGAGGATCCGCTCTACGAGCAGACCCGCCGACTCGCCGCCGCGGTGAGTGAGCAGGGTTGGATGGTCATCACCGGCGCCGGACCCGGGATCATGGCCGCCGGCGTCGAAGGCGCGGGCGTCGACCGGGCGTTCGGCGTCAGCATCCGGCTGCCGTTCGAGTCGACAACGCCCGCGTTCGTCGACGACGACCCCAAGCTCGTCAACTTCCGCTACTTCTTCACCCGCAAGCTCACCTTCATCAAGGAGTCCGACGGCTTCGTGCTCCTCCCGGGCGGCTTCGGGACCCTGGATGAGGCGTTCGAGCTGCTCACACTCGTCCAGACCGGCAAGGCCCAGCCCGCACCGATCGTCCTGTTGGACGTGCCCGGCGGCACGTACTGGCTCCACTGGTGCCAATTCGTCGAGGCCGAGCTCGCCCCCCGCAGCTACATCGGCCCCCACGATCTCGCCCTCGTGCGTGTCACCGACGACATCGACGTCGCCGTCGACGAGCTCACCGGGTTCTACGCCAACTACCGGTCGCTGCGCTTCGTCGGTGGCCGTCTCGTGATGCGGATGCTGCGCGCTCCGACGGGAGCTGCGCTGGCCGCGCTGAACGAGGAGTTCGCCGACATCCTGACCCGCGGCTCGATCGAGCGGATCGAACCCACCAAGGCCGAGGTCGCCGACGGTGACCAGCTCGACGCGGAGCGGCTTGCGTTCCGTTTCGACCGTCGGAGCTGGGCCCGCCTCCGCCGGCTCATCGACGCGCTCAACGACCGACCGTCACCTGTGGCCCGGCCGACCCCTCCGGCCTGACCCCCGCCGGCGCGCCTCTCAACCGGCTCGACTAGGGTGCCGAGGTTCGATGAATAGGGAGGACAGCTCATGCGTTGGAAAGTGACCGCCGGATTGGCGTCACTCGTCTTGTTCGCGGCCGCGTGTGCCACCGGCAATGGCGAAGGCCTGTCGATCAGGTCGTTCGACGTGCCCGCCAGCGCCGACTGCTCCGACGGCGAGGATGGCATGGTCGACGTGAGCTGGGACACGGACGAAGCCACCGAGGCCGCGATCTCGGTCGACGGCGCAGAGGTCATGTCGGGCTTCGACCCAATCGGCGACTACACCGTCGACGTGATCTGTGACGGCGAGGACCACGACATCGAGCTCACCGCCAGTAATGAGGATCGCGACTCGGTCTCCGAGACCGAGACTGTGAGCACCGACGCAGACGGCGGCGACACCGGCGGAGGTAACGGCGGCGGCAGCAGCAGCACCACGACCACCAGAGGCGGCGGAACCACTTCGACGACCACGACCAGCACCACGACGACCACCACGCCCCCTACGCCCCCTACGCCCTGTC
>DASRPD010000010.1:0-29971 GCA_035646535.1 Acidimicrobiia bacterium
CTCGGTGGGGAGCGACACCAAGGTGACACCGTTCACACGTACCGTGATCCAGGGATCGCAGAACTCGCTGAGCGCGACCTCACCGCAGACCCTCGGCGGCTCGAACTATCAGTTCGCGTCGTGGTCCGACGGCGGCGCGCAGAACCATCTCATCACGGCGCCCACGTCCCCCGTGACCTACACGGCTGCCTACGACCTCCTGGCGGTGATCACGCCCGGCGTGGGCGCCGTGGCCGAGGGCGATACGGGGACGGCCACGTTGAGCGTGCCGGTCACGCTGGCGGTTCCGAATCTGCTGACCGTGACCGCGTACTACCAGACGTTCGGCTACACGGCGCAGGCGCCGGGTGACTACACGGCGACGTCGGGAACGGTGACGTTCGCGCCGGGCCAGACCGCGAAGACGGTGGATATCCCGGTCGTGGGCGACACCGCGATCGAGCCGAACGAGGCGCTGCTGGTCGCGTTCAGCGCGCCGACGAACGCGACGATCGGCGGGTTCTTCGGTCTCGGCGTCGGCGTCATCACCGACGACGACGTCGGCGCGGTCACGACGAACTGGACGGCCGCGGAGCAACCTCGCGTGCTCCAGTCGGCGACGTATCTCAACCAGACCCCGGAGCAGCTGCAGAAGACGGGCGTCCAGCTGCTCTCCTACCTCTTGGCGATCTCGAAGCCGAGACCCGCGCCCGCGCCCATCGTCCCGCCACCCTCATCGACGGGTCCGGTCGCTTACACGACGACGTGGATCACCACCGACGTCGCCGCGCTCCGGACCGTGGAGGCCCAGTACTGGCTGACCGCCGAGCAGGCCCAGAAGCTCGGCGTGCAGATCGTGGGCTTCCTGCTCGCGCTCGGTGGGCACTAGAACGACTGCCGCGTCCGGCGGCCCGTGACGGTGCTGCTCCCCACTGCTCCGCGTTAGGCAGTGGCGGTATCCGTAGCGCTCGGCTACGGAGCGTCCAGGGTGGCCTTCGCGACGAGCTCTTGGAGGTAGCGGTCGTCCCACCAGGAGATCTGGAGCTGCTTCGCGCGACGGAAGTAGAGCTGGATGTCGTACTCGACCGTGAAGCCCACACCGCCGAAGACCTGCTGGGCCATGGCGGTCACGTCTCGGAAGGTCTGGCACGCGAACAGCTTGGCCATCGGCGCGAGCCGATCGATCGGCCGGTCGTTCGCGCGAGTCCAGGCCGCCTCGTGGACGAGGATCGTCCCGCCCTCGACGGTCGTCGATGCATCCGCGAGGTAGTGCGCGATCGCTTGGAACGCGCCGAGCGGCTTGTCGAACTGATGTCGATCCTTGGCGTATTGGAGCGTGATCTCGAACGCGTACCTCGCGCCACCCATCGCGTAGGCGGCGAGCAGGATGATTCCGTCGAACATCGTCTCGCGCCAACACGACCAGCCCGTGCCGGCCGCGCCGATGCGGCCGGCCTCCGGCACTCGGACGCCCGCCAGCTCCACCTGGTACTCGGTGTCCGACGCGATCGTGAGCTGTTGGGTCTGCGTCACCCCGGGTGCGTTCGGGTCCACCAGGAACAGGTCGACGTCCTCGTCCCCGGCTCCCGTACGGGCCAGGACGACGAGCTGGGTCGCGGCGTGAGCGAACGGCACGTGCCACTTCACGCCGTCGAGGACGAAACCGTCGCCATCCGAGCGCGCGGTGAGCTGGACGCCGCGCGCTCCGAAGCCATGGTCCGGCTCGAGCCAGGCTGGGGTCAGGATCGCGTCACCGGCCACGATCCGGGGCAACCACTCCCGCCGCAGCTCCTCGGAACCGGTGCGCTGCAGCACCCCCGCGCTCATCACCGCGCTCGCGAAGTGGGGCGACGGCGCAAGCGCGCGACCGAGCTCCTCGTAGACGACGGCACCATCGAGCAGTGTCATGGCCGAGCCGCCGTACTCGGCCGGGATCATCAACCCGATCAGGTCGAGCGCCGCGAGCTGCTTCCAGAGCTCGAGCGGGTATCCGGCGGGGTCGTCCTCCATCGCGCGAACGGTCTCGAGCGGAGCGTAGGAACCGCACACCCCCCGCACCATCTCACGAAGCATCTCTTGCTCTTCGGTGAACTCGAGGTCCATCAGGTCACTTCCTCGCAGATCTCATCGGGTGGGGTCACGGTCGCCAGTCCTGGCCGCGGCGGGTCCAGGGGTTGTCGTCGCCACTTCTCGGGAGCGCGACCCTCACCGAGCAGTCGGTCTTGAGCTCGGCGCCGACCGAGAGGGTCACGAGCAGCGTCGCCCACCCACAGCCGGTGTCGTCGGTCTCGGCCGCTTCGACCTTGGCGCGCATCACCATCGTGTCGCCGGGGAACACCGAGCCACGCATGCGGAACCTCATGCGACCGAGTCGGCCCTTCGGTCCGGTCCAGTCGGTGACGAAGCGCTCGAACCACGCGGCTTGGTTCGGCGTGTTGAGAAAGATGTCCCGGGTCCCGTTGCGATTGACGGCAAAGTCGTGGTCGTGGTGCATCGGGCGCCAGTCGCGGGTCGCGAGCGCGCCGAGCACGACTGTGCTCGCGGTCACGGGATATGAGAGCTCCGAGAGCTCGTCGCCCTCCTGGACATCGTCGAGCGTGATGCTCTTCGTCGGTGCGCTCACGACGTGCCCTCCCGTCGGTACCCGAACCCGGTGTAGGACTCCACGCCGACGAGCTGCTCGTGTTGGTTGAGGTACTCCACGTCGATGACCCAGAAGCGCCCGGCGCCGAGCTTGGTGGTCTTCGGCTCGCTCACCGACCGCAGGATCTGGCGGGTGTGCAGCACGTCTCCGGGACGGACGGGCTCATGGAAGACGATCGTGTTGTCGGTCATCACCGCTTCGGGCAGCCCGAAGATCTCCTTCAGATCGAAGTGCACCTGGAGGGGGAGCGCGACCTCGGTTCGCCCGGGCGCCCAATGATGCGGGCGGAACCACACCGACAACATCGTCGGCGGCGCGATCGAGCCGCCGGTGATCTCGTCTGCCACCTCGTCGTCCCAGAAGAGCGGGTTGGCGTTCTCGACGGACGAGCAGCTGGTCCAGATGTAGCCGCGCTCCACCGGGAACTCGCCGGTCTCCTCGTACTGCACGACACCGATGAGATCGGTGACGGCCGCCGCTCCGGTGTGCTCGCTCCCGTTCCTGTCTTGGCTCACGCGACGGCTCCTTCCTCGAGGAGCGCGGCGACCTCGGTGTCGTCGAAGCCGGCGCCGCGCAGCAGCTCGCCGGTGTCGGTGACGGTGGCGGCACGTACGTTGGCCGGGGCCAGATGACGGTTCATGCCGGCGAGCACCCGGCCCAGCTGGCGGAACTCGCCGTGCTGCGGGTCGTGCGCGTCGGAGAAGGTGTCGCGCGCGGCGAAATGCGGGTCCTCGACCACCTCGGGCACGGACGCGACTGCCGACACGCAGGTGTCGGCGGGCCCGAGCGTCGCCACCCAGGCGTCTCGGTCATCGGCCGCGAATGCCTGGCGCAGGTCGGTGCGGATCGTGTCTTGCACGGCGTCGTCGTGCTGGTGGTCGATCCAGCGCTCACACCCGAGGGCGCGACACAGGTTCGCGAAGAACCGGGGCTCGATCGCGCCCACCGCGAGCCACTTTCCGTCTCGGCAGGGATACACGTCGTAACAGGCGTAGCGACCGGTCAGGAGATCGTGGCGCGGTGCCGGCACCGCACCCGTGGCGAGGTGCTCGTCGAGGTGCAGCGACATCAGCGAGAGCACGCCGTCGGCGACCGACACGTCGAGGTGCGCACCCGCGCCGCTCGACACGCGGTGCACGAGCGCGGCGAGGATCGCCATCACCGCGTGCATCCCGCCACCCGCGCCGTCGCCGATCGTCGCGCCGGGAAGCGCCGGGCCACCGGTCGCGTCACGACCCGAGCAGTCGAGGTAGCCGCCGACCGCGAGGTAGTTCAGATCGTGGCCGGCCCATTGCGAGTACGGACCGTTCTGGCCGTAGCCGGTCGTGGAGCAGTAGACGACACCCGGGTTCATTGCGTGCACGGCCTCGTACCCGATCCCGAGGCGGCCGACGACGCCGGGTCGAAAGCTCTCGATCATGACGTCCGCGCGTGCCGCGAGCCGCAGGAACGCGTCTCGGCCGGCGTCGGCCTTGAGATCGAACTGGGCGCGCAGCATGTCGCGGTGCCCGGCGTAGGCATAGAAGGGAGGGGTGATCTGCACGCCGCCCTGCTTGGCGGTGGGCCCGACCTTGATCACGGTCGCGCCGTAGTCGGCGAGCCAGCGCGAGGTGCGCGCGGCTGGTCCGACGCTCGCGAGGTCGAGCACCGTGATGCCGTCGAGGAGGGAGGTGTCGACCACGTCAGAAGTTCTTGGGGAGGCCCAACCCGCGGCGTGCGATCACGTTCTTCTGGATCTCCGAGGTGCCACCACCGATCGTGTCGATGACCGTGTAGCGATAGGTCGACTCCGCGCGCCCGGCCATCGGTGCGGTCTCGGTCTTGACCCGCAGCCGGCTGCCCGGAGCCGCGAGATCCATCGACGCGTCGGCGAGGCGCCGGGAGTACTCGGTCGCGAAGAGCTTGTACTGCGACGACTCGACCGTTGGCGGTGGCGCGCCTTGGACCTTCTCGGCCTTGACCGATTCCGCCACGACCCGGAGACCGAGCACCCGGGCCACCTCGGCCTCGGTGGCGAGCTGCGCGATCCGTTGCCGGATCACCGGGTCGCTACGCAGCAGCTCGCCGTCGCGCTCCTCGGTGCGCACGTGTTCGCACAGCAGGTCCAAGCGCTGCTTGATCGGCGAGAACGTGAACATCGTGAACCGCTCGAGGTCGAGTGCCTGCGAGATGTACTGGAAGCCCTTGCCCACCTCGCCGACGACGTAGTCGTCGGGAACGAACACGTCGTCGATGAACACCTCGTTGGTGCGCTCGTCGCCCATCGTCCAGATCGATCGGATGGTGACGCCGGGCTGGTCCAGGGGGATGAGCATCAGCGTGATGCCCCGGTGCTTGTCGGCCGGGTCGGTGCGCGTCCCGAGCCAGTACCACTCGGCGAAGTGCGCCGAGGTGGTCCAGGTCTTCTGTCCGCTCAGCAACCAGCCCGTGACGCCGTCTCGCGTCGTCCGGTCGGCCTTGAGTCGCATCGACGCGGCGTCGGAGCCCGCGTTGGGCTCGCTGTAGCCGACCGCGAACTCGACCTCGTTGCGCAGGATCATCGGCAGGAACTTCTCCTTCAGGAAGTCGTTGCCGTGCGCGATGAGGGTCTTGCCGATGATGCCGACGCCCTTGCCGATCTGGGGACCGCCCCGTCGGGCGAGCGCTTCGTTGAGCAGGTACTCGTAGACCCCTTCACCCTCGGAGCCGCCGTACTCCTTGGGCCAGGTCATGCCGAGCCAACCCTGCTCGCCGAGCTTCGCCATGAACGCCCGGCGCTTCGGGGTGTCCACGATCTGGGCCATGTTCTCGCGGGTCACGTCGAAGACCTCGGGGTCGTCGTGCTCGTCGAGGAAGACCTCGACCTGCTCCGCGAACGCCTGCTGCTCGGGGGAGAAGTCGAAGTCCATTGGCCGTGTCCCTGCTGCTCGGCGCCAGATCTGACGGGTCGTCAGATTCTCGTGCGTATGTTACGGGTCGGCCGCGCGAGGGCGCCACGCGACCGCGGGCTGTCAGGCCGCGCCCGGCGCGTTGGCCGCGGCGAGAGCGATCTCGTGGCGCTGGTGGCCCCATTCCGCGGCGTCGCGACAGATTGCCGGGTGGAACCCAACGCGGTGGAGGCCGCGCTCGACGCGGCCGAGATCGTCGCCTTGTTCGAACAGCGCCAGCGCGAGCCGACGCGCCCGGCGGCGCGCCGCGGCTTGGGCCGGCTCGCCGAGCTGGGCGGTCGCCCAATCCTCGTGCTCGATGCGAAGCGCGTCGGGCAGGCGTCGGAGATGCCGACTGTTGATCGGCGGCACTGTGGCCCGCACGGCATACTCGTCACCGCCGTGGCAGGCCAGGTCGAACTGCTCGAGGCGGCCCAGGCTTCGCACGAGCGGTGACGACGTACCGTCGCGGCGGCCGAGGCCGAGCCGCTGCGCCGTGGTCGCCACATCGAGCTGCATCCCTTGTGGATGGTGCTCGAAGCGCGCGGCCAGGTGGCGGAGCAACAGCAGAGATGTCGGTCCCAGTGTCGGGAGCCAGAACGTCTCGACGTAGATGCTGCGTGGGTCGTGGCCCAGCGTGTCGATGACCGGGTCGGGCCAGGGACGAACGGCGATGGTGGTCGGCATGAGTCCTCCTCGGGTGCTCTCGGCGTGTGTGGTCACGGTGTATCGAGCGGGGGAAGTTCGAGAACAAGTCCGACCATGATGAGGTTCGGGTCGGTACCGATCGCAGTCGCGTTGGCCGCGTAGACGCGTCTCCATGCCGCATCGATGGCCAAGTTGGTCGCGCCGGGGGGAAGCCGATGCTCCGCGATTGTCCAGAGGCAGTCACCCGACTGGACGATGTAGGGATCGGGCGCGGGCGCCTCGGCGGGCGCTGTCGGCTCTGGATCCGGCGGCGGCGCCGGCGAAGCGGGTGCGGCCTCGACACGCCCGCTCGAGGTCGGTGGCCCGGCGGGAGCGGTGGTCGTCGTCGTGTTGGCGAGCCAGTCCCGCACGGGCGCCTCGCCGTCGCCCGTCGGCTGCAACAGGGGCGCGGCGACGAACATGAGCGCGGTGAGCCGACGGAACACTCGGGGGGTGATGTATCTGAGCAGCGCGCTCGTGCGGCGCGCTCGCCCCGCTCGCTCGAGTAGTTCTGCGGCGAGCGCGGCAGCAGCGAGGAGCGCGGCGACGCCAAGGAGCGGACCGACCCATCGGAGCGCGGTCGCGAGGAGCTGCGCGTCGAGCTCCGTGTCGAACGTGCTGGTGCCCTCCATGGCTCCGTCCCCTCGCCGTGCTTCACCCGTTGCCGGCTGCGCTGACGCTCCACTGACACTCACAAGAACAACATGAGCAACGTAACGGTTGTTAACGTCAGGTAACGTTCGATAAGCTCGCACACGTGTCGGGAAAGGTCAAGTCCTGAGGCATATTCGCCTTGAAATGTTATGTTCTGCCCGAAAGACTCAAACCCGCCGATACGGAAGGGGGCTCGTGGGCATGGATGCCGGTGGTGAGGCAGAGTTCTGGGAGATCGCATCGGGGCTGGATGACGAGGAGGCGCGGACCCGAGCGCTCGACTACCTCGCGGCCGACCGGCCATCGTTCGCCGACCTCTTGCGACGCCGGCCTCCGGGCGAGGTGATCAGCGTCTTCACCGTCGACGGTGCGTCGGTCCGCGGGCGCGTCCTCGAGGTCGGTCCCGACGTCGTACGGGTCGGCGAGGTCGCTGACGGCACGGGCACGGCGCGTCGTCGGATCCTGCGGTGCCACGACGTGCGCCTCAACGCGGTGGTGCGAATCGTCCGGGATGTCGGGACTTGATCACCCCGCGAGAGAGACCTCAGGTGGAGCTGGTCGTGTCGCCTGATCGAGCGTCGCGACTGCGCGCGTGCGCCTCGCGTTCGAGGTTGCCGATGTACGCCTCGAGCATCTCGGCAGAGACCCGCCACACGCCTCGGCGGCCGATCTTCACCGCGGCGAGCTGGCCGCTCCGCATGAGCGTGTACACCTGCGCCACCGAGACGTTGAGGACTTCAGCAACCTCGTCAGGGCGGAGGAATCTCGGTACGTTCACCACGGCGCAGCTCCCGGAGCACGCTCGTCGTTGCCCGCATGGCGTGTCCTGCACGACCGTAGCAACCTCGGGTGGGGCCACGTGAACGCAGCGAAGCCCATGAGCTTGCTTCGGCGGCTTCGAGTGGACACGCGGCTTCTTGTTGGTATCGCGCTCGTTGTGGTGTCGGTGATCGGAGGCATCAAGCTGGCTGCTGCTGCCGACCACACCGTCGGCGTGGTCGCATCTGCCCGACAGCTACCAGCGAATCACAGGCTCGCGGAGGGCGATCTTCGGATCGCACGCGTCAACGCGTCCAACGACGTGCTCGACGTACTCGTGAGCGAGGACGATCTCGCGTCGCTCGCGGGTCAGGTGCTCCTCTTCCCACTCGAAGGAGACGCGCTCCTCCATCGAGCGGCGCTCGCAGACTCGCCGACTCGAGGCCGGGAGATCACGGTTCCGGTCACGCCGGAGCACGCACTCGGCGGTCGCATTCAGCTCGGCGACCGTATCGACGTGTTGGGTAGTTTCGATGACCCGGCAGCCGGCGCCCGCACTCTGACCGTGGCCACCGACGCGGTCGTGGTCGAGCTCGTCCGCGCCGAAGGACTCTTCGGCCAGCGCGAGGGGGCGCTCAGCGCGCTCACGCTGTCGGTCGCGCCTGACGACACGCTCCCGCTGGCCTTCGCGATCCGCAACGCGAATCTCGACGTGATTCGGACCACTGGCTCGGACGGAAGCGGCCGTGCGAGCTTCGACGGGACGGAGCTCGGTTGAGCAGGGCACGCGTCGTGACGTGCGCCGGCGGGGCGGCTTGGGAGGCCCCGCTCGTGCGCGAGCTGCAACGCCCGGGTCTCGCGGTCGACGTGCTGCGGCGCTGCGTGGATCACGGAGAGCTCCTCGCGTTCGCGGCGCGTGAACACCCATGTGCGGCGCTCGTCGCGGCCGAAGTGCCCTGGCTCGACCGCGACTTCGTCGGTGCCCTTCACGATGCCGGCGTCGCGGTGATCGCGGTCGAGGCGCAGCCAAATGGTCGACCGCTCGACCGGATCGGGATCGCGCACCGCATCGCGGCGCCGCCCGAGGTGGACGAGGTTGCCGGGATACTCCACGGCCTCGAGCCCGGCGGCGATCCGGCGGTCCCCGTGGTCGCATCGCCCGCATCCCGACAAGACGGAGACGGCCGGCTCATCACCGTGTGGGGCGGTCCCGGTTCGCCGGGACGCACCAGCGTGGCGGTGCATCTCGCGGCCGAGCTCGCGCTGATCGAGGCCCCCGCGTTGTTGGTCGACGGTGATAGTTGGGCGCCGTCGATCGCCCAGGTCCTCGGATTGGAGCCGGAACCGGCGTTGACCAACGCCGCCAATAACGCCGCGAACGGCTGGGCGGTGCCCCTCGCGTCGAGTCTGCAGAACGGGCCGAGCGGAGTGCGAGTGCTGGCGGGGCTGTCCCGCGCCGACTTGTGGCCCGAGGTGCGTGAGCAGTCGTGGCGCGCTGTGCTCGACGCGGCGCGTGCCGAAGCTTCGATCGTCGTCGTCGACGTCGCCGCGCCGGTCGAGGAGGACGAGGAGCTCTCCTTCGACCGAGTTCCGTTTCGCCGAAATCTCATGACCCGTGTCGCCCTGGAGGAAGCCGATCAGGTGCTGATGGTGGTTCGTGCCGACCCGGTTGGGCTGCGCCATGGGATCTTTGCCCATCGGGCGCTGCGCGACGCGTTGCCTCGTGCAGCAGATCGAACCGCGGTCGTGCTCAACCACACGCCCGCCGCTGCCCGTCGTACCCAAGAGTGTTCGCGAGCAATCGAAGAGTGGACGGGTTCGGCACCGGTCGCGTTGCTGCCCCGCGAGGAGGCGTTCGCCCGCGCGGCATGGGAGGGACAGCTCCTCGCCCAGGTGGCACCGCGTTCGCGTTGGCTGCGCGAGCTCCGAACGATGAACGGCATCCGCCGATGACCGGTACCTGGCGATGAGTAGCGCGCCGGCCGTCGAGATCCTCGAGGGTGAGCTACGCGAGCTCATCCAACGGCGAGATCTGCGCCTTGACGCGGGCGACGCCGAGGTTGCCCGGTTGGTCGACGAGGTCGTCACCGACTACCGGGATCGCTACCTGGCCGGCGGGCTCCCGGTGTTGGATGACGACGCGGTCGAGCTCTTGCACCATCGGGTCGCCGGGTTCGGGGCGCTGACCCCACTACTCGAGGATGCGGACATCGAAGAGATCTGGATCAACGAGCCCGGTCGAGTCTTCGTGGCCCGGAGTGGCGGATCGGAGCTGACGACCCTGGTCCTCGCGGCCGACGAGGTCGAGGAGATCATCGAGCGCATGCTGGCACGCGCCGGGCGTCGACTCGATCGGTCACAGCCGTTCGTCGATGCGCGACTCCCGGACGGGAGTCGGCTGCACGTTGTGATCCCACCAGTGACTGACGAGTGGGCCGTGAACGTCCGTAAGTTCGTCAGCCTCCGCGCTCACACCCTCGACGAGCTTGTCTCGCTCGGGTCCATCTCGCGTGCCGCCGCGGTGTTCCTTGATGCGGCGATTCGTGTCGGGCTCAACGTTGTCGTCGCAGGAGCCGTCGGTGCCGGCAAGACGACGCTGCTGAACTGCCTCGCCGCCTCAATACCGGCGACGCAGCGGATCGTCACCTGCGAGGAGGTGTTCGAGCTCCAGACGGGGCGCCCCGACGTCGTCGCCATGCAGTGCCGCCAGCCCAACCTTGAAGGCGAGGGTGCCATCACCCTGCGGGATCTCGTGCGTGAATCCCTTCGGATGCGACCTGACCGGATCATCGTCGGCGAGGTGCGCGGCGCGGAGGCTCTCGACATGCTGCTCGCCCTCAACAGCGGCGCCGGGGGGATGACGTCGGTGCACGCGACGTCCGGGCGCGAGACGCTCAGGAAGCTCACGACGCTCCCGCTGCTGGCCGGCGGCAACGTCGATCGGCGATTCGTGGCTACCACCGTCGCGGCGTGCGTCGACCTCGTCGTGTTCTGTCGTCGCACGGACGCAGGGCGTGAGGTGACCGAGATCTTGGCGGTCGGTGAGTCACTCGGTGGGGACGATGAACCGACAGTTGGCTCGATGTTCTCAGGTCAGGGGTCGTCGCTGACCTGGACCGGCGAGCTGCCGCGCCACGCCAACCGATTCCGGGAGCACGGCATCGATCTTCCGGGGCTCCTCGGGTGATGGCGGTCGCGCTTGGCTTCGGACTGGGCGTCTTCTTGCTCTACGACTGGCGTACGACGCCCCGGCGCGATCGAGCCGCCGGCCCGGCGCGCCGCCACCGAGTTCGGGAGTGGCTCGTCGCAGCCGACTACCCCCAATTGTCGCCCGCGGCGTTTGTCGGGGCGTGCGCGAGTGCCGCGCTCCTGGGCGGACTCGTCGGCGCGGCGCTGCTCGGCTCGGTGAGCATCGCGGTCATCGCGGCCGGGGCCGGGGGGGCCATGCCGTACGTTCTGGTTCGGACCCGGGCCCGTCGCCGTCGCCGACTGCTTACCCGATGCTGGCCGGAGGCCATCGAGCTCCTTGCCGGGGCAGTGCGCGCGGGCGACACGCTTCCGGCAGCGATTGCCGTCGTAGCCGACCAGGGTCCTGACCCACTGCGCCCGGCGTTTCGGTCGCTCGTTGCCGACCACCGCGTGTCCGGTGACCTGCGTGGTGCGCTCGATCGACTTGGCATCGCGCTGGCGGACCCCATCTCCGACCGTGTTGTGATCACGCTCGAGGTCGCGTACCGCGTGGGTGGTCGCGAGCTCGGCCGCGTCTTGCGAACCTTGGCGGCCTTCCTGCGGGAGGACCAAGCCGTTCGCCAGGAGATCGAGTCCCGCCAGTCGTGGACCGTGGTCGCAGCGCGGGTTGCCGCCGCGGCCCCCTGGTTGGTGCTGCTGCTCATCGCCAGCCAGCCGCAAGCTCGTGGGGCCTTCGACTCGATCGGTGGTCTCGTCGTGCTGGTAGCGGGGGCCGCGGCAACGGTTGCCGGATACCGGTTGATGTTGGCCCTCGGGCGACTACCCGAAGAGCCCCGCGTGTTGGGGGTCCGATCATGACGGCCATCCGCGCGATCGGTGTGGTCGGCGCCGGGAGCGTCGGCGTGGCGCTCGTGCTGGCTGCGGTCATCGGCGGACGACGCGCGCGACTCTCGGTCCGCCTCGATCGCTATCTCGGGGCCCTGGGTCCGCGGCGGTCTCCACTGCTCACCACGGTGCAACGACCCGAGCATGCGCTCGCGGCCCTGATGCGTCCGGTCCTCGGCCGGCTCGGTCGCAGAGTGGAGCGCCTGCTCGGTGACGACAGTCGCGACCTCCAGGTCCGACTTGCGGCCGCGGGGCTCACGATCAGCTCGTCCGAGTTTCGGTCTCGCCAGGTGGCGTGGGCTCTCGCGGGCTTCGCCGGCTCGGTGACGCTCTTGCTGTTCCTCGCGGCCACGGGGCATGCAGTCTCCGTCGTGACGGTCCTCGGAATGGCGACTGCATTCGCGCTGGGCGCAGCGCTGGCGTGCGACCGTCACCTGACCCAGGTGGTGGATCGTCGGCGTCGCGCGGCCACAGCGGAGTTCCCCACCTTCGTCGACCTCGTCTGCCTCGCGGTGACCGCGGGCGAGAGCCTGCGGGGCGCGCTCGAGCTCGTGAGCGATAGTCAGGGACCACTCGCAGTCGAGGTGCGACGGGCACTGCTCGAAGCCCGGGCCGGCCGACCGTTGACGGCCGCGCTCGAGGAGCGGGCGCGGGTCCTCGGACTCGCGGCCTTCGACCGGTTCGTCTCGGCCGTGATCGTCGCCCAAGAGCGCGGCGTTCCGCTCGCCGACGCGCTGCGGGCGATGGCTTTCGACGTCCGCGAGGGCGAGAAGCGTCGAGTCATCGAGGCCGGCGGGAAGAAGCAGATCTCGATGCTGATGCCCGTCGTCGGCTTGATTCTGCCCGTCGCTCTCGTCTTCGCGTTCTATCCGGGCCTCGTCCAGATCCGGACGCTCGCTCGATGATCACCAACCAAGGAAGGGGTGTGGCGATGAGGCAGAAGGTTCCGCACGTGCGAGGTCGTGGGTGGGCCGACGAGCGAGGCTCGATTCCCGAGTGGGTCATGCTGCTCGTGATGGGGATCGGGATCGTGATGGCGCTGTGGGCCATCGTGCAGCCCGACCTGTCGTCGATCGTCTCGGATGCGCTCGACCAGCTGCGGGGCTGAGCCGGACACGCGCCAGGCCTCGAGTCAACGGGGCTCGGTGATGGTCGAGTTCCTCGCGGTCGCGATGCTCACCGTGGTCGCGGTGCTGCTCCTCGCGCAGATGGCGCTCTGGGTCTGGACTCGCGGCGTCGCGGTCAACGCGGCTCACGAGGGCGCGCGGACCGCAGCCGAGACGGGTCGGACTCTCGACGACGGCGTCAGCAAGACCCAATCGGTGCTGCACGATGGTCTCGGTCGCTCAGCCGGTGGGTTCTCGGTGACGGGCGTCGAGGCGGACGGCCAAGTCGGGATCGAAGCTGTCGGGCGAGCCCCCGTGATCCTGCCGTTCCTGGGTGGGTTCGACGTGCGGGCACGGGCCACAACCCACGACGAAGACGATCTGACCCGATGAGGAGACGATCCGGCTCGACGAGCGGTCGGGCGACAGGCGAGCGCGGGAGCGCGATCGTCGAGTTCGTGGTCCTCGGGGTCGGGCTGTTCGGCGTGCTCATCCAGGTCATCGTCCTCTTCGGCGTGCTCCAACGGTCATCGCTCGCCACGGCGGCCGCGGCCCGCGAGGTCGGCCGAGCGGTCGTGCTGGCCGAGAACGACGCCGACGCGGCGCGGCGCACCGACATGACCGTCGACGAAGCGGCCGCGAACCACGGTCTTGGCGCCGGCTCCCTCGAGCCGCGGGTCACCGGCCACGTCGCGCGGGGCGAGCGGATCCGAGTCTCGGTCAGCACCGACGTGCCGGTGCTGCACATCCCCTTCGTCGGTCCGGTCTGGCCCTCGCTGTCCATCCCGGTCGAGGCCACCCACGTCGTGCGCGTCGACCGGTACCGGAGCTTCCCGTGAACCGGTCGTGCCACCGCGACGGTGGCCAGGCATCGGTGCTGTTGGTCGGCGTGGTGCTCCTCGGGCTCGCGTTCACCGGGCTGGCGGTGGATGGCACCCGCATGTTCACTGCTCGTCGCGACCTTGGCGCCCTGGCCGACGCCGCCGCGCTCGCCGCCGCCTCCGAGATCGACGTCGAGGCGTTCCGCCAGAGCGGCGGACGCGAGGTCCGTCTCGACGCCGGCGCGGCGCGAGGTGTCGTCGCGGGCATCCTGGCCGACAGCGGGCTGCCGGCCGGGACCCGCGTCCAGGTGGAGGTCACCACCGATCGGGTCGACGTCGGGCTGGCCCGGCCGGTCGGGCTGACGTTCCTCGGCGTGCTCGGTATCGGCGCGCAGACCATCGGCGCGCACGCGCACGCGTCGCCGAACGTGGGCTGACCCACCGGGCGGCGGGCTACCCGTTACCGATTGGTGCCTGCGCCCGCGGTTGCGCCGGCGCGGGGGGAAATCAGTCCGTCTGGCATCGGCCAGTCGGTCAGTGCGTTCGTCGGGTAGGCGCCGATATCGGCGGCCGAGCGGGGGCGTCCGAAGAGGTAGCCCTGGCCGACGTCGCAGCCGAGCCGTTGCAGCTCGCGCAGCTGGTCGACCGACTCCACGCCCTCGGCGACGGCCGCGAGGCCCATCGCGTGGGCGAGGCTGATGACGCCGCCGACGATCGCGGTGTCTTCCGGATCTCGGCCGAGCCCGTCCACGAACGTGCGGTCGACCTTGAGTACCTCGACCGGGAACCGTTTCAGGTACAACAGCGATGAGTACCCGGTGCCGAAGTCGTCGACTGCGAGATGCAGTCCTTGGGTGCGCAGCGACCGCAGCGCGCTCCCCGCGGATTCGGCGTCGTGCATCAGGGCGGTCTCGGTGATCTCGAGCCACACCGTGTCCGGGTCGATGCCCGTCCGATCGAGGATCTCCGCCACGTTGCCCGCGAGCGAGGTCTCGGCGAGCTGGCGCGGTGAGAGGTTCACGCTGACGAAGAGGGGTTGCGTGCCGGGAGGCGCGGCGGCCTGCCACGCCATGGTCTGTCGGCACGCCTCCTCGAGGACCCACAGCCCGATCGGCACGATGAGACCGGTCTCCTCGGCGAGCGGCACGAAGTCGGACGCGCCGACGAGCCCGCGTTCGGGGTGGTGCCAGCGCAGGAGGGCTTCCATGGCCATGACCCGGCCGTAGCCGAGGTCGACGTTCGGCTGGTAGAACACCTCGAGCTCTTCGCGCTCGAGTGCGTGGTGCAGCGCCGTGGAGCGCACGCTCGAGCCCGACGTGGCCGGCGCGTGCGTGTCGAACAGCTCGATGCGGGCGCGTCCGCTCTGTTTCGCTCGGTACATCGCCTTGTCCGCGTCGCTCAGCAGCGACTCGGGGGTCACGTCATCGGGCGTGCCGAGCGCCACTCCCAGGCTCGGCGTGAGGAACACCTCGCCGTCGAGCAGTGGGATCGGTTTGGTGACGACGTCGAACATCCGCTCGGCCACGGCCATGAGCGTGGCTTCGTCGACGACGTCGGGGCAGAGCACCGTGAACTCGTCACCACCGAGGCGCGCCACCGAGTCGCTCGGCCGCAGCGCGGCGCGCAGCCGATCACCGACGGTGGTGAGGACCTGGTCGCCGACGGCATGGCCGTGACTGTCGTTCACCCACTTGAAGTGGTCCAGGTCGATGAAGATGATCCCGACTCTCGTCCCGCGCCGACTGCCCTGGTCGAGGCTCATGCGGAGCCGGTCGAAGAACTGCAACCGGTTGGGAAGGCCCGTGGTCGGATCGTGCACCGCTTGGTGCGCGAGCTGGTCGGCAATGGCCTTGCGCTCGGTGATGTCTTCGATCTGCGCGATCAGGTATTGCGCCTCACCGTCGGGGGCGCGTGCCGCCGACATGGTGATCGCGGCCCACACCGGCCTGCCCCCGTCGTGGAGCAGTTGCCGTTCGATCCGGTACTCGCCGATCTCGCCCGTCACGAGTCGACGGAAGTCCTCGCCATTGTCCTGACGGTGGTCGGGATGGACCAGCTCGCCGGCCCGCAGGCCCACGATCCGGTCAGCGTCCTGGTCGAGCATCGCCGACAGAGCCGGGTTCACCCGCAGGATGATGCCCTCGGGCGTCGTGACGGCCATGCCGATCGGAGCGTGCTCGAACGCGATCTGGAAGCGGGCGTTCGCCTCGGCGAGGTCGTGTTCCACTCGGCGGCGGTCGGTGATGTCTCGGAGGTTCACGACGACGCCGTCGATCGCGGGGTCCGCCGACAGGTCGGTCCCACGGACCTCCATGTGCAGGTGCTCGCCGTCGCGGGTTCGGACGCGCATCTCGAAATGGTCGTCGTCTTCCGGGCCGAGCAGGTTCGCGAGGCTGTCGATGGCCTCGGGTCGGTCCTCGGGGTGGACAAAGTCGAGACCGGGTTGGCCGACCAGCTCGCTCACGGGGTAGCCGAGCGCTCGGGTCGCGGTTTCGTTGGCCCAGCGGATCGTGACGCCCGTGTCGATGACGAGGACGATGTCGTCCTGTTCGGTCACGAGGGTGCGGAAGCGGCGTTCGCTCTCGGTCAACGACCGGGTCGTCTCGAGCACCGCGCGGTGCGCCCGCCGCTCGTTGCGGCGAACCAGCTCGGCGAGCAGGAAGAGGAGGAGGCTCGCGCCGAGCGCCAGGCCCAGCTCCCAGCTCCGCCCGTCGGCGGCCTGGTTGGGCCCGCGGGCGGGGATCGCCTGAGAGCGAAGGAGCAGCTCGTGGTCCGCGACGGTGAGCTCCTGGGTGACCACGTCATCGGTGCCCGGCTCGTCGGGACTATGGGCCTCGCCGACGACCTGCGCGCGTTGCGCCGTTGTCGGCGCGTCGAGGATCGTCAGGCTCCCGACGGTGCCGAGCTCCGACAGCACCGCGTCGGTGAAGCGGTCGCCGTCGACGATCGCGCCGATCCATCCGAGAAAGTTCTCAGCGCGCCCGACTGGCGCGACCACGGCGAAGACCTGGTTGTCGGCAGCGTCTTCGGTCGCGGCCCCGGCGACAAACGGGAAGGCGCCGGTCAGCGCGGCTGTCTCCGTGGATCGGGACCGCTCGAGCGCCGGGCGGAGCGCTTCGAGCTCATCGATCGGTAGCGGCACGGCTGGGGCATTTGCTTCGTCGACTCGGGTCACCGAGTACTGGTCGGGGTCATCGGTCGGCTGCACGAGTGTGAACCCGGCGATGCCCAACGAGTCCGCGGCCGCGCCGTCCTCACTCACCCACGACTGAAGCAGTGATGGGGTGAGGACCGGCGCGCTGGCCGCGCGCCCCGCGATCGAGCTCACGGCCGTGCTGATCGTGCTCACCGACTCTTGTGTGGCCGAGGCGGCCTCTTGTGTGGCCGCTGCTGCCTCGCTCCCGGAGCGAGCGTCACGGGCGCGCAGATTTGCGTCCCGGATTCGCAGCGACTGGCCCCACATGACAACCGACACGGTGACGCAGCCGGCCAGCAGCAACCAGGGTGTGGAGCGGGCGCGCAGGACCCGCCGGGCCGCCGAGTCGTCGATCGGCGACCCGAGCCCGGAGCGAGCCCACGCGGGGCCCTGCGGGGGGTGCGCGTCAGGATCGACCGATGGGGCGGGCACAACGCTGTCTCGGCAGTTCGGAGGGGTGACCTGAGCGGGCTTCCGCCTACGCTTCGGAGATGACTGACGAGCGCCGAACCGACTCCGGGATCGAGATTCGTCCCGTGTACACCGCAGCGGACGTCGTCGACCTCGACCCCGAGACGAGCTTGGGCGCCCCGGGCGCCCCGCCTTACACCCGCGGCGTGTATGAGCAGATGTATCGGGGTCGGCCGTGGACGATGCGCCAGTACTCCGGGTTCGGGACCGCCGAGGAGACGAACCAGCGGTTCCACTTCCTGCTCGGCGCCGGCCAGACCGGCCTCTCGTGTGCCTTCGATCTGCCCACCCAGATGGGCTTCGACTCGGACCACCCCCGCGCCGAAGGTGAGGTCGGCAAGGTCGGTGTCGCGATCGACTCGCTCGAGGACATGGAGCTGCTCCTCGCGGGCCTCCCCCTCGACACCGTCACGACGTCGATGACGATCAATTCGACCGCCGCGATCATGTTGCTGTTCTACGAGCTCGTCGCCGAGCAGCAAGGCGTGGCGTCGGACGCGATCGGCGGCACGGTGCAGAACGACCTGTTGAAGGAGTACGTGGCGCGTGGCACCTACATCTACCCGCCTCGTCAATCGATGCGCATCATCACCGACCTGTTCGCGTACTGCCGTGAGCGGATCCCCAAGTGGAACACGATCTCGATCTCCGGCTACCACATCCGCGAAGCGGGATCGACCGCGGTCCAGGAGATCGCGTTCACGCTGTCGAACGCGATTGCCTACGTGCAGGCCGCGATCGATGCCGGCCTTCCGGTCGACGAGTTCGCGCCTCGGCTGTCGTTCTTCTGGAACGGACACAACAACTTCTTCGAAGAGGTCGCGAAGTTCCGGGCCGCGCGTCGCATGTGGTACCGGATCATGTCGGACCGCTTCGGCGCGCAGAAGGAGAAGTCGAAGCTGCTGCGCTTCCACACCCAGACCGGTGGTTCCACACTCACCGCGCAACAGCCCGAGAACAACATTGTGCGCGTCTCGCTCCAGGCGATGGCCGCGGTGCTCGGGGGTACCCAGAGCCTGCACACCAACGGCTTCGACGAGGCGCTGGGACTCCCCACGGAGAAGGCCGCGAAGATCGCGTTGCGCACCCAGCAGATCATCGCCAACGAGTCCGGCGTTGTGGACACCGTCGACCCGCTTGCGGGTTCGTACTTCGTCGAGTCGCTCACCGACGAGGTCGAGGCGGCGGCCTGGGCCTACATCGAGCGGATCGACGAGCTCGGTGGCGCGGTCGCGGCGATCGAGTCCGGCTACCTCCAGGACGAGATCGAACAGGCCGCGTTCGAGTGGACCAAGGGCGTCGACGAGAAGCGCAAGGTCATCGTGGGTGTCAACCAATACGTGGATCCCGACGCGGAGCCGTCGCCGGTGTTCCCCATCGATCCCGAGCTCGAGCGGCGTCAGGTCGAACGCGTCCGGGCCCTACGGGCTCGACGTGACGACGCCGCGGTCAAGGCCGGGCTCGAGGACGTGCGCGCCGCCGCCCGCGGGACCCAGAACCTCCTCGTTCCGATGCGGGGGGCGCTGGCCCGCTACGCGACCCTCGGCGAGGTGAGCGACGTGCTCCGCGAGGAGTTCGGCGTGTACCAGCCGGCGCGCTAACCGGCCTCCAGCAACATCGCGGACTCCAAGGCCTGCCGGGCTGCGGCGACGCCCTTGCGCCCGGCTCGCCGGCGACGGCCGCTGATCCGCACGATCGACCTGCGTTCGCCCGGCGTGGCCTTTCGGGTCGGCCGCGACCCCGAGCGCTCCCCGTCGGCGACGGAGGCCTCGGCCGGTGGTTCCGGCGCGGGTGCGGTGAGGAGACGGAGCTGGGTGCCCACACGAGAAGTATCGCCGAGGGGTGGGACACTGACTCCGCGCCCCGCAGTCTCTTCTCAGGTGGTTCTTGGCTTCGGTCGTGGCCGGCGCACCTAAGCTCGGTGCATGCAGGAGGCGTCCATCGCGTATTTGGACCACGCGGCGACGACACCGATCCGTCCCGACGTGCTCGACGCGATGGTCTCGGTGCTGGGTCACGACTTCGGGAACCCGTCCGGCGGCCATTCGGTCGCCCGCGCGGCCAAGGCAGACCTCGAAGCCGCCCGCGAATCGGTCGCGAGCGACCTCGGCGCCTCGCCGAGCGAGATCGTCTTCACCAATAGTGGGACCGAAGCCGACAATCTCGCGATCTTCGGCGCCGCCCGCGCGGCACGAGCCGCGGGCCACGGCGACGCCATCGTGGTCACATCCATTGAACACAAGGCCGTCCTCGCGGCCGCCCGGCGGTTGGCGACCGAGGGCTTCAGCGTCAGCGAGGCCCCGGTCACGCCGGGCGGCATCGTGGATCTCGAAGCGCTGGGCGACCTGCTCGACGAACAGACCGGTCTCGTGTCGTTGATGCTCGTCAACAACGAGGTCGGAACGATCCAACCGCTCCCCGAAGTCGTCGAGCTCGTGCGCGCCCGGTCTCCCCGCGCGGTGATCCACACCGACGCCGTCCAGGCGGCGGCGTGGGTCGATGTCGCGACGCTTGCCGCCGACGCAGAGCTGATCTCGGTCTCGGCCCACAAGCTGGGTGGCCCCAAAGGAACGGGCGCGCTCGTCGTGCGCGGCCTCACCCCGCTGGTGCCGCTGCTCGAAGGTGGCGGTCAGGAGCACGGTCGGCGCGCCGGTACGAGCAACGTCGCCGGTGCGGTCGGTCTCGCGCAAGCGCTACGAGCGACGGTGGACGAGCGTGATGTCACGATCGCGCGCGTGACCGACCTGCGCGATCGGCTCCGCGGTCGTCTCCTCGAGATCCCCGACTCGTGGGAGAACGGCGACGCAGCCGTCAAGGTCGCCGGCAACGTGCACGTCGGGTTCGGCGGGGTCGAGTCGGAGGCGCTGCTCGTGCTGGCCGATCGAGCCGGTGTCTGCGCGGCGGCCGGCTCGTCGTGCTCGTCCGGCGCGACCGAGCCTTCCTACGTGCTCGCGGCCATGGGGCTGGATCCAGCCGATGCCGGTGCCTCGATCCGACTTTCGCTCGGCTTCGCGTCCGCCGACACCGATGTCGACCGCGCGCTCGCGGTGCTGCCCGTCGCTGTCGAGCAGCTCCGCGCCGCGGGTGGCACCAAGATCCGGGCGACGGCATGAGCTCAATGGGCTCACTGGGCTCGGTCATGGTCGCGATGAGCGGCGGTGTCGACTCTTCCGTCGCGGCGGCGATGCTCGTCGACGAGGGCTACGACGTCACGGGGGTCACGCTGAAGCTCTGGGGGGGTGACTCCGACACGGGGTGCTGTAGCGCGTCCGATACCGACGACGCACGACGGGTCGCCGACCAGCTCGGCATCGCGCACTACGTCTTCGACTTCACCGACTCGTTCCACGGTGACGTCGTCGATACCTATGTCGCCGATCACGTGGCCGGTCTGACCCCCAACCCCTGCGTCGAGTGCAACCGTACGATCAAGTTCGGGCGCCTGCTCGAGCGCGTCGATGCTCTTGGGATCGACCTGCTCGCCACGGGCCACCACGCCCGGGTCGAGATCGGGCCCGGGGGTCGCCGGCAGTTGCTCCGGGGCCACGATTCGGCGAAGGATCAGTCCTACGTGGTCGCGATGCTCAGCGAGGCACAGCTGCAGCGGGTGCGGTTCCCGGTGGGTCGCCTCACCAAGGCCGACGTGCGCGAGCACGCGGCCCGCATCGGTCTACGCACCGCGACCAAGCCCGACAGCCAGGATGTTTGTTTCATCACCCGCGGTGGTCGTCGTGAGTTCTTGCGTGAGCACGTCGCCGACCGCGCCGGCTCGTTCGTCGATGGGGCGGGAAACGTCATCGGCGAACACGATGGCTACGCGCGGTTCACCGTCGGCCAGCGTCGGGGGCTCGGGATCGCCATGGGTGAGCGCCGGTTCGTCGTGGACGTCGACGCCGGGTCGGCCGCGGTGACCATCGGGACCCCGTCTGACCTTCTGCGCGACGAGGTCTCCGTGCGCGACGTCACCTTCGTCGACGGGCCTCCGCTTGCGGAGATCTCGGTCCAGGCCCGCGCGCACGGTCCCGCGGTGGCGGCGCGGCTCGACGGTGGCCGGGTGCTCTTCGCAGCGCCGCAGCTCCGGGTGGCGCCGGGCCAGCTGATTGCCCTCTACGACGCGCACGATCCCGACGTTGTCGTCGGCAGCGCCGTCGCGAGGTGACGAGCCCCGACCTCGTCGAAGTACAGCGCCATCGACCGGTAGGTCAGGGCGTGTTCGGCCGGGCCGGCATGCTCAGTGCCGCGGCGTCGCGGTGATGTCGGTGACCGCCATCCGTCGTGCGCGGGCCACGCGGAGCAGCGAGCCCGGTCGGACCGGCGCGAACAACACGCGTCGTGCAGAGGTCAGCGCCGCGCCACGGCGACCGGCGAGCGCTCGTGCCAGCGGTACGGGCTCTCGGCTGGTGATCTCCAGCGAGCGGAGGATCGCACCCGTGCGGAGATCGACGGTGTCTGTGTCGGCTGACGCGAGCCGCGCGGTCAGGCCCAGATTCGTGACCGTCTCGCGGGTGAACAGCACCGGGTCGGCGAGCGTCATCGGGTCGATCAGGACGAGGCCGGCAGGTACGAGGACCGCGCACCGGCGTGACAGGGTGTGCAACGAGCGCGCGAGCAGCGCGGCGACTGCGAACCCGACGGGGGTCAACACCGCGCCGAGCACCCAGGCCCGTGCGCCCAGCAGGAGCGGGCCTGCGGCCACACCGGCGCCGACCAGCCCCACCGCGATCGGCGCCGGCGCCGACAGCAGTGCCGGCGGTACCTTCAGCGGATGACGAACCTCGGTGCCGTACGCGGCGCCGGCGGCGCACGCCATCGCCGTCGCCGGGCTCAACGCCAACGCGGCGTTCACGACCACGACCGCGAGCGCGCCGATTCCGGCGATCGCGGCCACGTCATCGGCGCCCACCACCACGAGTGCGCTCACCACCACGAAGAGCGGGGCGACGGTGCGGAGCACCGTGAGCGAGACCGGGCGAGGGGCCAGGGCGGCGACGAGCCCGCTACCCCACGCGACCCAGAGCAGCGTCGCGGCTACCGCGCGTGTCGGGGTGGACCAACCCGAGACCGCGTCGCTCGCCGCGACCCCCGCAATGAACGGGAGTGACACCCACGTCAGTCGCAAGAACCAGATGTGCATCGATGTGCCGCGCGCTCCGTCGAAGTGCCGGGGAAGACCGTTCCTATACTACGGAGCCTCATGCCGCTGCCTGCGAACGAAGTGCTGATCCCCGGTCTGGCGACTGGCATCGGGTCGCTTCCCCACGCCGATGCGCGCGTTGCCGCCGCCGTCGCATGTGAGTCGACCCCGCAACTTCCCGCGGTGCCGCAGCTTCCGAACCGCTCGCCGCATGAAACCATGGTCGCGCAATGGGTGAGAGCGCTCCCCGAGGTGCTGGTGGCGCCGGACGGTTCGGTGCGGGTCGAACACGGTCGCTCGTCGGAGCCGCCGACGCCGGTGTTGGACGCGACCGCTCACGGGGGCTTGCTCGCGTTCTGTGATCTGCTCCCGTGCCGCGCTGAGCCCGTCGCGCGCGTCAAGGCCCAGATGACCGGCCCGTTGACGCTGGGAATCGCGCTGCACCGCGCCGGACTCCCCGCGGTCGACGCGTTCGCGCGGGCCGGTGAGCTCGTGCGCGCGTGGATCCCGGTCCTCGAATCTCGAATCGCCACGACACTTCCCCGTACCCCCACCGTGATCTTTCTGGACGAGCCTGCGCTCGTGGCGTGGCACGAGTCCGATGGTCCGCTTGACCGAGAGGCCGCCGTGGACGCGCTCTCGGGCGCCCTCGCGACGATCCGCGGCGTGGCGGGTGTGCATGTCTGCTGGCCGGGCGATCGCCGGCTGGCCCTGGAAGCCGGCCCTGATGTGCTCGCGGTCGAGATGACCGATGACCTCCTGGAAGACGCCGGTGCGCTCGCCCGGTTCCTCGACGGTGACGGCTGGGTCGCATGGGGCGCAGTGCCCACCGATCGTCCGATCGGCGATTCCGCCGACCCGCACTGGCGTCGGCTGGCCGGCGTCTGGTGCGAGCTCACCCGCCGGGGCTGTGATCCGATCCGTCTCCGAAGCCAGGCGGTGATCACGCCGGCGTGCGGCCTTGCCGGGCACGGACCGACCCAGGCCGTGCGGGCGCTGCGCCTCGCCGACGCGCTGGCCGACCGTCTTCACGATCAGACGGTCGCGGCCCGGCTCACGCTCGGAGCCTGAGCACGCGCCACCCGGGGACCGGGCGTCGCTAGCCTGCCGCGAAGATGGGTGACGACCTCGCGCACGAGCCGGCATACCGCCGCGACAAGCTGGCCTCGCAGATCGAGTACCACAACGCGCGGTATTTCGAACACGACGAGCCCGAGATCGCGGACGCGGACTTCGATGCGTTGGTGCGCGAGCTACGAGCGCTCATCGCCGAACACCCCGAGCTCGACCTTCCGACGCTACCGATTCATCGGCCCGGCGGCGTTGCTTCGGCAACCTTCGCGCCGGTCACGCACGTGCTGCCGATGCTCTCGCTCGACAACGCGTTCAGTCGTGATGAGCTGTTCGCGTGGGGCGAACGGGTCGCGAAGGTCGTCAGCGGTGTGCGTTTCGTGGCCGAGCCGAAGATGGACGGGCTGGCCATCTCGCTGCTCTACCGCGACGGAGGCCTCGTGGTCGGCGCGACCCGGGGTGACGGGGTGACCGGTGAGGACGTCACCGCCAACGTCGCGACGCTCGAGGCCTTGCCTCAGCGGCTTCACGGCACGAATCCCCCTGCGCTCCTCGAGGTGCGTGGCGAGGTGTACATGCCGAGGGCGAAGTTCGACGAGCTGAACCAACGGCAGGCCGCTGCCGAGGAGCGGCTCTTCGCCAACCCGCGCAATGCCGCCGCGGGGTCGCTGCGCCAGAAGGACCCGAGGATCACGGCCGGCCGTGACCTCTCTCTCTTTTGCTACCAACTCGGCGCTCAGGAGGGTGGGCCGCGCCTGCGTACCCATTCCGAGACCCTTGGGTGGATGCGCGAGCTCGGCTTCCCGGTGAATCCGCTCATCGAGGCCTACCCGGACCTCGAGGCGGTCGATGCATTCATCGAGTCGATGGAGTCACGGCGACATTCGCTCGGCTACGAGATCGATGGTGTCGTGGTGAAGGTCGACGATCTCGCCCAGCGCGATGAGCTCGGCGTCACGAGTCGAGCACCGCGCTGGGCCATCGCCTACAAGTACCCGCCGGAGGAGAAGACCACCAAGCTGGTCTCGATCATGGTGAGCATCGGGCGTACGGGTCGAGCGACGCCCTTCGCCCAGCTCGAGCCGGTGCTCGTCGGAGGGTCCACCGTCGGCCTCGCGACGCTCCACAACGAAGACGAGGTGGCACGCCGCGACGTGCGGGTCGGAGATCTGGTGACGGTGCGCAAGGCGGGTGACGTCATCCCCGAGGTGGTGGGTCCGGTGGTCTCCCGGCGCAAGCCGGGTGCTCGCCGCCGCTGGAAGTTCCCGAAGCAGTGCCCGGTATGCGGTGAGAGACTGGTGCGTCTCGAGGGCGAGGCGAACACCTACTGCGTGAACGTCGACTGCCCGGCGCAACGGGTCCAGCGGATCGTCCACTTCGCGAGTCGCGCGGCCATGGACATCGAGGGTCTGGGCGAGGAGCGTGTCGGCCAGTTCGTGGAGGCGGGTCTTCTCGACGATGCCGGTGACATCTACTCGCTCACCGCCGACCAACTCGTCCCCCTGGAGCGCATCGGTGAGGTGTCCGCGGCGAACCTGGTCCAGGCGATCGAAGAATCCAAGTCGCAGGGACTGGCTCGTGTGCTGGTCGGGATCAACATCCGCAACGTGGGCCCGACCGCGGCGCAGGCCCTCGCCCGGGCCCTCGGCCGTTTTGACGCCATCGAGGCGGCCACGCCGGAGGAGCTCACCGCGGTGGACGGCGTCGGGCCGACCATCGTCGAGAGCATCCAGAAGTTCTTCGCGGTGGGCGCCAACCGACGGATCGTCGACAAGCTCCGGGACGCCGGCGTCGATCTCGCGGGTCCACCACCGCTGGTCGCGCCCGAGACCGCGGGGGGTGTCTCGCTCGCCGGTGTCACCGTGGTGCTCACCGGTGGTCTGGAGGGCTACACGCGACAGACCGCTTTGGCCGAGGTCGAGGCGCGGGGTGGCAAGGTGACCAACAGCGTGTCCAAGAAGACGAGCTACGTCGTCATGGGAGAGAATCCCGGGACGAAGCTCGCCAAGGCCGAGGAGCTCGGCGTACCCATCCTCGACGAGGCCGGATTCGCTACGTTGCTCACAGAGGGGCCACGTGGTCCCGAGGGAGAAGGAGACGACAGTGGTTGACAAGTCCGCCATCGGTATCACCGATCAGCCGTTCGAGATGCCGGTCGAGCGGGGCAAGATCCGCGAGTTCGCTCGGGCGACGAAGTCGGAGAACCCCGCGTATCTCGCCGAGAAGGTGCCCGTCTCCCCTCCGACGTTCCTCGCCACGTCCGCGTTCTGGTCGCCGCCCGGCGGCTCGGTGTACTCGAAGGTGAAGCTCGATCTGCGCAGGGTGTTGCACGGAGGGGTCGAGTACATCTTCGAAGGCTCTCCGCCCGCGGCGGGCACAGAGCTCACCGTGCAGACTCGCCTCGACGACATCTACGAGAAGGACGGCAAGCGCGGCGGCACGATGACGTTCGTCGTGACCGTCCAGGAGTTTCGTGACGCCGACGGCAAGCTCGTCGCGCAGGCGCGTAACACCACGATCGAAACCGCCAAGCCCCCGGAGGGTCAGTGACATGGGAGTGACGTTCAAGGATCTGACGGTCGGCACCGAGCCGGAGCCCCGCCGCTACGGGCCGCTCACTCGCACCGATTTCGTTCGGTACCAGGGTGCTTCGGGCGACTTCAACCCCATCCACCACGACGAGGAGTTCGCGAAGAGCTCGGGGTTTCCGACCGTGTTCTCCGTCGGCATGCTCCAAGCCGGAATTCTCGCCTCGTTCGCGACCGACTGGCTCGGCGCAGCCAACGTTCGCCGGTTCGGTGTGCAGTTCCGCGAGCAAGTGTGGCCGGACGATGTGCTCACCTGCACGGCCAAGGTGATGGGTCGCGACGAGTCCGCCGGAACGGTGGACCTCGAGCTGGTCTGCAGCCGCCAGACGGGCGGCGCCGCGATCAAGGGCACCGCGACATTCGCCGTCGCCTGACGGCAACGGGCGCGCGGATCGGGGTCGCGCGTGGTGAGGGCTACGCGGTGGTGCGGAAGCCGTAGCTGAACGTGTCCGCGGCTTCCTCGCGGGTGCGGATCGTCGGCCAGTAGACGATCGTGACGGTGTGGGGGCCGGTCTCGAACCGGCCGAACTCCCGATCCGGGCCCGGCTGGAAGGACATCGAGCTCTCCGACGGGCGCGTGAGCTGGTCCTCGGGGATCTCGATCCCGTCGACCTGGATCACTCCCGTCAGCCCGGGACGGAGGGTCACGCTGATGCCCTGTTGGGGCCGGCTGAGCGTGTCGGGCTCGGGGAAAACCGAGAGGACCTCGGCGGGGAGCGGGTCGCGCTCATCGGGCGTGTCGGTATCGGCGCTCAACACCGCCGCGACGAGCAGGCTCAGCACGGCCATCAACCCGAGAGCGACGATCGCGAACCGGCCCGGGTGCTCGAAGGCCTTGCGGGGCGGTCGCGGGGGCGACGTTGCGGTGACGACGAGTTCTCGGCCCGAGCTGCTCACGGAGGCGACGCTAGTGGCGCCCTGCCGCCGCTCGCCGCTCGCCGCTCGCCCCGCCTTCCTCGCACGCCGGCCTTCCTCGCACGCCCGCCTTCCTCGCACGCCGGCGCACCGAAGATGCCACGATCCGTGAGGACCCGGCCGCTACGGTGGCCAGAATGGCATTGAGCGGCGTCGCCGACCAGGTCGGCCGCGTCCTGGCCGGCCGCTATCGCCTGCTCGCCCCGATCGGAACCGGGGCGTCCGGCCGCGTCTACGTAGCCGACGACGTCCACCTTCGCCGGCGGGTCGCCGTCAAGGTGTTGCACGCCGCGCTCGCCGACGACGCCGGGTTCTTGCGCCGGTTCCTCACCGAGGCCCAGCTCGCCGGTTCGCTCACTCACCCCAACATCACGCGCGTCTACGACTGGGGCAATGACGAGGTCCCGTTCATGGTCCTCGAGCTGCTCGAGGGCGGATCGCTGCGCGCCATGCTGGACGAGGACCACCGGCTCTCACCGTCGCAGGCCGCGCGCGTCGGCGCCCAGGTGGCGTTGGCGCTCGAGTTCGCACACTCACGCGGGCTCATACATCGAGACGTCAAACCCGCCAACCTCCTGTTCGACGAGCACGGGATCGTGCGCGTCGCGGACTTCGGCCTCGCTCGCGCGCTCGCCGAGGCGAGCTGGACCGAGCCGGCGGGCGCGGTGCTGGGGACAGCCCGCTACGCCGCGCCGGAGCACGCCGGTGCCTTCCCGCTCGACGGTCGAGCCGATCTGTACGCGCTGGCGCTCGTGCTCGTCGAATCCGTCACCGGAAGGGTGCCCTTCGTCGGCGAGACGCCGCTCGGAACGCTCGCGGCGCGTGCGCGCGGTGGCGTCATCGCTTCGCCTCAGCTCGGACCGCTCGGTGCGGTCGTGGAGCGGGCCGGGAAGGCCGATCCGGCCGACCGCTACCCCGACGCGGCCACGATGGCCAGCGCGCTCGGTGACGTGGAGGACGCGCTGCCGCCCGCGTCACCGCTCGTGCTCGTCGGTCTCGGCTCAGCTGGAGAGGACCCGAACCCGACAGCCCTGCCGCGCTCGCGTCGGCTGGTGTTCGACCAGGACGCGTCCGATGCCGACATCGAGGTGCTCGACGACCTGGAGATCATCGAGATCGAGCCGGAGCGTCGATCCCGGTCGTGGTCGGCGCTCGTCGTGACCGCGGTCGTCACCGTGGCCGTGCTCGCCGCCGGGTTCGCCTTCGCACGGGCGTCGGGGGGTGCCACAGCGGTGCCCAACGTGGTGGGAATGTCGGTGGACGACGCGACCGCCAGGGTGCAGGAAGTCGGGCTCGGCGTCGACACCGTCACCCGCGAGGACCGCGCACTCGCAGGTTCCATCATCGAGCAGCGACCGCCCCCCGGCCGCTGGCTCTCCGACACCGACGACGTCGTGCTCGTGGTCTCGGCCGGCCCCAAGCCCGTTTCCGTCCCCGACGTCGCCACCCAACCCGTCGACGTGGCTGAAGCCGCGCTCACCGAACTCGGCTTCGTCGTGGAGATCGCCCCGACCCACGACGAGAACGTCCCCGAGGGCATTGTCATCGCAACCGACCCGGCCGGTGAGGCGTCGCCCGATTCGAAGATCACGCTCGTTGTGAGCTCGGGCCCGGCGCCTCGAGTTGTGCCCTCGGGCCTGGCCGGCGGCAGCTACGAAGCGGCCGCGGCCGCGCTCAGCGAGGTGGGTCTGCAAGCCGTGCGGGCCGACCAGTTCAGCGACGCGGTGCCTGCCGGCGAGGTGATGGGCACCGATCCGGGTCCGGGCGCCGAGGTGCCGCGCGACGGGCCCGTGCAGGTGAACGTGAGCAAGGGTCCCGACGTGGTGGCAGTGCCCTCGGTTGTCGGCGTGGCGATCGAGGCCGCCAGCCAAGCCCTCGAGGGTGCGGGGTTCGATGTCTTCGTCCAGGGCAACTACACGCCCGGCGGGCTCGTGCTCGCGATCGATCCGCCGGCCGGCACGAGTCTGAGGCGGGGATCGACCGTGCGCGTCTTGATGTAGCGAGGCTGACCGCTAGTCTCGCCGCCGTCTTCATTCATAGCACTGCCGCGCAGCAGCACCAGAGCACAGGAGCTGAGCCATGAGTGCCCTCGACGGGCGTGTCGCCATCATCACCGGAGCCGGTCGCGGTCTCGGTCGCGAGCACGCGTTGCTCTTCGCGAGCGAGGGCGCCAAGGTCGTTGTCAACGACCTCGGCGGCAACCCGGACGGCACCGGCGAAGATCGTTCGGCCGCCCAGACGGTCGTCGACGAGATCGTCGCAGCCGGCGGCGAAGCGGTGGCCAACGGCGACAGCGTGTCGGATTGGGAGGGCGCGCAGCGCCTCGTTCAGACCGCGATCGACGTGTTCGGGGACCTGCACGTGCTCGTGAACAACGCGGGGATCCTGCGCGACCGAGTCATCGTGAACATGACCGAGCAGGAGTGGGACGCGGTCATTGCCGTGCACCTCAAGGGTCACTTCTGTCCGACCCGCATGGCCGCGGCCTATTGGCGTGAGCAGTCCAAGGCGGGCAAGGACGTGAAGGCGTCGATCGTGCACACCTCGTCGACATCCGGGCTGTTGTCCAACCCCGGCCAGGCAAACTACGGCGCGGCGAAATCCGGGATCGCGACGTTGTCGCAGATCTGCGCGAAGGAGCTCGGTCGTTACGGCGTCCGGTCCAACGCGATCGCCCCGGCAGGGCGGACGCGCCTCACCGAGGCGACGCCCGGTCTCGGAGAGGTCGTGAAGAAGCCCGAGTCGGGGTTCGACGTGTGGGACCCCGCCAACGTGTCGCCCTTCGTGGCCTATCTCTCGACGGCCGACTGCCCGGTCACCGGCGAGGCGTTCCTGGTGCAAGGAGGGCTCGTTCGACGGTTCCGGTCGTGGACCCTGGCCGAGAAGATCGAGAAGGACGACCGGTGGACGGTCTCCGAGCTGGCTGACGCGGCCGACGATCTGACGCCTGACGCCTGACGCCTGAC
>DASRPD010000011.1:0-3067 GCA_035646535.1 Acidimicrobiia bacterium
CTCACATGGTTCGAGTCCCACCGCGACGGTCACGAGCCGGTCGACGCCGACGTGTCGATCGCTGCGGCGCAGCGATGGTGGCAGGGCTGGTCGGATCAGACGACGTATGAGGGTGACTGGTCGTCGGAGGTGCGCGGCTCGCTCACGGTCCTGAAGGCTCTGACCTACACGTCCACCGGTGGGGTGTGCGCGGCACCCACGACGTCGTTGCCCGAAGCGGTGGGTGGGGTACGCAACTGGGACTACCGGTACTGCTGGCTGCGTGACGCGACCTTCACCTTGATGGCGTTGTTGGACGCGGGGCACACCGCGGAGGCGGTTGCGTGGCGTGACTGGCTGCTGCGGGCCGTAGCCGGTGATCCGGCCGATCTGCAGATCATGTACGGCATCGCCGGCGAGCGTGAGCTGATCGAACGCGAGCTGCCGTGGTTGCCAGGCTATGAAGCCTCGGTGCCGGTGCGGGTCGGCAACGCGGCCGCAGACCAGTTCCAGCTCGACGTGTACGGCGAGGTCGTCGACGCGTTGCACCAGGCGTCGCTGGCGGGCCTGGAGTTCGACGACAACGCATGGCAGCTGCAGAAGGTGCTGCTCGACTTCCTCGAAGGTGCATGGCGTCAACCGGACGAGGGCATCTGGGAGGTGCGGGGCCCGCGCCGCGACTTCACCCACTCGAAGGTGATGGCCTGGGTCGCCACCGATCGCATCGTCGCCACCGCCGAGCAATTCGACCGCGACGGACCCGTCGACCGCTGGCGGGCATTGCGGGACGACATCCACCGCGATGTCCTCGACCACGGCGTCGATGATCGCGGCGTGTTCGTGCAGACCTACGGCTCCTCGGACCTCGATGCCAGCTTGCTGCTCGTGCCCATCGTCGGGTTCCTTCCCGCCACCGATCCGCGGGTGCTCAACACGGTCGAAGCGATCGAGCGGGAGCTGACGGTCGACGGGTTCGTTTCGCGTTACCGCACCGGCGAAGCCATCGATGGTCTGCCCGGCGGGGAAGGGGCGTTCCTGCTGTGCACGTTCTGGCTGGCCGACGCGCTGGCACTGCTGGGCCGCGACGACGAGGCCCGCTCCCTGTTCGAGCGTCTCCTCGGGCTCCGCAACGACGTCGGGCTGCTCTCAGAAGAGTACGACCCGGCAACGAAACGGCTGCTCGGGAACTTCCCGCAGGCGTTCTCACACACCGCCATCATCAACACGGCGGCCACGCTGTCGCGATCGACCGGGCCGACGCAGCGCCGAGCAACTCCGCACTGAGACCGGCCGAGGCGTCGCCCGGCCGGGAGTGACCTGAACGGCCCGGTGCGCGTAGTGCAGACTCGGGGTGATGCGAGCCCTCACCGTGCTGCCGGGTGTGGCGGGCTCGGCGGAGGTCACCGAGGTCGACGATCCGCCCGAGGCGGACGGGCCGCTGCTGGTGGAGACGTTGGCGGTCGGCGTGTGTGGCACCGACGCCGAGATCTGCGCCGGCCGCTACGGGACCGCGCCGCCGGGTGGCGGGCGACTCATCATCGGCCACGAGTCGCTCGGCCGGGTGCTCGACGCCCCCGATGGCACTGGGTTCAGGACCGGCGACCTGGTGGTCGGCATCGTGCGTCGCCCCGACCCGGTGCCATGCCCCAGTTGCGCGATCGGCGAGTGGGACATGTGCAGCAACGGTCGCTACACCGAACGCGGCATCAAGGGCCGCCACGGTTACGCGTCCGAGCGGTACCGCATCGAGCCCACCTTCGCGGTGCGGGTCGATCCGGTCCTCGGTGAGCTCGGTGTGCTGGTGGAGCCCGCCAGCGTGGTGGCCAAGGCCTGGGATCACATCGAGCGGATCGGTGCCCGCTCCCAGGGATGGTCACCGCGCCGCGTCCTCGTCTGCGGTGCGGGACCGATCGGGTTGCTCGCCGCGCTCCTCGCGGTCCGACGCGGCTATGAGGTCGAGGTGCTCGACCGGGTCACGAGAGGACCCAAACCCCGCCTCGTCGCCGATGTCGGCGCCCACTACCGGAACGGAGACGTACGACCTGCCGCAGCGATGGCGGACATCGTGATCGAGTGCAGTGGCGCGTCCGCGGTCGTCGGCGGCGTGCTGTCCAACACCAACGAGAACGTGATCGTCTGCCTGACCGGCGTTTCGTCGGGAGGTCGGACAGTGCCGTTCGATGCGGGCGAGGTGAACCGGGAGATGGTGCTGGGCAACGCGGTGGTCTTCGGGTCGGTCAACGCCAACCGCCGCCACTACGCGGCCGCCGCCGACGCACTCCGCGAAGCCGATCCGGCGTGGCTCGCCCGGCTCGTGACGCGTCGCGTCCCGCTCGACGCGTTCGCGGACGCACTCGAGCACCGCCCCGATGACGTCAAGACCGTCATCACCCTCACGACCTGACGGCCAGGCGGCGCCTGCGGGGTCAGCGACCCGCCAGCGCCTGGAGCACACCGACGTCGAGCGCGGGCGCGGCCGCGCCAAACGCCGCGCTGTAGAGGCCTCGGTGCCCGCACGGCAGCGTGATCGCGACGAGGATCGACTCGTCGGCCGGGTTGGAATCTCCCTCGAAGCGCACCGTCGCATCCACCTGGACGGCACCGGCGTCGACCCGGCTTCGGCAGGCGGGACAGACGAGGCGACCGGCGGGGGCGGCGCGCAGGTCGAGAACATGGCCGACCGCCCGGAGTCGGTCGATGGCTTCGAGCATCGTCTCCACGTCGGTAGTGTGGTCGAAGCTGACGACCGCGGCCACGTCGATCGTCACCGGTTCAGTCCAGGCCGAGGTCATCCCAGACCCGGATGCCTCCGAGCAGGCCGCCCGCGTTGCCGACCAAGCAGACCTTGGCGGCGACGTCGGGCTCCTTCGTCGCTGGAGGCATGCTCGCCCCTTTTCATGTTCTCTGCCTGCGGCCGCAGCTCTGCGCAGCCGGCGAACGCGCCGACACCGAGTTGCCCGGAGCCGACGCCGGGCTCCACCGCGGTCGCCGGCACGGACGCGTCGGGCATCTCCGGATCGAACGGCGGGACGTCCGCCGGGGTCGACGTCCAGCACAGCGGGCAGCGGCGGCGCGGCCCCATCGAGCT
>DASRPD010000012.1:0-38984 GCA_035646535.1 Acidimicrobiia bacterium
GGCTTGGAAGACGCGGTGATCGCGGTGGTCGGTGACGCACCGACGGTCGGGCGCTTCTGGTCGACGCCGCTCGGGTTGCTGTTCATCGACGGCGGCCACGCCGAGGACGCCGCGACCGCTGACTACGAAACCTGGGCCCGATTCCTTGCGGCCGGCGGTGTGCTTGTGATGCACGACGTGTTCGAGGATCCGGCCGATGGCGGCCAGGCTCCGTTTCGGGTGTACCAACGCGCCGTCGCCGACGGGTTCGTCCCTCTCGCGACGACAGGAAGCCTGCGTACGTTGCGGGCGACGCGCTGACAGCACGCGGCTCGGGTCGCGTGCAGGTCCGCGGTGGAGACTCCCGGACTGCTCTCTGGTTCAGGCGTCGCGTCGGATCGCCGCGCGATCGGCTTCGATCTCGATGCCCGCGGCGATGAGCTCGTCGGCCGTGAGGCCCGCGGGCAATCCCTCGCCCCGGAACAGACCGGCGGTGGGTCCGGTACCGCTCAGCGCGTGGGCGGCGAGTACGACCGCGGCCGAGTTCCATGTCGGGTGATCCGGCGTGTAGTGCTCGCCGGCGCCGTCGAACGCACCCCCCTCGAAGTTCATCCCGCACCAGTAGGCACCGTCGGCGTGGCGGAGGAACTGCACCCACTCGAACAGCTCCCGGGCGCGGTCGGTGTCGCCGATCGCGTCGAGAGACATGACCAGCTCGCAGGTCTCCGCCGCGGTGATCCACGGCTGGTCCGACACGCATCGCACCCCTCGGCCGGTCACGACGAAGGTGTCCCAGTACGCCGCGATCCGCATGTGCGCGGGCTCGCCCCGCAGCACACCCCCGAGGATCGGGTAGTACCAGTCCATGGCCCATCGAGCCTTGTTGAGGAACGCGTCGGGGCGGTGCGCGATCGCGATGGCCAGCGCGCCCAGCGACAGCTCCCAGTCGGGCCGGTCATGGCCCAGGCGCTGTGCGATCGCGATGGCACAACCCAGGCTCGAGTGGATGCTCGACGACCCGGTGAGCAAGGCGCCGTCGGCCGGATCGTCCGAACGCCACGCGATCTCGCCGGTTTCGGTCTGGTAGTTGAGCGCGTAGTCGATCCCGCGCTCGACGACGGGCCAGAACGACTGGAGGAAGGCGGTGTCGCCGGTCGTCAGGTAGTGGTGCCAGACCCCGACCGCGAGGTAGCAGGAGACGTTGGTGTCCAGCGTCGGATCCTTGACCCCGCTGCCCTGGTAGTACGCGTGCCAGCCACCATGGGGGAGCTGCATGCGTCGCAGCCATTCGTAGGCGCGCGTGGCGTCGTCGTGGCGGCCTCCGATGTCGAGCGCCATCGCGGCCTCGACGAGGTTCCAAGGATCGGTGTGACCGACGTCGGTCCAGGGGATGGAGCCGTCGGGGTTCTGGACCGAAGCGATCGCGTCGACCGTCGCGCGGATCTCGGAGTCGCTCAGCACGGGTGTGTTCATCATGTGGGCTTCTGGGTGTAGAGGATCAGGCTCTTGCCGAGGACCGGGTTGAGCACGCGATCGGCGAGGGAGAGCGATCGAGGGTCTCGCGTGAGCTGGTAGACCAACAGGTCGTGGTACTTGCGGGCCAGGAACCGGTCCGGCCGGTCGACGCCGCCCGCGCAGCGGAGCCACCAGTAGGGCGAATGCAGCGCGTGGGCGTGGTGCGATCCGCGCAGCCAGAGACCGGCGCCGGCCAGCTTCTGCTCGAGCTCGTGCTGGCGGTAGATGCGGACGTGTCCGCCGGGCGTGTCATGGTAGTGGTAGTCGAGCGACCAACAGATCCGCTCCGGCAGGCGCGTCGGCACGGTGACCGCCATCCGACCACCGGGCTTCAACACGCGGACGAGCTCGGCGATGGCCCGCTCGTCGGATCCGATGTGCTCGAGCACCTCCGAGGCGACGATGCGGTCGAGCGACTCGTCCGGGAACGGCAGGGCGAGCGCGTCTCCCTGGGTCTGCCCGCCGGGCGCGCCCTCGGGGAGCTCTCCCGCTTCGAGCATCGCCCCGACGGTGGCGCGCACATCCTTGAGCTCGCCGCCGTCGGCGTCGAACGCGACGACGGTCGCGCCGCGCCGCTGTGCGGCGAACGCGTGGCGACCACCGCCGCAACCCATGTCGAGCAGGGTGTCGCCGGCGTAGAGCTGGAGTCGGTCGAAATCGACAGTCAGCACGTCATCGTCCTTGCTCGTCGAGGAGGGCGCGCCAGTTCTCGATCATCCCGAGGGCCGTCGCTCGCCAGGTGAACCGGTCGAGGACCCGGTCGCGGCCGGCCTCACCGAGGCGCGCTCGCTGGACCGGATCGGCGAGCAGCTCGAGGATCATCGCCGCGAGGGCCGACGGGTCACCGGGCAGCACCGTGCGGGCGTTCTCACCGTCGGGACCGACGACCTCGGGGAGTGCCCCGCCCGTGGTGGCGAGCAACGGCACCCCGCAGACCATCGCTTCGATCGCCGGCAGCGAGAAGCCCTCGTACAACGAGGGCACGACCGCGAGCTCCGCTTCGGCGTAGAGCGTAACGATGCGCTCCTGGACCACGCCGGTCACGAACTCGACCGCGCCGACCAACCCGAGTCGCTCGAGCAGCGCGGGAATCGAGCTCTTGTTCTTCTTCTTGCCGATGACGACGAGATGCGCGTCGGGGCGCTCGACCCGCACCTTGGCGAGCGCCTCGAGCAGCGGCGCGAGGCCCTTCAGGGGCATGTCCGCGCTCGCGGTCGTCATGATCCGTCCGGTGACCCGCTGCACGTGGGGCAAGGGGCGGAAGCTCTGCTGGTCGACGCCGACGGGCACGATGTGCATCCTGTCGGCGCGCACGCCCATCTGGTCGGCGATGTCACCGCGCGACGAGCTCGACACCGTGACGATCCGGGGAATCTCACGCGCCACTCGCATCTGCATGCCCAAGAACGAGTACCAACGGCGCAGCTCGAGTCGCTCGCGGAGCGTCGTGGCGTGCTCGAGGTCGAGATCGCGATCCACCGTGATCGGGTGGTGCAAGGTCGCGCAGACCGGCCAACCGTCGCTCATCATGCCCAACAGCCCGGTGCCGAGGCACTGGTTGTCGTGGACCAGGTCGAAGTCGCCGCGGCGCTGCGCCAGGATCGGGCGGACGCGCCGGCTGAACGCCCACGGCTCCGGGAAGCCTGCCGCGCACATGATCCCGAACTCGCCGAGGTCGGTCGTGTCGCGGAACTCCCAGGGCCACGGCACCCGGAACGGGTTCGCCGACTGGTAGAGGTCGAGACCCGGCACCTTCACGAGTTGGTCCGGGTCGTCGAGCTCGGGCCACGGCTGGCCCGAGAAGACCTCGAGGTGGTGACCGAGGGCGGCGACCTCGCGGGCGACATAGCGGGTGTAGACGCCTTGGCCACCGCAATGCGGGTTGCCGCGATAGGTGAGCCAGGCGACCCGGAGGGGACGAGACATGAGGGGCGACGCTAGCGGAGAAGTCTCGGTACTGTCCCTCCGGTGAAGACCCGGGTGGAGGGGATCGCAGCAGGTCGGCGGGCGGGTGCGGACCGGGCCGTGCTCCTGGCCCACGGTGCCGGCTCCGACCTCGATGCCGCCCCGCTGCGGGCAGTCGCCCGGGAGCTGACCCGGCGGGGGATCCCGTCGCTGCGGTTCAACTTCGCGTACCGAGACGCCGGTCGTCGCCCACCCGACCGCCCCCCCGTCCTGGGTGCCGCGGTCCGAGAAGCAGCCGCTCGGCTCTCCCGCCGGACGGGCCTGGCCCCCGAGCGCCTCGTGCTGGGAGGACGCTCGATGGGTGGACGGATCTGCTCGACGGTCGTCGGCGCGCCCACCGACGAGGACCCCCTCGCGGCCCTCGGGCTGTTGCTGCTCGGCTACCCGCTGCACCCGGCGGGCAGGCCCGATCGGCTGCGGACCGAGCACTTCAGCCGGTTGTGCGTGCCGTGCCTGTTCGTGAGCGGGACTCGCGACGCGCTCGCCACTGGTGACGAGCTGCGGGCCGAGACCCGGGCGATTCGCGCACCGGTGCGGTTCGAGTGGCTGGAGACCGCCGACCACGGGTTCCGTCCCCTGCGATCCAGCGCCACCACCGCCGAAGCGCTGCTGGTTCGGGTCGCCGAGGCCTCGGCCGACTGGGTGGAATGGCTGCCCGAGCGATAGTCCGGCGGGTGTTCACCCACGGTTCATCGAAATCCAGCCTTGGATGTCAGTGCTGCCTGCGAGACTGCACCCATGAGAGTGGACCGGACCTTTGCATTCGTCGACCTGTGTGGCTTCACCGCATTCACCGAGACCCACGGTGACGACGAGGCCGTGACCGTCCTCACCCGGTTTCGGTCCACCGTGCGGAGCCTGGCGGCCGACCACGGCGTGCGGGTGGCCAAGTGGCTGGGTGACGGGGTCATGATCGTCTCGGGAGACGGCCGTGCAGTGGTGCGGGCCGTGCTCGAGCTGCAGGGTGAGCTCTCCGGCGATGTCCTGCCGACGCCGCTGCGCGCCGGCATCGCCTGCGGCCCGGTGATCCTGTTCGAGGGTGACGACTACACCGGCAGAGCGGTCAACCTCGCCGCCCGGCTCGCGGACGCGGCCGGGCCGCGCGAGGTCCTCGCGACTGTGCCCGTGGGTCGGCTCGTCTCCGATGCCGAGGCGGCTCTTCCGGCCGGCGAACGGGTCGTGAAGGGGTTTCCGGCTGCGGTTGCGGTGATGCGGCTGGTGTCACCGCTTCGCCTGGCCGGCTCATCCCGGTGATCCCGGTCTCCGCTCCGAGCTGAGCCGGTAGCGTCTCGGCCACGACTCCGAGGTGGGTCGCCGCCGGGATTGACCATGTTGGGGGCGTAACGATGGAGACGATTCTGCGGCGCAACACGTTGCGGCTCGAGCGCGACGGCGCGGTCGGCAAGCTGTGGCTCGACCGGCCGGAGAAGCTCAACGCGTTCACGATCGAGATGTGGGACGAGATGGCCGAGCTCGGCGCCGAGCTCGTGGCCGACCCCGGCGATCTGCGCGCGCTCGTCGTCATCGGTGAGGGGCGCGCCTTTTCGAGCGGTATCGACACCGCGGTGTTCACGTCGGGCGCGTTCGGTGGCGGCAAGCCGGAGGACCGGCCCGCACCGATCCGCCACGAGGACCCTTTCGCCGACGCAGTCCTGCGCACCCAGGACGCATACTCGTGGCTGGAGACCGCACCGTTCGCGACGATCGCGGCCGTGCGCGGGTTCGCGCTCGGAGCCGGGCTCCAGCTCGCGCTGGCCTGTGACCTGAGGGTCTTCGCTCGCGGCGCGATCGTCGGGTTGCTCGAGTTGCAGTACGGCATCATGCCCGACCTGGGCGGTACGCAACGCCTCCCGCGTCTCGTCGGGCCGGGCAAGGCCAAGGAGCTCGTCTTCACGGGAGCGAAGATCGACGCCGAGGAAGCCCACCGCATCGGGATCGCCGAGCAGCTCGTCGACGACGCTGATCTCGACGCGGCCGTCGACGCGCTCGCCACCCGCATCGCCGGCCGGCCACCCCTGGCGGTGCGCGGGGCCAAGGCCGCGATCAACGCGGCGACCGAGGTGTCGGTGGCGGACGGCCTTCGGGTCGAAGCCGAGCGGCAATCGGTGTGTCTGCGCTCGTCCGACATGGCCGAGGCCATCGGGGCGTTCGTGGAGGGCCGCGAACCGAACTACCGGGCCAAGTAGTCCGGGCCCCGGCCTCCGAACCCGAGGTCGGCGCCGCACCGGCCGTAGCATCGCGTCATGGATGCGTTCGTCGTTCGGTCGGGCCGGCCGTTCTCGGGCACCGTGGCCGTGTCCGGCATGACGAAGAACGCGGGCCTCAAGCAGATGGCCGCGGCGTTGCTCGCACCGGGCGTGACCCGTCTGTCGAACCTACGCCCCGTCGCCGACCTGGACGTGATGGTCAACGTCCTGCGCGCCATCGGCGCGTCGGTCGACTGGGCCGGGCCGGACGAGGTGCACATCGACGCGACCGGAGATCTGTGTCCGGAAGCGCCGTACGAGCTCGTGACGCGCATGCGCGCGTCGATCAACGTCCTCGGACCGCTCCTCGCCCGGTGCGGTTGGGCTCGCGTCGCGATGCCGGGCGGTGACAACATCGGAAGCCGCAAGCTCGACATGCACTTCCGAGGGCTCGAGGCGCTCGGTGTCGAGCTCGAGGTGGTTCATGGCTTCATCGAGGCTCGGGCCAACGCGCTCTCGGGCGCGCGCATCGTGTTGGAATTCCCGAGCGTCGGCGCGACCGAGAACCTGCTGACCGCGAGTGTCCTCGCCAAGGGTGAGACCGTGATCGAGAACGCGGCGCGTGAACCAGAGATCCGCGACCTGGTCGAGCTCCTCGAGCTCATGGGCGCACGCATCGACGGTGCCGGCACGTCACAGCTCCGGATCGAGGGCGTGGACGAGCTCCACAGTGCCGACCACGCCATCGTCGGCGACCGCGTCGAGGCGGGCACGCTGCTGATGGCGTGCGGCATCGCCGGGGGTGACATCACGCTCGAGGGCATCCGGCTGGCCGACCTCGAGATGGTGGTCATCAAGCTGCGCGAGATGGGCCTGGAGGTGACCGAGACACCCGATGGGTTGTGGGCCCGCGCGGACCGCCGTCTCTGCGCGGTCGACCTCGCGACCTTGCCGTTCCCGGGTTTGGCGACCGACTTCATGCCGATGGCCGTCGCGCTCCTGGCCGTGTCGGAGGGCACCGCCATCGTGACCGAGAACGTCTTCGACAACCGGCTCGGTTTCGTCGACGAGCTGAATCGGATGGGCGCTGACGTCCGTAACGAGGGCCGCCACGCCGTGATCCGCGGCGTCGAACGCCTGTCGGGCGCACCGGTGCGGGCGCTCGACGTTCGGGCCGGTGCCGCGCTGGTGCTCGCCGGGCTCGGAGCCGAGGGCGAGACCATCGTGTACGACCGAACCCATGTTGACCGCGCGTACCCGGACCTGGCGGCCAGCCTGCGGGCGCTCGGCGCCGACGTCGAGGCCGTCGAGCTCTGATCCGCCCTCGGCCACCGACCCGACCCCATTCCCCGAGGTTTGATGGTTCTGTGACGCCAGGCGTGACGGAAGCATCAAACCTCGGGGGTGGGGCGGCAGGCATTGTCGGGAACACCTGCTTGACTGGAGGTGTTCTGATCCTCGGAGGTATTCTCGATGTCCACCGACACGAAGGCTGACATGGTCGCTGCCGAAGTCGCGACTGCCGGAGGCGACGACACTGGCCCCGAGACCTCCAAGGCCAACACAGTCGATGTTCGAGAGGCCGGCGTGCTCCAGGCGATCGACGCGATCCGCCCGGCGCTGCAGGCCGACGGCGGTGACATCGTGTTCCACTCCATCGACGCCGACGCCGACGGCGTCGTCCACGTCGAGCTGGTCGGGGCGTGCGGGACCTGTCCCATCTCGACGCAAACCCTCAAGGCCGGTGTCGAGCGCATCGTGATGGACCGGGTACCCGGCATCACCGAGGTCGTCGCCGACTAGCGCTGTCGGCCATTGACCCGACCGAGCTCTGTCTCCACGGTGCCTCTTCCGAGCCGCGATCCCGATGTGCTCGTCGAGCGCGTCCTCGCGCACGACCGAGGTGCGGTCGCCCGTCTGATCTCGCTCGTCGAATGCGGCGGGCCCGACGCCATCCGCGCCGTCGCACAGCTCTTCGCCCGAACCGGTGGGGCCTACACGGTGGGTGTCACCGGCGCGCCGGGCAGTGGCAAGTCGACGCTCAGCGACGCGCTCATCGCCCGTGTCCGGGCCGAAGGCGCCGAGATCGGCGTGCTCGCGATCGACCCGACCAGCCCGTTCAGTGGCGGTGCGATTCTCGGTGACCGAGTGCGCATGCAGGACCATGCGACCGATCCGGGGGTGTTCATCCGTTCCATGGCGACGCGTGGCCACCTCGGCGGCCTCGCGCTCGCGACCCGGCAGGCCCAGCGGGTGCTCGATGCCGCCGGTCTGCCGTGGGTACTGGTCGAGACGGTGGGCGTGGGTCAGGTCGAGGTCGACATCGCCGGTGCCGCCGACACCACGGTCGTCGTCGTCAATCCCGGCTGGGGTGACGGGGTACAGGCCAACAAGGCCGGGTTGCTCGAGATCGCCGACGTGTTCGTCGTCAACAAGGCCGATCGTGACGGCGTCGCCGAAACCGCCCGTGACCTCGAGATGATGCTCGACCTCTCGATGCCGGGTGCGTGGCGGCCACCGATCATCCAGACCGTCGCCACCACCGGCGCCGGGGTCGACGAGCTCTGGACGGCGATCGGCGAACATCGGAGCTTCGTCGAACAAGGAGGCGAGCTGGCCCGTCGTCGTCGGCACCGGCTGCGCGCCGAGCTGCGAGCCATCGTGGTCGCGCGCCTGCATGCCGATGCCGACGAGCGGCTCGACGGTGATCGATTCGACGCCCTGGTGGAACGCGTCGCCGCCCGCGAGGTCGACCCGTATACCGCGGTGGACGAGCTCTTGTCCTGAACCGCGACACACCGTGAACCCGAACCGAAGGAGCTCGACCATGCAGATCGCCATCGGCCTGTTTCCCGAGTTCACGAGCCTCGACGCGCTCGGCCCGTACCAGGTCCTCCAACACCTTCCCGGTGCAGACGTGTGCTTCGTCGCCGAGCGAACCGGTGAGCTCGCCGACGACTACGGGATGATCCGCCTCCAGATCGACCGAACGTTCGCCGACGTGCCGACGCCGGACGTGCTGGTCGTGGGCGGGGGCATCGTCACCCGCAAGCTCGCGCGCGCCGGCGAGCCGGTGGTCGAGTGGATCCGCGGCGCTCACCCGACGACGACCTGGACGACGTCGGTGTGCACCGGGGCGCTGCTACTCGGCGCCGCCGGTCTGCTCGACGGGCTCGAGGCGACCACACATTGGTGCGCGTACGACGACCTGGCGTCGTTCGGGGCCATGCCGACCGAGCGTCGCGTCGTGCGGCAGGGAAAGATCATCACCGGCGCCGGGGTCTCGGCCGGCATCGATCTCGCGCTCACCCTCGCCGCGGAGATCGCCGGTCCCGAGGTCGCCCAGGCGATCCAACTGGCCATCGAGTACGACCCACAGCCGCCGTTCGATGCCGGCGCGCCGAGCAAGGCCCCGGCAGAGATCGTGGAGCTGGTTCGCGGCCTGATGGAACCGCAGGCGCCCGGCGCAGGCTGACGCGGGCTCGACGCGACAACGCGACCGGCGCCCAGGCGCGCCCGCCCGACCGGCGCCCAGGCGCGCCCGCCCGACGCGGGCCGTGCTCCGTCAGAGCCCGACGAGCTGCTCACTGGCGGTCCAGAGCCGGGTCGCGGCGGCATCGTCACGACCGGCTCGTGACGGCCGGACCGGTCGTGCCTTCGAGTAGTACAGCCCCGAGACCCCGGCTACCTCGGGTGAGGCGGCCAGGAAGACCGACGTGCGCGCCCCGTCCTCGGGGGAGATGGCCACCAGGCTGGCAATGCGGTTGCCGAGCGCGAACGCGCCGCCGGTGTCGCCGTCGCGACCGAACCGGCTCTTCACGTAGCCCGGGTGGAGCGAGTTCGCGGTCACTTGCGTGTCGGCAAGTCGGCGGGCCAGCTCCCGCGTGAACAACACGTTGGCGAGCTTCGAATGGCAGTAGGCGGTGAACCCGCGGTAGCGCCGCTCGAACTGGAGGTCATCGAAACGGATGTGTCGCGCGCACCGGTGGCCGGAGGACGCCACGATCACGACGCGCGCGCCCTCGGGATTGGCGCGGAGCCGATCGAGCAGCAGGTTCGTCAGCAAGAAGTGGCCGAGATGGTTCACGCCGAAGGTCTCTTCGAAGCCGTCGCTGGTGACGCGCCGGTCCGCCAACATGAGCCCGGCGTTGTTCACGAGCACGTCGATCCGGTCGGTCGCGGCGAGCACGGATTCGGCGAAGTGTCGTACCGATGCGAGGTCCGCGAGGTCCAGGGCCATTACTTCGGCACGGTCGCTCGCGGAGCGTGTCCGGATCTCGTCGAGCGCGGTCGCGCCTCGGCCGGGGTCGCGCGACGTGATGATGACGCGCCGGCCTGCCCGCGCCAGCGCGATGGCGGTCTCCTTGCCGATGCCGGCGTTGCCGCCGGTGACGACCACGGTGTTGGCGTGAGGGGTCACGAGCGGACGCTACCGCCGCGACGCCGTACCGCTACGCTGCGCGTCATGGCTGAGCTGGTGAATCGTGAGCAACGCCCGGACGGAGTTGGCGTCATCCGTTTGGCGCGACCGCCGATGAATGCGCTCTCGATCGCGCTGCTCGAGGAGCTCGCCGTCGTGGCGGCCGAGCTCGCCGCGGACCCCGCAGTGAAAGCGGTGGTGGTCACGGGCGAGGGCCGAGCATTCGCAGCCGGCGCCGAGATCTCGGAGTTCGGTGGCCCGCGCGAAGCGCGCACGATCACCGACACGTTCCGTCGCGCGCTCGACGCGTTGGCCGGCATCCCCAGGCCGGTGATCGCGGCGATCGGCGGGTTTGCGCTCGGCGGCGGACTGGAAGTCGCGATGGCCTGCGATCTGCGGGTCATGTCGACCCGAGCCAGGCTCGGCCAGCCTGAGATCCTGCTCGGGGTGATCCCCGGCGCCGGTGGCACCCAGCGCCTTGCCCGCCTCGTCGGCCCGGCGCGGGCGAAGGAGCTGGTCTGGAGCGGCCGTCAAGTCGGTGCGGACGAGGCCCTCGCGATCGGCCTTGTCGACCGGCTCGCCGAACCTGACGAGACCCTCGACCACGCACTCGGTTGGGCCGCCGAGCTCGCGGCCGGCGCAGTCGTGGCGATGGGACTCGCCAAGCAGGCCATCGACGGTGGCCTCGACGGTTCGCTCGCCGACGGACTCTCGCTCGAGTCGGAACGGTTCGTCGAGGTGTTTGCCACCGAGGATGCCGCGACCGGCGTCGCCAGCTTCTTGGAGCACGGCCCCGACAAGGCGACCTTCTCCGGCCGCTGAGCACGGCAAGGCGCGTCCGGCATCGCTCATCCACTCGACGTGGGTCTCGATCGGCTCCAAGACAGCTCAGACAAGATCGGTAGGCGCGTCGATGTCGACGGACACGACGACGTGTGTGCTCACTGCGCGTCGCGCAGGCGTGCGGCCGCAGCTTCGGGCGCGACCACGTTCACGTCCACGCCAGTGCCGAGCTCGAAGCCCGCGCGCACGCTGAGCCGGGGGTGTACGCCCACGTACCAGTGCGCGAAGGCGGAGTGGTCATCTCGAGTCGCGCTGTGGACGACGACGTTGTACGGGGCGTCGCCCACGACCGCGGCGAGGCGGGCGAGCCCGTCGCGAAGCGCAACCGCGATCGCCGCGATGACGTCGTCGCTCGAGTCGTCGAAACGGGCCTCGGCGTCGGCGTGGGCGATCCGCATCTCGTACGGGCTCCCCGAGGCCGGTGGGCACCAGACGGCGGCGGCACCGTCGATGACCGAGAACGGGCCGTCCTCGAGCTCGAGCCGCTGAGCGGCAACGGTGTCCATCTCGGCGGCGTCGAGCCGATCGCGCGCGGCCAGCACGGCAGGGGGTACGAAGTCGAGTGCGACGAGCTGCGCGTGGGTGTGGGCAAGGGACGCGCCCGCTTCGCGGCCGTGGTTCACGAGGATCTGGACGTACGTCAGCCCGGCGTCGAGGTGGTAGCGAGCCCGGTCTCGCGCCACGGTCAGCACCTCGACGGCCTCATCATCGCTCAGGCCGGCGAACGACCGATCGTGATCGGGTGAGAGAACGATGACTTCGTGCGCGCCGCCCGCGCGGTGCGCGGCGTGCAGTCCACCGACAATCGGAAAGAGGTTCGGTGCGACGCGCACTCGCCACCCCGGAGTGTTCGAGGCGCCCGGTCCGGTCCGGTACACCTCGGGTGGGGTGGCGTCCTCGTTGCCGGGGCAGAACGGACAGGATGCCGGCGTCGACTCGCGTGCGCCGAGCTCGCGCGAGGCGTGGGGCCGCGCGTCGCGCTCGGGGGCGATGATGACGACGCGCCCGCTGACCGGGTCGTGACGAAGCTCCACGTCCCCGACGGTAACGGGTGACGCCTACCCTGGACCGCAATGGCAATCAGACTCGTCATCTTGGGTGGAGGTCCGGCGGGCAACACCGCCGCGACGGTTGCCGCCACGCTCGGGGCAGAGGTCACTCTCGTCGAGCGCGACACGATCGGCGGTGCCGCGCACCTGTGGGACTGCATCCCGTCGAAGGCGATGATCGCGACGGGCGGGGAGCTCTCGGATCTGGCCCGGGCCCAGACAATGGGTCTGCGGGCGAGCGGCGCGCTCGACGTCGACGCGCTGCGGCGACGAGTGGGAGACATCGAAGCGCGCTTGCAGGCGTCGGCCCGTCAGGTCCTCGAGTCGCAGGGAGTGGCCTTGTTGCACGGCACTGGCCGGCTCGCGAGTCCGCACGAGATCATCGTCGACACGCACGACGGCGTCGAAGAGCTCGCGGCCGATGTCGTGTTGTTGGCGACGGGCTCGCGGCCCCGGGTTCCCGAGTGGGCTCAGATCGACCGGGAACGGGTGCTGACGACCCGCGATGCCTACCCGCCGCCCGAGATCCCCGGACACCTCTGCGTCATCGGTTCGGGAGTCACCGGTGTCGAGCTCACCCACATGTTCAGCGCGCTCGGATCGCAGGTGACGCTGGTGGTGTCGCGTCAGCAGGTGCTGCCCCACAAGGACCCTGAGGTCGCGGCCGTGCTCGAGGCGGAGTTCCTCCGTCGAGGGGTGCAGCTGCTCAAGGGTGCCCGCGCGAGTGGGATCACACGTTCGGGTGACGTGGTGACGGTGGGATGCGTCGACGGTCGGGTCATCGAAGCCTCGCACGCGCTGCTGGCCGTCGGATCGGTGCCGAACTCCGAGGGGCTCGGCTTGGAAGCTGCGGGTGTCGAGGTTGATGCCGGCGGCTACGTGCCGATCAACCACAATTGTGTGTCGAACGTCGAGAACATCTATGTGGCCGGTGATCTCTCCGGCATGCTCCCGCTGTCGTCGGTCGCGTCCATGCAAGGGCGCAAGATCGCCGAGCACCTGATGGGACAGCACGTGCGAGCTCATCGCCATGTCGACTACGAGAAGGCGGCCTCGGCAATCTTCACCGAGCCGGAGATCGCCGACGTCGGTATCGCCGAGGCCGAGGGCTTCGCGTCGGGGCGCAAGCTGCGAGTGACGAAGGTGCCATTCTCCACGAACGCCAAGGCCCTCATCGATGGCGATCCGCGCGGGTTCGTGAAGATCCTGTCGGACCCGGCGACCGGGGTCGTGCTCGGAGGATCCATTGTCGGTCGCAACGCGGCTGAGCTGATCAGCGTCATTGCAGTCGCGGTGACGAACAACCTCAGGCTCGTCGACATCGCCGACTCGCTGCTCGTGCATCCCGCCCTCGCCGAGAGTCTCACCGACGCCGCGAGTTGACCCTTGGGTGTGACCACGTCGTCCCGAAAGGGCTCGAGTCGGGCGGGCGCTGTCGTCAGGCGAGGAGATCGCCGCGTGACACGGTGACGGCTTGGCCGCCGAGGGTCACGCGGTCGCCGCGGACGCGTACGGCCACGGTGCCACCGCGGGGCGAGATCTGATGTCCGACCACGTCGTCCCGGCCGAGTCGCTGCGCCCACAGTGGTCCGAGCGCGCAGTGCGCGGAGCCGGTGACCGGATCCTCGTCGATGCCGTAGCGGGGTCCGAAGCTTCGGGAGACGAAGTCGGCGGCCGATCCGGGTGGAGCGGGCGCGGTGACCACCCAGAGGCGATCGGCGGCGGCTGCGAGCGGCGTGAAGTCGGGGGTGACGCCGCGCACCGCCTCCGCGTCGGGCACCTCGACGACGAGCTGGTGCCCGTTGTCGAACGTGGCGAGGATGGCGGGCGCGCCGAGGTGCTCGATGCCGGCAGCGGTGGTGGTGGGCGTGACCGGTCGGGCGGGGAGGTCCAGCTCGATGACCCGGGCGGCGCGGTGGGCGACGAGGAGACCGCTGCGGGTGTGGAACCGGGCCGGGGAGTCGTGTGCCAGTCGGCCCGATTCCCACATGACGTGCGCCGAGGCGAGCGTCGCGTGGCCACAGAGGTCGACCTCCACGGTCGGGGTGAACCAGCGAAGGTCGAGGTCGCCATCCGGTCTGGGCGCCACGAACGCGGTCTCGGAGAGGTTCATCTCCGCGGCCACGGCCTGCATCCAACGCGAGTCGCCGGACGGAGCGTCCAACAGGCAGACCGCCGCAGGGTTTCCGGAGAAGGCCAGATCGGTGAAGGCGTCGACGTGGAACAGCTGCGTCATTCGATGACAAGCAGCACGTCACCGGCGCCGACGGTGTCACCGGTGCTGACTCGCACCTCGGCGACGACACCGGCCTTGTCGGCGCTGAGATGGTTCTCCATCTTCATCGCTTCGAGCACAAGCACGGATTGACCGGTCTCGACGGTGTCTCCCTTGGCCACGAGAACGTTGACGATCGTGCCCTGCATGGGCGCGGCGATGGTGCCGGCGCTCGAGCTCGAGCCCGAGCTCGAGCCGCTCCTCGCGGGCGTCGGACGCCGCGCCTTGCGACCCGCCCCGGGTGCCCGTGTGGCGGGGGTGTCGGGCAGCCACAGCTTCACCGAGAAGCGCTTGCCGTTCACTTCCACGGGGACGGTCTGTTCAGTCAGTGGGTTGGTGTCGGCCGCGTCGCCGGGCGTCCCCGCCACTTCGGGAGCCGACTGCTCGGCCGCCAGCGCGCCGGCGAGGTCGACTTCGTCCTCGAGCCATTTCGTCGAGTGTGCACCGGCGCCGAACGCGTCGTCGGCGAGGAGCACTCGATGGGCCGGGATCGTCGTGTGGATGCCGGTGATCTCGAACTCGCCGAGCGCGCGCAAGGCGCGGGCGCGGGCGCGGGCGCGGTCTGGCGCCCAGACGATGAGCTTGCCGACGAGATTGTCGTAGTACTGCGACACCACGTCGCCCTCTTCGTAGCCACCGTCCCAGCGGACACCCGGGCCGGCGGGTACTCGCATCCGCGTGATCGTGCCCGGCGAGGGTAGAAAACCCTTGGCCGGGTTCTCGGCATTGATGCGCATCTCGATTGCGTGACCGGAACGTTCGATCTGGTCCTGAGTGAACGAGAGCGGGGCTCCGTCGGCGACGTGGATCTGTTCGGCGACAAGGTCGAGCCGGGTCACCATCTCGGTGACGCAGTGCTCCACCTGGAGTCGTGTGTTCATCTCGAGAAAGAAGAACTCGCCGTCCTGGTGGAGCATCTCGACGGTGCCGGCGTTGACGTACCCGCACGCGCGCGCCACCTTGACTGCGGCTTCGTCCATCGCGGCGCGTGTCGCTTCGTCGAGGCCGGGCGCGGGGGTCTCCTCGATGAGCTTCTGATGGCGTCGCTGCGTCGAGCAGTCGCGCTCACCGAGTGAGACGGCGTTGCCGTGCTGGTCGCAGAAGACCTGAATCTCGATGTGGCGAGGTCGGGTCAGGTAGCGTTCGAGGTAAGCCTCGGATCGGCCGAAGTACGCCTTCGACTCTCGGGTGACCGACTCGAGTGCGCGCTCGGCCTGATCCGCCGCGGTGACCACCTTGAGACCCTTGCCGCCACCGCCGTGGGCGGCCTTGATCGCGACCGGCCACCCGTATTCCTCGCCGAACGCCACGATCTCGTCCGCCGAGGCGATCGGCTCGAGGGTGCCGGGCACGGGCTCGACGTTGACGGCCGCGGCGGCTCGACGAGAGGAGATCTTGTCGCCCATCACCTCGATCGCCTCGGGTGGTGGGCCGATCCAGGTCACGCCCCGATCGGCGATCGCCCGCGCGAAGTCCGCGTTCTCCGAGAAGAAGCCGTATCCGGGGTGGACCGCGTCGGCGCCGGAACGGTCGAGGACGCCGAGGATGGCGTCGGTGTCGAGGTAGCTCTCCGCAGCGGTCTGGCCGCCGAGAGCGTAGGCCTCGTCGGCAAAACGGGTGTGGAGTGCCTCGCGATCGCGCTCGGAGTACACCGCCACGGTGGCGATGCCGAGCTCTCGGCACGTTCGCATCACTCGTACGGCGATCTCGCCACGGTTGGCGATCAGGATCTTCGAGGCCACGCTGCCCCCGGGTTCGGCGGTTGGATCGCCGTATCCTACGGGCGATGCGACAACCGGGTCCGACTCGGCGCGCCTTCACGATCGAGCACCTCGACCGTGTGGACTCCACGAACCGCTACGTCCTCGACGCGGCACGTGCCGGCGCGCCGGAGGGTCTCGTGGCAGTCGCGGATCACCAGACCGCCGGCCGGGGCCGACTGGGTCGAGCCTGGATGGCCCCGCCGGGCGCGTCGCTCCTCGTCTCGGTGCTCCTGCGTCCCGAGGTGGCTCCCGACCGGCTCCACGTCTGTACCGCCGCCGCGGCCTTGGCCATGTCAGACGCCGTCGGGCTCACCGCGGGGTTCGTGCCGGACCTCAAGTGGCCCAACGACCTTCTTGCCGGCGGCCGCAAGCTCGCGGGGCTTCTCGCCGAGGTCGACATGGGGCCACGGGCGACGGTGCGGGCCGTGGTGGTCGGCATCGGGGTCAACGTGACGGGCCACGAGCTCCCGGCCGAGATTGCCGAGACCGCAACCGCGTGCAACCTCGTGGCCGGACGCGAGGTCTCACGTGACGAGCTGCTCATCGCCTTCCTCGAGCGGCTCGACACTTGGCTCGACACCGACGACCGTTCGCTCCTCGACCACTACCGCGACCGGCTGATCACGATTGGCATGCGCGTCCGCATCCAGCGGGCCGACGGATCGGTGGTCGGCGTTGCCCGAGGGCTCGACGACTTCGGCGGGCTCGTCGTCGACACCGATGGCGAGGAGATCACCGTCGCGGCCGGCGACGTGGTCCACCTCCGGCCCTCCTAGCCCTTTCCCCCGTTCCGGTCAGCCGCTCGGTTGGCTTCCAACGCGAAACGTGACCGGAACGGGGGTGTGGAGCGGCGGCCGGGTCAGGGGTCGGGGTCTCGGGCCACCAGCTCGGTGAACAGGTCTGCCAGCCGGCGGGTGCGCGGTCCGGGGGCGGCAAGGGGCGTGGCGTCGACGGCGGCGATGCCCTGGACCTCTCGTGTCGTCGAGGACAGGAATGCCTCGGCGCACGACGTCAGCGCATCGATGCCCAGGTCCGTCTCCTCGTGCGGGATCTGCTCTCGCTCGCACAGCTCCAGCACGAGTGCGCGTGTGACTCCGAGCAAGCAGCCGGCTGACGCCGGCGGTGTGTGGACCACGCCGGCGACGACCACGAAGAGGTTCGATCCCGTGGCTTCGCACAGCTCGTCTCGCGTGTTGGCGAAGATCGCCTCGTCGGCGCCGCGGGCGTGGGCCTCGCCGAGCGCCCGGACGTTCTCGGCGTACGAGATCGTCTTGAGCCCGGCGGTGGCGCCGCGCTCGTTGCGACGCCAGTCCACCACTGCGACGGTTGCGGTCGGCAACGGCGTGGCACACGCGGAAGCGGCGACGATCACCGTCGGGGCCGTGTCGCCGCGTGGGGATCCGAGCGGCGCGGGCCCCCCGGTCACGGTGATCCGCAGCCGTGCCTCGGCGAGGTCGTTCGCGTCGAGCACCGCGGCGGCAGCCCGGCGGAGCTCGGTCGGGTCCGGGACGGAAAGCCCGAGCCCGGCGGCGGACTCGCGGAGGCGGGTCACGTGGCGCGTCCACGCGAACGGCACGCCGCCATAGACACGGATGGTCTCGAACACGCCGTCGCCGACGAGGAGGCCATGGTCGAGCGGTGACACCCGCGTCTGTTCCACCGGCGCCAGCTCGCCGTTGAGCCAGACGATCACGAGCGGTTCGCGGTGAGGAGCGGCGGGGCGGTCCCGGCCGCGCCGATGAGTCGGTGGGCTTTCAGCTCGGTCTCCTCCCATTCCCGAATCGGATCGGAGTCGGCCACGATGCCGGCGCCGACGCCGAAGGTCGTGCCGTCTGCGGTGGTGACGAACGTCCGGATGGCGACCGCGAGGTCGCCGGTGCGCCGTTCGGTGTCGATCCAGCCGATCGCACCGCAGTACACGCCGCGTCGGACGGTTTCGAGCTCCTCGATGATCTCGAGCACGCGCGGCTTCGGTGCGCCGGTCACCGACGCCGGTGGAAACGTTGCCCGCACGAGGTCCCCGGCCCCGATGTCGGCCCGGAGTCGTCCTCGGACCGTGCTGACCAGATGGGCCAGGCCCGGGTGCTCCTCGGGCACGCACAGCGAAGGGACGGTGATCGATCCGGGTTCGCAGATCCGGCCGAGGTCGTTGCGGGCCAGATCCACGATCATGACGTTCTCGGCGCGGTCCTTGGCGCTCGTCGCGAGGGATGCCCCGGCGGTTGCGGGCGCCGTCCCCTTGATGGGCCGGGTTTCGACGAGTCCGTCCTGCCATCGCAGGAAGCACTCCGGAGAGGCGGAGACGACATGGACGTCGCCGAGGCGGAGGGCGCTCGCGTGCGGTGCCGGGTTCCGGCGCGCCACCGCCGCGAACAGCGCGATCGGGTCGGTCGTGCGGGGCGTGTGCAGGCGTCGGGTCAGGTTGACCTGGTAGCAGTCGCCCGCTTCGAGTCGCCCGATGATCGTCGCAACCCGCTCCGCGAACTCGTCGCGGTCGAGGTCGGTCTCCCAGGGCCCGAGCTCGGGGACCGGGAGCCGCCGCAGAGTCGCCTCCGCCCCTTCGGCGCCCGAGGGCCCGCGCATCTCCGCCTCCGGCCATCCGGCGCCCGCGCTCGCCGCGACGGCGTCTCGCAGCCGGTCGGCCGGAGGCCTGGTTCCCACGACGCGCGGGGCCGATCGGGGATCCAGCACGGCGCGGGCATCAAAGCGGGCCAGCACCAGATCGGGGAGCGCGGTCGGCAACGAGCGCGTCGGGACTCGTTCGATCGCGCGGCCGAGATCGTAGGACAGGTACCCGGCCCACCAGCCCGGGCCGAGGTCGTCCAGGGCGGTGAGCGCATCGGCCGCGTCGACGACGAGCATCTCGGTCGGATCCACGGCGACGATCGTGCGCCGCCCGTCTCGAACCACCGCGAAGTCCCGGGGGGACAGATGGCTGAGCATCGCCGCCGCCGTCGCGTCACTCCGTTGCACCACCCCCGAAGGCTACGTCGGAGGCGTGGGGTGACCCGAGGCGAATGCGTGGTCCCGGTACTGTGACGCGATCGCCGCGAACCGCCCACCCCTTGTTCTGCGCGACTGGAAACGCAGATTCGTGCTCGCGCTGGCCATCGTCACGATCGTCACGATCGTCGGCGTGGTCGGCGCGAACGTCGTCATCGACGCGCAGCTCGCCGGGATCCAGCGGGTTGATCTCGACACCGCCGAGCTCGACGGCGCGCGCGCCGAGGCCGGCAACTACCTCGTGATCGGCTCGGACTCGCGCAGCGGGGTCGTCACCGCGGAGGACGAGGCGCGCTTCGGCGACCAGGAGAGCCAGACCGGCCAGCGCTCCGACACCATGATGGTCGTCCACGTCGACCCCGACGCCGAGAAGGTCCAAGTCGTCTCCATCCCGCGGGACCTCATCGTGGACGTCGCGGGGCACGGCCGCACGCTCATCAACACCGCGTACAACGATGCCGACACGGTCGAGCAGGGCGCGCAGAACATCATCGACACCCTTGACGAGAACCTCGGCCTCGAGGTGCACCACTTCGTGGAGGTGAACTTCTGGTCGTTCCGAGAGATCGTCGACGCGATCGGCTCGGTGAACGTGTACTTCGATCGACCCCTCGGCGACGATGAGACCGGCCTTCGGATCACCGAGCCCGGTTGCGTGGCGCTCGATGGTGAGGACTCGTTCAACTACGTGCGGTCTCGCTACCCGTACTACCTCGACACGTCGACACGTGGTGACCTCGACTACGTGGGCGGCAACTCCGATCTCGAGCGGATCGACCGTCAGCAGGACTTCGTGCGCCGTCTCGCCACCGTCGCCTATCGCCGGGCTCGCAAGAACCCACTCACGACCAAGCGCGTCGCCGACGCGGTGTTGCCCGAGCTCGTCGCCGACGGCGGGCTCGGACGGAGCCAGGTCTTCGGGTTGGTCAACCTGCTCGGCGAGATCGATCCGAGTGATCCGAATCGGGTCGAGACCGTGACCCTGCCGGTCGAGCCGACCCCCAGCGGCAATCAGGTCGTCGCGCTCGAACCCGATGCCGACGCGCTCGTTGCCCAGCTCAACCACTTCGGCGCGGACGAGCCCGGGCCCGACCTCGATCCCGGCACGGTCACCGTGCACGTGATGAACGGCTCGGTCGTCGACGGGCTGGCCGGCGACACGCTCGCGTTGCTCGCGGGACGCTTCGGCTTCGTCAGCGGGGATGCGGGGGACTGGTTCGAAAAGGTCACCGAGACCGAGGTGCACTACCGCGAAGGGAAGCGGGACGCGGCGCGGCTGGTGGCCGCCAAGCTCGGCCTCTCCGGCGAGCCGGTGGCCGACTCCGAGGTTCGCGGTGCGGCGGTCACGATCGTGTTGGGCGCCGACTTCGCCGGTGTCCCCGAAGCCGGGACGACCTCGACCACGGCGACACCGCCGGACAATCCCACCGACGCCGCCGACACCGCCGACCCCGCGGATCCCGCGGTGTCGTGTCTGCCGTAGACCGGTAGCGTGAGTCGCACCGTGACCAGCTCCCTCTTCTCGTGGCGCGGGCAACTGCGCGGGTGGTTCCTCCGCTACGTGATCGCGCTCGGGCTCGCCGCGGTCGTGGTGACGAGCGTCGTGGTGGCCGCGAACATGAGCATCGACGCCAAGTTCAACGAGATCGAACGGGTCGAGGTCCAGCTCGAACCGTCGGATCCGGGCGAGTCGGGGAACTTTCTCATCATCGGGTCCGACACCCGCCAGTTCGAGGAGCCCGGCAACGAGATCCAGCGTGACGCGTTCGGCGATCCGGCAGTCGAGGCCGGTCAACGCTCGGACACGATCATGGTGGCCCACGTCGAGCCGGGGGAGCGCACGAGCCTCGTCGTGTCGTTCCCGCGCGACCTCTGGGTCGACGTGCCGGGCATCGGCGAGGCGAAGATCAACGCCGCGTTCAACCAAGGGCCCCAAGCGGTGATCGACACACTCGCGGTCAACTTCGGCATACCGATCAACCACTACCTCGAGGTCGACTTCGCCAGCTTCGAAGGCATCGTCGACGCGGTCGGTCGCGTTCCGGTCTTCCTGCCCGCTCAGGCGCGAGACACCTACACCGGCTTCGCGGTGTCCAGCGCCGGTTGCTATCAGCTCGACGGAGGCCAAGCGCTCCAATACGTCCGCAGTCGCTCCCTCGAGTACCGAGATGCCCAGACCGGACGGTGGGAGGACGCGAACGCGATCCCGGACTTCGGTCGCATCGAGCGCCAGCAGGGCTTCATCCGGCGGTTGGGCTCCCTCGCGTACCAAGAGGCGCTCGGCAACCCGCTCAAGGCGAACGAGATCGCGACCGACGTCATCCCGCAGCTGCGGGTCGATGACGCGTTGCACCGCGCCGACGTGTTCAAGCTCGTCAAGACGTTTCGCACCGTGGACCCCGCCGACTCGACGGCCGTCGAGATGATCATGCTGCCCAGCTACGGATCGACGAGCAGCGACGGTGAGGCCATCCTGCTGCCTGACCAGCCGGACGCGGACGAGATCATCAACCGTCTCGAGACCACCACACCCGCGCCGGCGCCGCCCGAAGGCATCCTGCCCGCCCAGGTCAACGTCCGGGTCCTCAACGGCACCGACACCGAAGGGCTCGCCTCCTCGACGCTGGACGTGCTCCAACGCCAGTTCGGTTTCGCCGGCGCCGGTTTCGGCAACGCCGACGCGGTCTCACGCACTCAGCTGCGCTACCGCCCGGGTCTGCAGGACGCGGCGGAGCTCGTGCGGAGCTACCTGGGTGGTACCGGTCAGCTCGTCGAGCGGGCGGATATCCCCCAGGCCGATGTGGTGGTGGTGCTGGGCGACGACTTCGAGGACGTGAGCGCGCCGGGCGGCGTCGTGCCTGCCTCGACCGCGCCCCCGACGCCTCCCGCGGAAGCGTTCCCGCAGGACCTGACGCAAGAGGAAGCCGCCGCGTTGTACCTCGCGGCGGTCGAGGCCGCCTGCGTTCCCTGATCTCCCAGGTCGTCCGGCATGGGTGCGCCCTTCACCCCGCTACCCTTCGTGTCGATGCTGGGAGTCATGAGCTACCGGACGCCGCGCCGATGAAGGTGTTGGTCACCGGGGTCGGCGGGCAGGTCGGCTCCGCGGTCGTCGCCGCGCTCGGCCGTCACCCTGGCGGCCACGAGGTGCTCGGCGTCACCCACGCCGATCTGGACCTGGCCGAGCGCGAACAGGTCGAGCAGTGCGTCGCCGGATTCAGGCCCGACGCCATCGTGAACCCGGCCGCGCTCACCAACGTCGACGCATCCGAGACTGATCCGGAGCGGGCGTACGCCGTCAACGCGCTCGGCCCACGGTACCTGGCCCTCGCGGGCGCTCGGTGCGGCGCTCACCTCGTCCACGTCTCGACCGACTACGTGTTCGACGGGCATTCGGCACGGCCCTACACCGAGTGGGACACCACGAATCCGATCTCTGAGTACGGCCATTCCAAGCTGGGTGGTGAACAGGAGGTGCAACGTCACGCGTCCTCGTGGGCGATCGCCCGCACCGCGTGGGTGTTCGGCCGTCGTGGTCACGACTTCGTGCAGCTCGCGCTCGATGCCGCGGCGGGAGCCGACTACGGGTTCGTCGACGACCAGACCGGCTCGCCGACCTACGCACCGGATCTCGCCGACCTGCTCCTCCGGCTTGCGTGTGAACGAATCCCCGGTCTCTTCCACGCGGTGAACGATGGGGCGTGCACCCGCTACCGAATGGCGTGTGATGTGCTCGAGCTGGCCGGGTTCGATCCGGACGGGTTGAAGGTCGTGACGACCGCGGAGCTCAACCGGCCGGCTCCCCGACCCGAGTACACAGTGTTGGGAAACCTGGCGCTTCCGGCCGCGGGTATCCCGCGGCTGCGTTCTTACCGGGACGCCCTGGCCGAGTATCTCGCCCCCGACGACCGCCCGGCGTCATGAGCCGCGTCGCGGTCGTCGGCGCCGGCTACGTCGGTCTCACGACCGGCGCGTGTCTCTCGCACCTCGGCCACTCCGTCGTGTGCGCGGACATCGACGCCGAGCGGGTGGCGCGCCTCACCAAGGGCGAGGTCCCGATCATGGAAGACGGCCTGCCGGAGCTCGTCGCCGAGGGCATCGAGTCGCAACGCCTCCGGTTCGTCGTCGGCGCGGCGAAGGCGGCCGCGAGCGCCGAGTTCGTCTTTCTCTGCGTGCCGACACCCCAAGGGGAGGACGGTGCGGCCGATCTGTCCTTCGTCGAGGACGTCGCGCGCGAGATCGCGCCGGTCCTACGGTCGGGCACGGTGATCGTGAACAAGTCGACGATGCCGGTCGGCTCGACGCGTCTCGTGCAACGCGTTCTCGGTGAGGCGGGCGCAACGCTCGAACAGATCGGCGTCGCTTCCAACCCCGAGTTCCTCCGTGAGGGGACGTCGGTGCGAGATTTCCTGCACCCGAGTCGGGTTGTCATCGGCTGTGACGACCCGCCCATCGCGGTGCGGGTCTCGGAGCTGTACAAGAGTCTGGACGCGCCGATCCTCATCACCGATCCGGCGTCGGCCGAGATGATCAAGTACGCGACGAACGCATTCCTGGCGACCAAGATCTCGTTCGTCAACGCGATCGCCAGCATCTGCGAGGCGGTCGACGCGGACGTGCGCGAGGTTGCGATGGGCATGGGTTACGACACGCGCATCGGGTCCGAGTTCTTGCACCCCGGCCCGGGCTACGGCGGGTCGTGCTTCCCGAAGGACACCGCCGCGCTGTTGCACATGGCCGACGTGGCCGGATATGACTTCAGTCTTCTGCGCGGGACGGTCGAGGTGAACCGGCGCCAGCACGAGCGGATGATCGCCAAGGCCCGGCGCCTCGTCGGCGGCTCGCTGGCCGGAGCGCTGATCGGCGTCTGGGGTCTTGCGTTCAAAGCCAACACCGACGACCTCCGTGACTCACCCGCGATCTACATCGTGCGGCGTCTGCAAGAGGAGGGCGCGGTCGTGCGCGCCTTCGATCCTGCGGCCGACGAGAGCGCCGCGGCTGTGCTCGAGGGTGTGGAGCTGGCTGCGGACCCGTTCGAAGCCGTGGCCGGCGCCCGGTTGCTCGTCGTCGCCACGGAGTGGGACCAGTTCCGCTGGCTCGACTTCGCCCGCGTGCACGACGCGATGGCCGAACCCGCGGTGCTCGACACCCGCAACCTCCTCGACTCCTCCGCGTTGCGGCGTCTCGGCTTCTCCTACGACGGAGTCGGACGATCGTGAGGGCGGTCGTGACGGGTGGGGCCGGGTTCATCGGCTCGCACCTGTGCCGGGACCTCCTCGCGCGCGGTTGGCAGGTGGTCGCGCTCGACAACCTGTTGACCGGAAGAATGGAGAACATCGACAGCTTCCTGGCCGATCCCGCATTCACCTTCGAGCACTACGACGTGACGAGGTACGTCCACATCGACGGGCCGGTTGATGCCGTTCTGCACTTTGCCAGCCCGGCGAGCCCGCAGGACTACCTCGAGCACCCGATCAAGACGCTCAAGGTCGGTTCGCTGGGGACGCACAACTCCCTGGGGTTGGCGCTCGACAAACGCGCCCGATTCCTGTTGGCGTCGACGAGCGAGGTGTACGGCGACCCGCTCGTGCACCCGCAACCGGAGACCTACTGGGGCAATGTCAATCCGATCGGCCCGCGTGGTGTGTACGACGAGGCCAAGCGGTTCGCCGAGGCACTGACGCTCGCGTATCACCGCGCCCACGACCTCGACGTGCGTGTCGTGCGGATCTTCAACACCTACGGTCCGCATCTGAGGCCGGCCGACGGGCGGGTCGTGTCGAACTTCCTGGTACAAGCCATGGATGACAAGCCGCTGACCATCTACGGCGAGGGCACCCAGACCCGCTCGTTCTGCTACGTGGACGACGAGGTGCGCGGCATTCTCGCGTTGCTCGACTCCGACTACGTCGGGCCCGTCAACATCGGCAACCCGATCGAGTTCAGCGTGGCCGAGCTCGCCGAGACCGTGCTCGACGTGACGGGATCGTCCTCGTCCATCGTGTACGAGCCGCTCCCCGTCGACGACCCGACTCGCCGGCGCCCGGACATCTCGCTGGCGGAACGAGTGCTCGGCTGGCGGCCGGAGATCGACCTGCGCGAGGGATTGGCTCGAACGTATGCGTGGTACGCGGAGGAACGTCGCCGCGGCCGAGCCTGAGGTGGAAGCCCCTCAACCGGAACCGTCGGTGGGACCGCGTTGGGCCGCGGTGATCGTCAACTACAACGCGGGCCCCATGCTGGAGGCGTGCGTGCGATCGTTGCTCGCCGATACCAGCGCCGGAGGCCCACCCGAGGTGGTCGTCGTCGACAACGCGTCGACCGACGGCTCGGCCGAGCCGGTGGAAGCCGGCTTCCCGGAGGTCACCGTCGTACGCGCATCGGCCAACGTCGGCTTCGCTCGAGGGAACAACCGTGGTGTCGCGACCACGCGGGCACCCATCGTCGCGGCGATCAACCCCGACGTCGAGGTCGAGCCGGGTACGGCGCGAGCGCTGCTGGCCCGCTTCGACGCGGAAGACGACCTCGGGGCCGTCGGCCCACGGGTCCACAATCCCGACGGGACCCAGTACCCCTCCGCTCGCACTGTGCCGTCGGCCACCGACGCGCTCGGTCACGCCACGTTCGGGCGCCTGTGGCCGACCAACCCGTTCACTCGCCGGTACCACCGGATGGACGAGGATCACTCGACCCGCCATGACGTCGACTGGCTCTCCGGCTCGGCGCTGTGGCTCCGACGAACGGCCTTCGACGACATCGGCGGGTGGGACGAGCAGTTCTTCCTGTACCTCGAGGACGTGGATCTCTGCACCCGCTTGCGGGAGCATTCCTGGCGCGTCGCCTACGACCCGACGGCATCGGTTCTGCACGTGCAGGGCGTCAGCGCCGCCGGGCATCCGTTCCGGACGATTGTCGAGCACCATCGCTCGGCGTTTCGGTACGCGACCAAGCACTGGCGGGGTGTCCGGCGGCTCCTCCTCGGGCCCGCGGTGGTCCTGCTCGCGGTGCGTGGGCTCGCCGATGTGATTGCCACTGGGCTCGGGCGCGCGCAACGGACGCGGGCGCCGCATTCGCTATCCTGATCACTCCATGTCACCCAAGAAAGCCAAGATCTCGCGGGCCCAGGCCCGATCCCGCCTCCGGCGGGGGAAGCGCCGTCGCAGCTCGATGGGCTGGACCATCGCGACCGTCGCGGTGGTGATGGTGGGGGTGGTCGGGATAGCGCTCGCCCGCTCGGGCTCGAAGAGTGGGGGTTCACCCGAGATCGGTGAGCACTGGCACGCCTACCTCGGGGTGAACGTCTGCGGATCGTGGCTTCCCGCGGCACCCGAGTACGAATCGACTGCCGGCATCCACTCCCACGGTGACGGCCTCATGCACATTCACCCCTCCAGCTCCGCCGCCGCGGGTGACAACGCGACCGTTGCCCGCTTCATCGAGGACAACGAGGGAGCCGGCTGGGAGCTGTCGGCCGACTCCATGCGGCTCTGGGACGGCGTGGAGTATCGCAACGGTCAGGAATGCGTCGACGGCGAGTACGCCGGCCAAGGGGCCGAGATCGAGTGGGCCGTCGGACAGGTCGGCGAGCCTTGGGACGGCACCCCCCGATCGGGAAACCCGGCCGACTACCACCCGCAGGACCGTGACATCGTCGCGGTCGCGTTCATCCCCAAGGGTGAGCCGGTCCCCGAGCCGCCCGACGCGGAGGCGGCCCTCGGCAACATCACCGACGTCCCGAGCCAGGGCGCGCCGGGGGGCCAGGGCGCGCCGGGGGGCCAGGGCGCGCCGTGAGGGCGGTCGTCCTCGTCGGCGGGGAAGGCACGCGGCTTCGGCCCCTGACCTACAAGACCCCGAAGGGTCTGCTGCCCATCGTCAACGTCGCGTTCCTCGAGCGCCAGCTCGCGTGGCTCGGGAGTCATGGCGTCGACGACGTCGTGCTCTCACTCGGGTATCTGCCCGAAGCGTTTCGTGAGCACTTCAGCACCGGCGGCAGAGATGAGGGCCGCTTCGGTGACATGACCCTCCGGTTCCGCGAGGAACCGGAACCCCTTGGAACGGCGGGCGGTATCCGTTTCGCGGCCGAGGGAATCGACGAGCGCATCATCGTGTGCAACGGCGACGTCCTCACCGATCTGGACTTGGGCGCGGTCCTCGAGTTCCACGAAGCCCGTCACGCCGAAGCGACGATCGCGCTCACCGAGGTCGAGGACCCGTCGGCGTTCGGGGTCGTGCCGACCCGAGGTGATGGTGAGGTCGTCGCGTTCGTCGAGAAGCCGCCGCCCGGCCGCGCGCCGACCAACTGGATCAATGCCGGCACCTACGTGCTCGAGCCGTCGGTGCTCGGCCGGATCCCGTCCCGGTTGATGGTCTCGATCGAGCGGGAGACCTTCCCCCGGATGCTCGACCGGCCCGGAAGGCTGTTCGGGTTCCCGAGCGACGCGTATTGGCTCGACATCGGTACCCCCGAGAAGTACCTCCAAGCGAACGCGGACGTCCTCGCCGGGCGCCTCGGCCGACCTCCGGTCGCGGACGCGGTGGAAACCGCCCCCGGCGTCTGGGTGGAAGGTGACGTCGAGATCGCGGCCGACGCTCGGCTGGTCGCGCCCGTGCTCCTCGGCGCGGGGTGCCGGGTCGGCGCCGGCGCGAGCGTCAAGGGATCCGTGGTCGGTCGTGGGGTGTCGGTGGGGGCGGGAGCCCATCTCACCGACGCGGTCGTCTTGGCCGGCGCGGCTGTCCAAGCGGGGGCCCGGATCGAGCGGGCGGTGGCCGGTCCCGACGGCCCCCTCGGCGTCTCGCCCTAACGTATCGGCGTGCGCGTCCTCGTGACCGGTGGTGCCGGGTTCATCGGTAGCACCCTTGTCGACCGGCTCATCGCCGAGGGGTATGACGTCGACGTCGTCGACGACCTCTCCACCGGCTCTCTCGCGAACCTCGCATCGGCGCGAGCGGAGCGGAGCCGACGGTTCTCCTTCCACCGGCTCGACCTGCGATCACCGGCGATCACCGACCTGCTCGCCCGTCGCCGGCCCGAGGTCATCTACCACCTTGCTGCCCAGGCCGACGTGCGGATCTCGGTGGGCCGTCCCGCGTTCGACGCGGAGGTCAACGTGATCGGCGCGCTCAACGTGTGCCAGGGCGCCATTGCCGCCGGGACCCGCAAGGTCGTGTTCGCGAGCTCGGGTGGCACGATCTACGGTCCGTCCGATGACCTGCCGATCCGCGAGGGTCATCCGCAACGGCCCGAGTCCCCGTACGGCGTGGCCAAGAAGGCCGTCGGTGACTACCTCCACTACTACCGGGAGGTCCATGGTCTGGAGTACACGGCGCTGGCGCTCGCGAACGTGTACGGACCCCGCCAGGATCCCGCGGGCGAAGCAGGCGTCGTCGCCATCTTCGCCGGCAAGCTCCTCAACCGGGAACGGGCGACGATCTTCGGTGACGGCCGACAGACGCGCGATCTCGTCTTCGTCGATGACGTGGTTGATGCTTTCGTGCGGGCCACCGAGAAGGGTGGTGGGCTGCTCGTGAACATCGGTACCGGGATCGAGACCAGCGTGCAGCAGCTCTTCGACGTGATGGCCGGGGTCACCGGCGTCAAGGACCCCGCGCACTACGCGCCGGCCCGCTCCGGTGAGCTGGCCCGTTCGGCGTTGGATCCGACCCGGGCGGAGATCCACCTGGGGTGGAAACCGTTCACCTCGCTCGATGAGGGCATCGCTCGGACGCTCGACCGGTTCAAGAACAGCTCACGCTGACCGTCCCTGACCGCCGCCGGCCCAAGGGCACTGATGGGTGAGGCGCAGGTCGGCTCGCGGGGTCAGCGGGTGGCGCGGAGCTCGTCGAGGGCCACCTCCGGGCGCGGCGGTGGGCGGTAGTCGGGGTCGGGTTCGCCGATCAGCACGAGCGCGTGTGGCAGCCAGTCGTCAGCCAACGCGAGTGCGTCGCGTGCTTCGGCGGGGCAGAAGATCGGGGCGGCGACCCAACAGGTGGCCAGACCCTTGGTGGTCGCAGCCAGCATGAGGTTCTCCATGGCCGCACCGAGTGACAGCAGGGCCATGCCCCATTCCGCCCGACGGCGTGTCTCGTCGGGGTAGCGGTCGAGGCCGTTCCACGTGAGACACCCGACCACGAGTGCCGGCGCTCCTGACAGCTTGGCTCGCGACGCGTCGACGAGCTCCCGGATACGCGCCGGGTCGACGCCGTCGTCGGCGAGGTCCTGGGCCCAGCGTGTGCCCATGGCTTGGGCGAGGCCGGCCTTGGCATCGGGTGAGTCGACGACCACGAATCGCCAGGGTCGCGAATGGTGGGGTGCGGGCGCCAGGCACGCACCCTCGACGAGCGCGTCGAGGGTGGCGCGCGACACCGGCGTGTCGGTGTAGGCGCGGATTGACCGGCGGGCCGTGATGAACTCCGCCACTCGCCCGGTCATCGGGCCAATCCGGTCATCGGAACAGGTCTTCTGCGGGTGGTCGCACGAGCTCGTGTACGGAACCATCGCGGAACCAGTCACGGTGCAAGCCGCGCACGATCGCGGCGGGAACACCGTCGGACTTGCCCATCACGAGCTCCGCGGCCGACGCGACCTCGTCCGCGATCGCGACTTCGGTGGCCTGGAGCTCGCGGCCGCGGGCGTCGTCGTGGCCGCGTAGGTCCTCGACACCGGCGATGCCGGCGACGCCGATCGCCACGTCGGTCAGCCCGCGCCGCCACGGACGACCGAACGTGTCAGAGATGACGACCGCGACGCTCACGCCGTACCGAGCTGCGAGCCGGTCGCGGATGCGCCGCGCCGAACGGTCGCTGTCCACGGGAAGCAGCGCGGCGGTGCCTTCCTCGACGTTGGAGAGATCGACTCCCGAGTTCGCACAGATGAAGCCGTGGCGCGTTTCGGTGATGAGCAGCTCACCGCGGCGTCGCAGCACGCGCACGGCTTCCTGTTCGACGAGGCGGCGCTTGGCGTCCGGATCGGAGGCGTCGAACGGAACGATCCGATGCTCGGCTTTGGACACGATCTTCTGCGTGACGACGAGGCAGTCGTCGTCGGCCAGAGGGACGTTCTGTCTCGCGGCCGCGTCCGCGACGAGGTCCGCGACCACGTCTCCCTCCCGGATCTCACCGATTCCGTCGATCGCAACGACACGCAGCTCGTCTCGCGCCATCAGACGACGGCGTCGATCGTGCGGCGAGCCAACGCCGCGGCGATCCGGGCATCGGTCATCAGCGTGTCGGCGACGACGGCCCGAACGCCGACGGCCTCGACCTCGGCGGCACGGTGGGCGTCGCCCGCGTCGATGACCAACGTGCCGCAGAAGTCGGCGTACGCGTGGGCCACGCCGACGCACGAAGCGTCGAGACCGAGCCCGGACATGAGCCGGTCCGCGGGACCCTTCACGGTGCGGCCGGCGATGATGGGGGAGATGCCGACGACCCGGTCGCGGCGCTCCACGAGGATGTCGTGGACTCCGGGGACCGACAGGATCGGCCTGATCGAGATGATCGGGTTCGACGGGCACACGAGGATCGTCTCGGCGGATCGCAGTGCATCCAGGACGCCGGGCGCCGCCCGTGCGGTCTCGGCACCGTCGAAACGCACCGCGGTGACGGGCGGCTCGGTGCGCTCGCGCACGAACCACTCCTGCATCGCGAGCTCCTCGTCCGTACCGTCGGCCCGCTGCACGGTGACCCTGGTCGAGATCCGGTCGTCGCTCATGGGAAGCAGGCGCACGGAGATGTCCCAGTTCCGCGAGATCTCGGCGGTCACCTCCGACAATGAGGCTCCGGCGGAGAGGCGCTCGCTTCGGAAGAGGTGGGTGGCCAGATCCCGGTCGCCGAGGCGGAACCACGTCGCGCTGTCGTAGCGGCCGAGCGCGTCCATGGTGGTGAAGGTCTCGCCCGCGAGCCCCCAGCCCTGCTCGGGGTGCTCGGCTCCGGCGAGGGTGTAGGTCACGGTGTCGAGGTCCGGGCTGACGTGGAGCCCGTGGAAACGGTCATCGTCGCCGGTGTTGACGATCGCCGTCACCGCCTCGGGCGGCACGACGCGCACCAGGCCCCGCAGGAACCGCGCCGCGCCGACTCCACCTGCGAGTGCTGCGTACACCGCAGAGACAGTACGCGCGACGCGACCCCCTCACAGGAGGGGGTCGCGTCGGCGGAGCTGAGGGGGAACGGATCTCAGGCGGCGGGCTCCGACCTGACGAGCGTCAGCACTCGGCCGGGGCCCGCTGTCATCACCCGGGAGAGCTGACCGGGCACCGTCTGGAGCTGCTCCCCGAGCGGTTCGACGCGAATCTTGAGCTCGCCCACTGCGGGATCGACCCACTCGCGGATGTCGTCCGCGAGACCGGTGGCGCGGCCGCTCAGGCCGGTAGCGACTTCCCATGCGGCGCTCGATGCGACGTCCCAGGCGGTGCCGGCGGTGGAGCCCACCGACGTGCTGATCTGGTCCCGGACCAGGCCCGCCTGGTCCGTCACCTGGTCGCGTGCTTGGCCGACCTGGTCGGTGATCTGGCCGCGTGTTTGGCCGACCTGGTCGGTGATCTGGCCGTGTGCGGCGCCCACCGAGCCGTGGACGCGGGTGCGGGCCGCATCGGCCTTGGCGACGAGCCGACTCGTCAGCTCGCGCCGGCGGACTTGCGCCTGTTGGAAACCGATCACGCCGGCGCCGACGGCGATGTAGCCGGCGTCTTGGATGCTCTTCTTGACGTCCATGGGTGCTCCTTGGTGCGAGCGGGCCGGGCGGGGCGCGCGGGCGCCCCAGGGGTTCGGATGGCAAGCGTCGGTTGTGGCGGACCGGTGGCCCGGCCCTGCCGAGTCGCTTACCAAGATATACCGTCTTGCTAACTATTGCAAGCACTCGAGACCACGGTCACGAACCCTCCGTTGGTATGGTGAGGCCGCCGATGGAGACCGCTGAGCCACCTGTCACCGGGCCGTCGGCCCCGCTGCCTGCCGACCGACCGGAGCCCACCGAGTCCTCCGACCCGACGTCGGTGCCTCCGCCGATCGTCGCGCTCCTTGTCGCCCACAACCCCGGGCCCTGGTTCGAGGAGACGCTTCAGAGTCTCGCCGAGTCGGACTATCCGGATCTCGCCGTCCTGGTGATCGACGCGGGCTCCGATCATGACCTCAGGCCCCGGGTCGCAGCCCATGTCCCTCACGCGTTCGTCCGCCGTCTGGAGGCGAACGTCGGCTTTGCCGTCGCGGCCAACGAAGCGCTGAGTGCCGTCCAAGGGGCGACCTTCCTGCTGCTGTGCCACGACGACGTGGCATTTGACCCGGCCGCGATCCGGTTGCTCGTCGAGGAGGCCTACCGTTCGAACGCGGGAGTGGTCGGACCGAAGCTCGTGGATGCCGACCGACCCCACGTGCTGGCCGAAGTCGGACTGACCATCGACCGCTTCGGGGTCGCGTGTTCCGAGATCGAGCCCGGCGAGCTGGACCAGGAACAGCACGACGCCGTCCGCGACGTGTTCTACGTGTCGAGCGCGGCGATGCTCGTCCGCGCGGATCTGTTCTTCGAGCTCGGCGGGTTCGACGCCGAGACGTTCCCCGGCGCCGAGGATCTCGACCTGTGCTGGCGGGCTCGACTCATGGGTGCGCGCGTACTCGTCGCTCCGGACGCGCGGGTTCGCCACCACGGAGCGATCGCCGAGCGAAGTGAGGCGACCGGTCCGGACGAGGCGCTGGTTCTCCGGCATCGGCTGCGCGCGGTGTTCAAGTCGTACTCGCGCGCGACGTTGCTCTGGGTCGTGCCGGTCGCGCTGCTGCTGGGCTTCATCGAATCGGCGGTGTTCGTCGCCTCTCGCCGAGGCGCCAGGGCCCGGGCGCTGGTCAGCGCTTGGATCTGGAACCTGCGGCGCTTCTCCGCCCTGCGCTCGGCGCGTCGGGAGGTCCAGTCGTCGCGGCGTGTACCCGACAGCGAGCTCCGGTGGCTCCAGCGTGGCGGCAGTGCGCGCGTGCGCGATTACCTCATCGATCGCGTGCAGCCGGAGAACCGCTTGGTCTCGGTCGGCACGGCCGGGCGGGTCGCGGTGGACTCGGCCCGGTCCCGCCTGCGCGAGCCGCTCGGGTTCATCGCTGCCCTGTTCGTGCTGGTACTCCTCTTTGGCAGCCGCGAGATCCTGTTCGGCCATGCGCCCGCCGTCGGGTCCTTCCTCCCCTGGCCTGGCGTCGGCGATCTCCTCCGGCTGTTCGGATCGGGTTGGCGTGCCCAGGGTCTCGGCTCCGCGGCGGCGCCGCCGCCGGTCTTTGCCCTGCAGGCGCTGGGTACCGCGGTCGTGTTGGGCGCGAGTGGTATCGCGCGCTCGTGGTTCATCGCCGCGCTGTTGCCGCTCGGTGCTCTCGGCGTGTTCCGCCTGACCCGGCTCGTCGCCGGCAACCGGCGCGCGGCACTCGTCGCCGCGCTGATCTACGGCATCAGCCCGATCGGCCGCAACGCGATCGCCGGTGGTCGGCTCGGCGCGCTCGTGTTCTTCGCGGTGGCACCGTTCGCGCTCCGCTCCGTCGTGCTGCTGGCGCGTCGGCCTCGTCCCGACGGGGGTTGGCCGGTGATCATGCGCTCGTGGTTGCCGTTGGTCGCGTCGATCGCCGTCGCGACCGCATTCTGGCCCCCTGCCGCGTTCCTGCTCATCGTGATGGTGGGCGCGTTCGTCATCGCGCAACCCTTGGCGGGCGATGACTTCCCGGCGGTGCGGGCACTCGGCGTTGCCGCGGTCGGGGCCGTCGCCGGGCTCGTGGCCCTGGTCCCGTGGCCTCTGACGTTGCTCGGCGCGGGTGAGCGGGGGGCGGCCTGGGGTCTCGGGTTTCCCGCTCGACTCGAGCTCGGCTCCATCCTGCGATTTTCGACTGGTCCCGCCGGCGGAGGCTTCGGGGGATGGGTGCTGCTCCTCGCAGCTGGGCTCGGGCTGTTGTTGACGACCGGGCCTCGGCTGGCGTGGATCGCCCGGGCGTGGGTGCTCGCGCTCGTCGGCTTCGCGTTGGCGTGGCTCCCGACAGTCGTGTGGCCTGACGGGGCGGTGCCCGCGCCGGAAGGGCTGTTGGTGCCGGCCGCGCTCGGGCTGGCACTGGCCGTGGGCCTCGCCGTCGGCGCGCTGCGCACCGACCTGCACCGCTTCCATTTTGGTTGGCGCCAGGTGGCCGCCGCGGCGGTACCGCTCCTGTTGGTGTTGCCGGCGCTCGGATTCGCGGTTGATGCCTTCGACGGCCGGTGGGGCGCGCCATCGACCGACTGGAACCAGTCGCTCTCTTGGATGACCAACCGGGATGACGGCGGGTTCCGAGTGCTCTGGGTGGGGGACCCGTACGTGCTGCCCCTCGATGCGACACTCACCGACGGGGGCACGGGCTACTCGTTGGCGCGGGGAGGTCCGGGTGCGCTGTCCGATCTGTGGCCCGCACCTGGGGGACCGGCGTCCGGCCTCGTCGCCGACGCCATCGAGCTCGCGCGCGACGGCCGCACGAACCGGCTCGGCCACATTCTCGCCCCGATGGGGGTTCGTTACGTTGCGCTGCCCCCACGATCGGGCGCGTCCGGTGGCGTCGCGGCGAGGCCCACACCGCAGCTTGCACGCGGTCTCGCCGACCAGCTCGACCTCAGCCGGCTCGAATCGGACGGGGACCTGCTGCTCTATGAGAACGACGCCTGGGTGCCCATACCCGCCGTGTTGCCCGACGCCGCGCTCGGCCGGCTCCGGCCCGGCGCAGCCGACCCGAACCGGGCCGCGCTCGACACGGATCTCAGCGGGGCGCAACCCGTCCTCGGAGATGGACCCGTGGTGCCCGGAGCTGTGCTCCAGGGCGAGTCGTACTCGGGTCAGTGGCGAGCCACGACCGACGACCGCGAGCTCCGCCACGTCGACGCGTTCGGGTGGGCCAATGGATACGACCTCGAGTCGCGCGGACGGGTCTCGTTCGTCTTCGGAGGTCAGTGGCGGCGGAACGTCGTCGCGGTCCTCCAGCTCGTCGTGTGGATCGGGCTCGCGGTGTTCTGGCTTCGATCGACGGCCTTCGTGGTGCGGCGCCGAGAACGCCGCCGCGCCCGAAAGGCCGAACGGATCGCCGCCCGCGACCCGGCGGCCACGGCATGACCGCCCCGGTACCCGCGCGTCCGGTGCCCAGCAGCGACGGGCGCTGGCGCATCGTCACGGTCGTGGTTGTCGCGTTGGTCGTCGCGTTGGCCGTGCAGGCCATCACCTCGACCGACGGTCAACCCGACGCCGACGCCGAGACCGCGGCGATGATCCCGCCCGCGGATGCCGTGTCGAGCGCCTGGTATTGCGCCGCCGGGTCCTCAGCCCCGGACGGCCTCGGGGACGAGGTGCTCTTCGTCACGAACCTGAGCGAGCGTGCCGCACGCGCGGAGGTCTCGGTGATGCCGGGATCGACCGAGCCCGTCGCGACGACGCCGGTCGAGCTCGCGCCCCGGACGCAGACGCGCATTCGTGTGGCGGACGTGCTCGCGACTGCGGAGCCGGGCGTGCTCGTCGAGGCGTTCGGTGGCCGGGTCGTGGTCGAGCACGGCATCTCCGGTAGCGGCGACCTCGCCGTTGGTGCATGCGCGACCCGCGCCGCGACTTCGTGGCATTTCGGCGCGGGAACGACCGACCCCGACGCGCAGCTCTGGCTCGCGCTCTTCAACCCGTTCGGCGACGACGCGATCGTCGACCTCTCGTTCTTGACCGACACCGGCTTCGAGGTTCCCGGCGACACCCAGGGCTTGGTCGTGCCGCGCCGGAGCCGGGTGACGCTCGCCATCCACGACCTCGTCCGCCGGCAACCGGTCGTCGCGACGCAGGTGGAGGCTCGCTCAGGCCGTATCGTGGCCGAGCAAGTGCAACAGCGCGTCGTCGAACCTACGGGCTTGGCGCTCTCACTCGGAGTCATCGAGCCGACGTCGCGCGTGTTCTTCCCGTCCATTCCGTTCGAGGGCGCGAGCGTCGTCTCGATCGCGAACCCAGGCGCGGCGCCGGCGCGCGTCCCAGTGAGGACTCACCTCGATGGTGACGCCACCCTCGCGCCGGAGATCGCGGTCGTTCCGAGTCGCAGCGTGTCGGCGGTGGACGTCGCGGCGCGGGTTCCCGTCGGTCTCGGATCGTGGGTCGAGGTGGACGCGCGTGATCGGTTCGTCGCCGAGCAATTGCTCGCGGTCGACGGCACCGGGTTCGCGTACGTAGCCGGCATCGCGGTGACGGCGCGCTCGTGGGCGTTGGCCGAGGCGCGCACCGACGCGGAGTCTCGGGATCTCGTCATCGCCGTGAATCCCTCTCCGCGCTCCGCACGGGTCACGCTCGAGGTCATCAGCGGGGGCGAGCGGACCACGGCCCGGACCGTCACCATCGAGGCCGGTCGTCGTGCGCTCTTCGACCTCGACGAGCTCGACGTGCCCGTCGGGTCGGGGCTCGTCGTCCGATCGTCTCGACCGATTGCGGTGGCCCGTGAGAGCATCGGGTCGGCCGGGTTCACCGCGACGCCCGCGATCCCCGAGGGTGCGAGCGGATCGTGAGCGAACGGGCGTTGCTGGCTGCCGCGATCGTCGTCATCGCGATCGCGATCGCCGCCGTGATCCGCCGTCGCCAACCGTCCGGACCGCCCCGCGACTCGTATCCGACGCCGCGTCAGATCCGGCGCGGGGACTTCCCGCGTCCGGACGCGCCGTGGCTGGTCGCGCTGTTCAGCTCCGAGACGTGCGGGTCGTGTCGCGGTCTGGCCGACCAGATCGGCCGGCTCGACTCCGAGACCGTCGCGACCCACGAGCTCACCTACGAGGGCGATCGCGCGCTGCACGATCGTTACGACATCTCGGCGGTCCCGATGGTCGTGATCGCCGACGCCGAAGGGATTGTGCGCGGCGCGTTCGTCGGCCCGACGCCGACTTCGGAGATGCGCAACGTGCTCGCGCCGCGGGCCGAATAGGTACCCCGCCGGTCCGCGGGCTGACGTCCCTGGTGGCGTCGCGCGCCGCCGAGCGCGCCGCCACCGGTGCGGGTCAGCCGGAGATGGGTCAGCTGGAGGTGGGTCAGCCGGAGGTGGGTCAGTCCGAGACGGGTTCGGGCGCGATGACGTCGGCGCCCGTCTGGATCAGGCGAGGGTCGTCATCGTCCGGCTCGGGGGCGGGAGTCTCGCTCCCGTCGGCGTGGATGACCATGCGGGGTCCACCGCTCGGGCGACCCATCGCGTCGTCGATCAATCGACTGACCTCCGCACCTTCGAGGGTCTCGCGTTCGAGGAGTGCCCGCGCGACGGCCTCGAGCCCGGGTCGGTACTCGGTGAGGAGCTGGCGCGTGCGCTCCTCCTGCTCGCGCAGGATCCGCTCGGTCTCCTCATCGATGACTCGTGCGGTCTCGTCGGAGTAGTCGCGGGTGTGCATGAGGTCCTCGCCGAGGAACACCGCACCCTGCGAGCCCCAGGCCATCGGTCCGAGCCGTTCGGACATGCCCCACTCCCGCACCATCTTGCGGGCCAGCTCGGTACAGCCGACGAGGTCGTTCTGCGCGCCGGTCGAGAGGTGTCCGTAGATCAGCTGCTCCGCGATGCGTCCGCCGAGTCGAACGACCAGCGAGTCGGCGATGTACTCCTGGAGGTAGATGTGGCGCTCCTCGACCGGGAGCTGCTGGGTGACGCCGAGGGCCATGCCCGTCGGCAGGATCGTGACCTTGTGCACCGGGTCGGCGTGCTCGAGCACGTACGCGAGTGAAGCGTGGCCACCCTCGTGGTAGGCGACGACCTCCTTCTCTTCTTCGGTGAGGACCATGGATTCGCGTTTGAGGCCCATCAGGACGCGGTCGCGGGCAGCGTCGAAGTCCTCGGCGTGAACCTCGTCCTGGCCGCGCCGCACCGCGAAGAGCGCGGCTTCGTTGACGAGGTTCGCGAGGTCGGCCCCGCTCATGCCCGGCGTTCCCCGAGCAACGAGCTCGAGGTCGACGTCGGTCGAGATCTTCTTGTCGCGAAAGTGCACCTTGAGGATCTTGAGCCGCTCGTCCTGGGTCGGCAGCGGCACCAAGACCTGCCGGTCGAAACGACCGGGCCGGAGCAAAGCCGGATCGAGCACGTCGGGTCGGTTGGTCGCGGCCATCATCACGATGCCCTCGGTGGCCTCGAAGCCGTCCATCTCGGCGAGCATCTGGTTGAGCGTCTGTTCGCGCTCGTCGTGGCCGCCACCGAGTCCCGCGCCGCGCTTGCGGCCGATCGAGTCGACCTCGTCGACGAAGATGATCGCCGGAGCCTGCTTGCGAGCCGTCTGGAACAGGTCGCGGACGCGGGCCGCACCGACACCGACGAACATCTCCATGAAGTCGGATCCGGTGACCGAGATGAACGGCACCTCGGCCTCGCCCGCGACGGCCCGGGCGATGAGCGTCTTGCCGGTGCCCGGAGGCCCCACGAGCAGCACGCCCTTGGGGATGCGCGCGCCGATCTCCTTGAACTTCCCGGGGTTCTTCAGGAAGTCCACCACCTCGGTGATCTCTTCCTTCACGGGCCCGTACCCGGCGACGTCGGCGAAGGTCGTCTTCGGCTTCTCGGTGTTGTAGACCTTGGCCTTGCTGCGGCCGATGTTCATGACCGCGCCCATCTGGCCTTGGGCTCTGCGGCTCATCCAGATGAACAGGCCGACGACGACGCCGATGATGATGAGCAACGGTAGGAACTCGAGCAACAGGTTCGAGCCCTGCTGGGTGTATTCGAAATCGACGTTCTGGTCGCGCATGGCGTCGAGGGTGCCGGCCGGAAGATCATCCTTCGGGCCGTCGCTCGTGAACGTCGTGTTGTCGTCGACCGGCTTCTTGTACTCGCCCTTGATGTTGCCGTTGTCCTTGTCGAACTCAACTTTCTTGACCTGGCCGTCTTCCACGGCCTGGGTGAACTCGCTGAAGGTGAGCGAGTTGCTGTCAGGTGAGCCGCCGCCGAAGCTCACGAGCAGGAGAACGCCCGCGAGCGCGGCGAGCACGACCCACGGCAGCCAGCGGGGGAACGTCGACGACGACGACGGGGGGC
>DASRPD010000013.1:0-6049 GCA_035646535.1 Acidimicrobiia bacterium
CGACACCGGCTTCGCCAACGCGGTGCGCGGCCGCATCCGGCTCTGGCGCGTGAGCACGGCCTCCATCGCTTCGGGGATCCCGTGGCCGCGCACGTTCGGCGCCCACCACGCGATCAGGCTGACCGCCAGCCCCCCGAGCAATGCCGCGACCACCAGCCACGGGCTCGGCGGGAGATCGGCGAGCGACGGAATCGACCAGCCGAACCGATGGAACAACGCGAGGTTCGTCACCAGACCGATGAGACGCAGCAGGACCCATGCCGCGCCGCCCGACGCGAGGCCGATCAGAACGGCCAGCAGCATCAGAAAGCTGAGTCGGCGGAGCGCGGGCTTCACGCTGGGAGTTCTATCGTGTTACGATACTTCCGTGCCAATCGCCCTCGCGGACGAGGACTACCAGCACCTCCTCGCGTTCCGCACCGGCCTCCGCCGCTATCTCCATTGGGCCGAGGAGCGTGCCGCCGAGGCCGGGATCACGCCGGCCCAGCACCAGCTCCTCCTCGCGGCGCGCGGCCGCGCCGAGCCCGGTGATCCGACCGTGAGCGATCTCGCGGCCGAGCTGCTCCTACGCCATCACAGCGTCGTCGAGCTCGTCGACCGAGCCGTTACCGCCGGGTTGGTGCGCCGCCGCCAGGACCGCGACGACCACCGTGTCGTGCGCGTCGCTCTCACCGCGCGAGGCACCCACCGCCTCCGGCTGCTCGCCGGACAGCACCTCGAGGAGCTCGCCCGCATCGCCCCGAGCATGCAGCCCACCTGGGAGGGGATGGGGGCGCCCGGCTGATCCAGCCCACCTCCCCACCCGCCAGGTTTGGTCACTCGACGCGCACGATGAGCGCCCAGTGACCGAACCCGCCAGGGTCGGGAACTGGGGCGAGGGTGCGGCGGGGCTTGGTTACCCTCGGGAGCGATGATCACCGTGGTCGACTACCGAGCAGGGAACGCGCCCAGCGTGATGTACGCGCTCGAGCACCTGGGCCTCCCCTGCCGCCTGGCGGGACGGCCGGACGAGATCACCACCGCCGAGCGGCTCATCCTGCCGGGCGTGGGCGCGGCGCGCGCCACCCTCGACTCGCTGCGCGAGTCGAACCTCGTCGAGCCGCTCACCGAGCGGGTCGGAGGCGCCGGTATACCGTTCCTCGGCATCTGCATCGGCCTGCAGGTGCTGTTCGACCACAGCGAGGAAGGCGACGTCGACGGCCTGGGCTGGATCCCGGGCGTCGTGCGTCGCTTCCCGGACACCCTGCGGGTCCCCCAGATCGGTTGGAACGAGGTACGCCCCCGACGCGCCCACGCGCTGTGGCAGGGCCTGCCGGACGCGGCGCACTGCTACTTCGTCAACTCGTTCTACGCCGTACCCGCGTCACCCGACGCGGTGATCGCCACCACGGAGTACGGCGTGCAACTGTGCTCGGTCACCGGGCGGGACAACATCGTCGCCACGCAGTTCCACGCCGAGAAGAGCGGCCGGCTCGGTCTCCAGATGCTCACGAACTTCGCCGCATGGGACGGTCGATCCGGTGCAGGGCCGGCGGCATGCTGACCAAACGGATCATCGCCTGCTTCGACGTCGTCGCCGGTCGGGTCACCAAGGCCCAACAGTTCCAGGACAACATCGACGTCGCTCCCGCCGACGAGCTCGCGACCCGCCTGTACGACGATCAGATCGACGAGATCATCTTCTACGACATCACCGCCAGCACGGAACGGCGCAAGATCGACCTGGACACTGTGCGCGCCGTCGCCCGCCGGGTGTTCGTGCCCTTCACCGTCGGTGGGGGCATCCGTTCCGTCGAGGACATGTTCGAGGTCCTGAAGGCGGGCGCGGAGAAGATCAGCGTCGACTCGATGGCGGTACGCAACCCCGAGATCATCCGCGAGGGCTCGGAGGCGTTCGGCCGCCAGTGCATCGTCCTGTCGACCCAGGTGAAACGGGTCGGGGCCGGCCCGGCGATCCCGAGCGGCTACGAGGTCTTCATCGACGGAGCGCGCACCGCCACCGGGATGGACGCGATCGAGTGGGTGCAACGGGGCGAGGCGCTCGGCGCAGGCGAGATCTGTGTGAACAGCATCGACTGCGACGGCACCGCGGCCGGTTACGACCTCGACATCACCCGCGCGGTGGCCGATGCGGTCAATGTCCCGGTGATCGCATCAGGCGGGGCCGGGACCGTCGACCACATCGCCGACGGGCTCACCACCGGGGGTGCCTCCGCCGCCATCATCAGCTCGATTCTGTACTCGCCCCGCCTGGAGCGGAACCTCGGCGTCGCCGAGATCAAAGCCGGTCTGGCCGAGCGCGGCATTGCCACCCGCCCGTTCATCGAGACCTGACCGACCTGACCGGGCCGACCCGTCAGGGGCCGACGCGGCCCGGCCCGGTCGGGTCGGCCCGGTCAGGTCGGGGCGGCGGCCGAGGCGGCCGGCTCCGCGCTCCAATCCAAGCGAGGCGCGTCGGCCCAGAGGCGCTCGAGGTCGAAGTACTCGCGGGTCTCGTCGAGGAACACGTGCACGACCACGTCGCCGTAGTCGAGCAGCACCCACGACGCGCCGGCGAGACCCTCGACGCTGACAGGGCCAATCCCCGCGAGCTCCTTGAGCTGCGCTTCGACCTCGTCACAGATCGTCCTGACCTGGCGCGTGTTCGGTGCGCTCGTGATCACGAACCACTCGGTGATGGCGATGATGTCGCCGACCTCGAGGACGACGGTGTTCGTTCCGAGCTTCGCGTCGGCCGCTCGGGCCGCGCCGATGGCTCGATGGGCTGCGTCCGTGGTACCTCCAGGCGTGGGGTGGGAGTCAGAACTCAGGACAGTCTGCCCCAATGATGATCGTGACGTCGACGATGCCGATCGGCTCGCCGGCGCGCGCCAGGCGCCCGCAGCCGATTGCGTCGAGCAGCGATTCGGCCGCCGCCCGATCGGAGTCGCGGTAGTACACGACCTGGGTCTCGTCGACGCCGAAACCGGGGACGTTGTTGGTGAGCGTGACGTTCCCACCGGCGGGGATCACGATCGCGGAGACCCGCTGCGCGCTGCCAACGGTCCCCGTCCCGTTCAGCACCTCCACTCGGGGACGTACACCGTCTTCGCCGAGCAAAGCCTCGGGGAAGGCTGCCCGCGTGTAGTCGGCGAGATCGGTGGACCGAACCTCGAACCGCTCGCCGCTCGGCGTGGCCAACGAATCGACCGGCAGCGTGGCGATCCGGGTCGTCGTCGTCGCGGCATCCACGAGCGCAGCGAGCTCGGGTCGCACCGCGAGGGTGGCTTCGGCGGCCGCGGGGTCCGCGAGGCTCGCCAGCCACCCTCCGAGGACCGACTGAACGGTGACGAGGTCATCGAGCTCTCCACCGTCACCGGTCGCGGTGAGCACCGACGCGGCGTCGGCGGCGGACAGCGACTGGTCGCCGGCGGGGATGATCACCTCACCGTCGGGCCGGATCGCCTGGATCTCGCTGCGCACGGTCACCGTGATCGGCGCGGCGGGTTCCAGCGCGGCGGTGAGCGCGGCGTCGTCGAGCGTGGCGGTGGTGCCCAGCCCGACGCCGACCAGGTTCTCGATCGTGATGGGCAACAGGTCCGGCCCCGCGAGCACCGCGACCTCGGCCAACGGCTGGCGGCCGAGCGACGGGACCTCGGCGAGCGTCGCCGCCGGCACCATCAGCACCGACGAGCCGTCCGGGGCTTGATCGGCGCCCACGACGAGCAGCAGATCGGATCGACCATCGGCGGTTCGGTGTTCGAACAGCAGGGTCGCGGGGGCGAGCGAGGACGCGCCCACCCCAGATGGAGGGGCGGCCGCGGACGGCGCGGTCGAATCGGTGTCGGCCCGCCTGACCGCCTGACCGATGACGACCGTGGCGAACACGAGCACCGCGAGCGTCGGGATCACCACGAGGATCCGGCGTCGGCGTTCGGCCCGGCGGCGGCGCTCGCGGCGAGTGAGCACCTGTACCCCGCCCGAGCCGGCGCCGGAAGGATCCTGCGACGGTGCCGTCGGTTCGTCGACGGCTCCGCCGTCTCGGCTCACCGTCGAACCCGGTTTGAGGCGACGGCGTATCCCCGCCGCCTCACGGTCCCGCTCGCGGCGCTCCCGGCGCGTCAACCCGGCCGCGCCAAGCCTCGCTCCGAGCTGAGCCCTCTCGTTCTCGAACAGCGTCCCGCTGGAGCCCCGATCCATCACGAGCGAGTGTAGAGACCCCGGCGGCGAATGGCCCGGACCACGGCCGAGGGCACCAGTCCGTCGATCGGCCGGTCCGCCGCGACCCGGGCCCGGATCTCGCTCGACGAGATATCGAGGCGGGGGATCCGCACATGCTCGGTCCGCCAACCCGGTCCCGGAGGTTCGACCCCGACCTCGCCCGCCCGTTCGACGGCCACGACCGTCGCCAGGGCTTTCGTATCCTCGAGGCGACGCCAGGTCGCCATGTTCTTGACCGCGTCGGCACCAAGGATCAGAAAGAGCGATCGTCCCGGGCGCGCCAGCCGTTCCAAGGTGTCGGCAGTGACCGACGGCCGGCCGGCGTCGAGCTCGACCGGGCTGGCTTCGAGTCCGTCGATATCGGATACCGCCTCCTCGACGAGCGCGAACCGAACATCCACCGCGGCGACGAGGGATCCTCGCTTCTGCCACGGGTCGCCCGCGACCACGAACAGGACCCGATCGAGCCCGAGGGCGGCGCGAACATCAGTCGCGGCCACGAGGTGAGCGTTGTGCACCGGATCGAATGATCCGCCGAGGACGCCGATCCGCTCGGAGGGCCATTCCGGCATGGGGCGAGTGTACGAGCACCGCGCCGGGTCGCCGCGCGATCCGGCGTTCATACCGGCGAAACACTCCCGCCATGAACCGGCCGTTACCGTGACGGCCGTGGGTCCCGATCAGCCTTCCACCGGTCACGTGCTCGTTCGGATCTGGCTCCCCGATCGCCCCGGCGCGCTCGGGCTCGTGGCGTCTCGCATCGGCGCCATGCGCGGCGACATCGTCGGCATCGACGTGCTCGAACGCGGCGCGGACGTCGCGGTCGACGAGTTCGCCGTCGTGCTCCCTGATCTCGACCTCTTGGGTTTGCTCGTCAAGGAGGTGGAGGAAGTCGACGGGGTGTCGGTAGAAGAAGTGCGCGTCGTCTCACACTTCCCCGATCCGAGGCTCGACGCGCTCCAGTCGGCGGCGGTGCTCTGCGAAGCCGATGACGTCGGAGCGCTGCGCGCCCGCCTGGTCGAGCACACCCGCCAGGACCTCCGCGCCGATTGGGCCGCGCTGTTGGGCAGCGGCGTCGTCGTGGAGTCGGTCGGCGAGGTAGAACCGAGCACCGAGATGCTGCGCGCCCTGGCGGCCGGCGTGGCCGTGTCTTCGAAGGTGCTCGACGGCGCGTCCGGGCTCGACGATGTTGTGGTCGCAGCGGTCGACGGTCAGGACGCCGTCTTGGTGTTGGGGCGCGCCGGCCATCCATTCCGCCGCCGCGAACGGGCACGGCTGCTGGCGATCACGCGCATCGCCGGCCGCGCCTGGTCGCTCCTCCCGCCCGCACCCGGTTGATCACGCCCGGCTGACCTCGCGGGCCCGACTCGCGCGAGGATCCCTGCACAGAACTCACCGGCGACGAATGTCGGCCCCGAGGAGACGACACCGTGAGCAACGAGACCGCGCGGAGGTCCGCTTGACGCCGGCGACGATCGATCAGCTCGAACGCCGCGAGATCAAGGCCGCGTCGGCCGCGTTGGCGCGGGCGTTCGACGACTCGCCCCTGTTCATGCACCTGCTCCCCCGCGCCTGCTCCCGTCCCTCGGTGCTGCGCTCCTTGTTCACCGCGTCGATTCGCGACGCGTTGCCGTTCGAGGCTGTGTTCGCGGCGCGACGCGGTTCTGAGATACTCGGCGTGGCCGTCTGGCTCCCGCCGGGTCGGTATCCCCCGACGGCGATTCGTCAGCTCAAACAGCTCGCTGGTGTGCTCAAGCTCGGTCCGCTCGCACCGCGATCGGTCGCCCCTTCGCTGCGGTACCTGCGCGCCGTCGAGCGGGCGCATCCGAAGGCCGACCACTGGTACCTC
>DASRPD010000014.1:0-36509 GCA_035646535.1 Acidimicrobiia bacterium
ACCACCTCCTCATCGACGACATCCCCCGCCGACCCCTCCGCGTCCCCGAGAACGCCCTCGGCGACCGCCTCGCCGCCATCACCGAACTCGACGACGACGCCCTCAACGTCCTCAACGGCGTCATCGACGGCCTCCTCGCCCGAACCCGCCTCACCACCCTCACCGCCGACATCAACTGATGACGACGGCCATCCTCAGCGCCGTGCCCGCTGAAGGCGACGGTCTCGCCCTCGTGTATCTCGTCGTCGCTCTGGTGCTCCTGGCGGTGTTCGGGCCCATCGCCGCGCTCATCGGGCGAGACGCCAACCGGCACGGCCGCAACGGGTGGGCCTGGGGCCTGCTGTTCCTTTGGCAGCCCGTCATCGTGGGCATCGCGTATCTGATCGTGCGCCGCAACCATCGTGCGCACGTGTCGGCGGCGAGCTGACGACCCGGGGACCGCCTCAGCCCTCGTCGCAGCGCTCGCTGATCCCCTCATCGAACTCCGCCCGACTTCGATACGCAGAACTGCGCACAAGCACCTCATCGCTCCTGAGGTCGTCGATCTCGAAGCTCATCGGGACGGTTCCCTGCTCGCTGGTTGTGACGACTACCTGGACGTGATCACCCGGCTCCAAGGCACCGTCGAGGGCTGTGACCTCGAGGAAGCCCGGCGGGGTCTGGCCCACGGTGAAGGCCTGCTCCCGTGATCCTCCCCCGTCAACCTCGATCGCCCACAGCTCCCGCAGGACCTCCTCGAAGTCGTCATCGGTGAGGTTCACAGCGACGCGTTCCACGACCTCGCCAGGGCAAGCGCCGAAGAGGACCGTCACCTCGTCGCCTTCAGCTCGCAGCGCTCCAACCTGGTCCCGGGACGGCACCTCGTCGCCCCAGCAGCCGGCAATCATCACCCCAGCCCCGACCACCACGGCCAGGGCCCGCATCCTCAGCAGCCGCACTTGTAGCCGCCGTCCTCGAGCCCAGCCCAGATCTCGAAGACGTTGCGGCACTCGTCACCGCCCGTGCGCAGGGTCTCGAGGCCGTAGAGGAGCGGGAAGCCGACGCCGCCGCCGAACAGCGCCCACTGGCGCGTGTGCACGGTCTCATGAGCCAGCAGCCGGCCATTGTTTGCCGCCGCGAAGTCGACCTTGCTCAACGTCGTATTGATGGTGCTCCCCGTCACGAAGGTCCGATCGCTCGCACCGCTGATGGCGCCGCCGTAGCAGACGACCGTGAGGTGGGCGTTCCAATCGCAGTCGCCGCCGGTCCAGGAGTTGATCGTCGCCGTCGTCGCAGTGACCGGGGCGTTCACGACCGCCACCGTCACATCGACAGCTCGACCACCCACGTCCTTCACAACATCGACGACATCGCCGAGGCTGGGGAAGCCAATGAGCCCGGTGGGATCGGTGAAGTTCGTCGGGTTGTTCCCGGCGTACGCGTACGCCGCTCGCGTTAGCGCCGCGATTGGGTCGCGGGTGAGGAACTGTCCGCTTGCTGGGTCGTAGTAGCGGGCAACACAACTTCTCGCCGTCGCGCGCCTTCGCGCCCGGGGTCCGCGTACGGGTTGACCTGCGGAGATATGGGTCCGTCGACACCGTGGTGAGGGTCGGTTCGTGGCGCGAAACGCGAACGCGTGATTTCGCGGTGAACGCGTGTGCTCGTACACGCGAGCGGTGGTGAGATCCTGCACACGGGAAGTCTCCCACGCCGCGAGGACAGCTCGGTCCGCTACGGGATGAGTTCGAACGCGGTGCAATGTGCGGGGCGCACGACGGCGAAGTCGCGTTGGTTCAAGGTCGCGAGGGTCGTGACTTTCAACCGTTCGCTGACGGCGACAATCGACGCGTCGACGAGACCGAGCCGGAGCGTCTCGTAGGTCTCGATGAGCGTTGCGGCGCGTTCCCAGTCCGCTGCGGTGGGGTCAACAACGGTCAACTCGCCGCCCGTAATCAGGCGGACGAATGCTGCCTCGGAACGCGGTCCGAGGTTCCGTTCGATCTGCCACGCGGTCTCGGCGACGACGAGAGACACCACGTTGAGGTCGCCGCGACGCTCGGCGAGCAACTCGGCACAGCGTGCGTGATCGCGGTCGGTGCTGTCCGCGGCGGCGAGCAGCACGCCCGTGTCGACCAGGAGCATCAGCAGAGTTAGAAGTCGCGGGCGGCCGTGCCCGACGTCTGCTCCGCGCGGATCTCACGGTGTCGGCGGCCGAGGTCACCCCGGCCCGAGGCGCCTGACCCGATGAACGCTGCGAGCGGGTCGTCGGTGTTGGCGGGGAGCTGGGCGGCGAGTTCTGCGACCACGGTCTCGACGGTCACCCCGCGGCGGGTGGCTTCGGCGCGGAGCCGGGCGAGGACTTCGTCGGAGAGTTCGACCGATGACATGGTCCGCATTCTACGACCATCCTGTGATCACCCGAGCCGCGTTCAGGTCTGGCGGGCGGAGGGGTGGGTGCGGGCGTGGACTTCGGTGAGTTTGTCGATGCTGACGTGGGTGTAGATCTGGGTGGTTTCGAGCCGGGCGTGGCCGAGGAGTTCCGCGACGTAGCGGATGTCGGCTCCGCCTTCGAGCATCCCGGTCGCCGCGGTGTGGCGTAGGAGGTGGCAGGAGCCGGGTTTGCCGGTGCCGGCGTGGATGTAGGCGCGGTAGTGCAAGCATTTCTCGAGCGCACGAACGGGCCAGCCAGCTGCACGACGCCGAAGACTCGGCTCGGCCGTAGTCGCGCCCAAGATCCGCATCGGCGATCTGCTCGCCAGGCGAGCACAGCGCACGGTATCCCAGAACGCGCAGGGCCTGATCGTTCGGTAGTGGCTCAGTTTGAGTTGCCGAGTACCAGGAGTAGGTATGCGGCAGGTCCGGCCAGGAAGGCGATACCGGCGAAGAGGATATGAACGCCTTGGATTCTCCCGGGCTCGGACTTGCTGAACGCTCCCCGGAGCGCGCCGACCATGCCAACGATGATGCTGAGGAAGAGCGTCAGACTGAAGAGCAGCGGCGACGTGAGCACCGAGAGGAGTGCGATTCCGGCGTAAGGCCAAGGTGTCGCGAATGCTCCGTGGCGTTGACTCCGACGGGTCTCTATCAGGGCACGACCTCCTGCCTAGGTGGCTGGTGTGTTTCGCGGGTGTGAGTGCTCGCGTTTTGTGTGCTGATGGTCGACAATCACGTGTATGTGGTTCTGGACCGGGAGTGATCGATGACGGTTGGGTTGGCTCCGAAGCAGGCGGATCTCCTCCGAGGGTCGGCGGCGGCGTGCGAAGGGCGTGTGGCGAGCGACTCGGTGTGGGCGGTGCTGCACCGTGAGGGGCACCGGTTGTTCCCCGACGAGATGTTCGCCGACTTGTTCTCCGATCGGGGCCGGCGCAGCGTGTCGCCCCAGATCGTGGCGACGGTGATGGTGTTGCAACGTCTGTTCGGCTTGTCGGATCGGGAGGCGGTGGAGGCGTTTACCTTCGATGCCCGCTGGAAGTACGCGTGTGGCGGGCTGGTGTTCGACCACCCCGGGTTCGCGCACACGGTGCTGGTCGATATGCGAGCCCGTCTCGATGTGTCCGGCGACAAGCGGCGCATCTTCGACGTGACGGTGCAGGCCGCGGGCGCGGCGGGGTTGGTGGGCGCGAAGCGGGTGTTGGACTCGACGCCGTTGTATGACGCGGTGGCGACGATGGACACGATCACGTTGATCCGCTCGGCGATCCGTTCTCTGTTGCGGGTCGCTGCGGCCGACCTCGAGGCCGAGTTGCGGGCGGTGCTGGTAAGCGGTGACGGCTACGCCAGTGCGGCGAAGCCGCAGATCGATTGGGACGACGCCGAGGCTCGTGACGCGCTCATCGATTCCCGCGCCAGGGACGCGTTCGCGTGCCTGGCGGTCCTCGATGGCCGCGAGCTCGGGCCCGAGGTGGACGAAGCGGCGGTGCTGTTGGCGACGGTGGTGGGCCAGGATCTCGAAGAGACCGACGACGGCAGCTTGCGCATCGCCCGCCGGGTCGCCAAGGACCGGGTGATCTCCACCGTCGATCCCGAAGCCCGCCACGGCCACAAGACCAAGGCGCGTGGTTTCGACGGCTACAAGGGTCACGTCGCGATCGACCCGGACAGTGAGGTCATCACCGACACTGTGGTCAGCCCGGGCAACGCCGGAGACGCCAGCGTCGCCGAAGACCTCATCGACGACCTCCTCAGCGACGACGACACCGATGACGACGAGGCCGAACGGCGTCGCGTGTATGGCGATGCCGCCTATGGCACCGGCGAGTTCTTGGACCTTCTCGCCGATGAGGACATCGACTCGCGCTGCAAGACCCAGCCGCCCGCGCCGCGGCCCGGTGGGCTGTTCACCAAGGACCGCTTCGCCATCGACCTCGACACCGACACCGTGACCTGTCCCAACGGGGTGACCGTGACGATCCGCCGCGGCCGCGGCCGCGACGGCGATGGGATCGCGTACTTCGCCGAGCATTGCATCACCTGCCCGCTGCGAGCCTGCTGCACCAACGCTGCGGGCGGGCGCACCATCCGCGTCGGGATCTACGAGCAACGCCTCGCCGACGCTCGCGCGCAACGCCAAGATCCTGACTGGGTCGACGACTATCGGGCGACCCGCCCCAAAGTCGAACGCAAGCTCGGTCACCTGATGCGCCGCCGCCACGGCGGACGACAAGCACGCGTGCGCGGCAAACGCAAAGTCGACGCCGACTTCAGCCTCCTCGCCGCAGCGCAGAACCTCGCACGCCTCGCCACGCTCGGCCTGCGCTCCAACATGACCGCCGGATGGATCGCAACAACGTGAGACCGACTCGCACGTCACCACCCGGCTCGACCCGGAAGCTCTCACGGTCCGTCGAACCCGCCGGCAGTCCCCGAACGACGCGCTCCGGCCGATCCCGAACTCATCTGCCAAGGAGACGCTCGCCCGTGACCGCTCGCCCACCGATGCTGACCACCCCAGCATCACGATTCACACCAGCCACCTAGAGGCTAATTGTGCCATGCCGTACGACGAGATGCAGAAGCAAGTATGTATGGCTCCCGACGGTCCACCAGTCGGTACCGCGGCCCACGTTCTGATCGAGGACTAGGTCCAGGTATCTGGGCGGCGGAGTTCGATGCCACCTTGGCCGGGCACCAGGTCAGGTAGCTGGCACTTCCCGAGGGCCGACGTGCTGAAGTGGAGATGAGAGTCGCTCTCGGCTACTAGATCGGCGGAAGTGCGTCCGCGCGGAGAAACCACGATGATGCGCTTGCCCTCGCCCTGCGCTACCCGAACTGCGGGAACTAGATCGGCGTCAGCGCAGATGAGAATCGCCGTGTCGTACTCGTCGCGGATCGCCCCGGCGACTAGATGGGTCGCGACGTTCACGTCCGTCATCTTCTCGTTTGGCCGATCACGCGTGGCGCTGCACTCTCGACACTTGACCGACCGGTGGACATACTTGCCTTCGATGATCTCCAAGCCCCCGTGCGCGTCAAGCGCATCAAGGTAGGTCGACTGACGCTTCTTCGATTCCGCGGGCTTCTTCACTCGAGCGGTGAAATATTTCACGGCCACGAGGGCCTGTCCGGGGCGTACGAAGGTCTCCACGAGTGCCCGATAGTCGAGCCAGTAGAATCGCTGAAATCCCTTATCGTGAAGCCCGTGGTACACGTTGAAACCGTCGACGAAGGCAGCGACCCGTTCGTCTGGTTCTTGCCAAGGCGGCCATCTCAGCCCTATCCTGATCACACAGCGCCAGTTCGGAGACGACTGGTTAGACGGCCCGTCCTTTGGGGCGGGTTCGTCCGTTTCTGGCCCCAATATCTGCGCAGCAGGGCATCGCGGCTAAGGGTCATGAGGCTCACGGTACCGTCGTGTGTGGAGCGTCCGGGAGTGAGTCCGAACCCTGGTGCCCACGACCACCGCGTACCGCACTCGTCGCATCGGTAGCGCAGCGGCTGCGCGGTCATCTCGTCGCCGGCCTCGAGTACGAGTTCGGCGTCACAGTCCTCGCATGTCACGCCCGCGAAGTGTACGGCGGGAGGAGCTGCGTTGGCGACGAGTCGAGACCGGGGGTAGGGCCCGACGCTGGCCGAGCTGCGCGAGGCGAATACGCGGATCGCGCAGCTGGAACGGTCGCTCGGCAAGAAGACCTCCGAGTTGGAAGTCGCGGGGGAACTCTCGCGGGACTGGACGTGAACGTCCGCGTGTCCAGGGCCCGCGCGGTGGTCGCCCGGAGACGTCGGCCTGCTGTGGCCGCACGGGCCGGCAGCATCCGCGAGGAGCGGCGTGAAGCGTTGCACCCACCGGCGGATGGCGACGTGGTCGACCTCGATCCCACGCTCACCGAGGAGTTCCTCGAGGTCCCGGTAGGAGTTGTCGTTCGCTGAACGGCTGGAGTTGCAGCGCCGGGTTCGTGCCGGCGAGGTCGAAACCTCACCAGCTGCTCCCGGACGGTCGACAAGTCCAGGGAATGACACCCTGGTCGATCAGCGTGTGAGTTTGACCACCCGCGGGTAGCCGGCCCCGACTGCTCTTCAGCGTTCCCAGCCTGGGACGGCGCAGCGAGACGCCTCTGGGCCGCGGCTGGGCCGCGGGATGTCGAGAAACAGCGCGAACTGGCGACTAGCGACGAACAATGAAACCGCAGGTCAAGAAGCCCTTCGGTCGGCACTGTTGCATTGAGCGAGCGCAGCATCCTCGACCGGCGCGGTGTCGTCGCGTGCGACGGCCGCGCGCGGAGGACCGCGCCGCGGTGGCTCCTGTCCGTAGAAGGCGGGGCACCTTCTGTCGATAGCCATCGGCGGGTTTGGCCACTGGACGCCCGTCGTGCGCGTCGAGTGAACAGACCTGGGTGAGTTGGGGCGGTCGGGTGAGGCGGGTCCGGGCGGTCGGGCGGGCTACCCGGTCCGGCGGAGGCACGGGCACCGCTCTACGCTGGCCGACGCACGCCGTCACCACCCACGAGGAGCCCACCGGATGCCTTTGGCCACCGCCGCCCGCGCCCTGCTCGATGAGCGCCGACCGCTGACCCGCGCCGAGGTCGGCGCGGTGGCTGCACTCCCCCTTGCCGACCTGCCGGACCTCGTGGCGCTGGCCCACAAGGTGCGCCTCGCGTATTGCGGGCCCGACGTCGAGCTCGAGAGCCTGGTCAACGCCAAGTCCGGCGCGTGTCCCGAGGACTGCGCGTTCTGCTCCCAGTCGGCCCGTCACGTCGCGGCCGACGCAGAGGTCTACGCCTTCCTCGACCTCGACGAGGTGCTCGAAGCCGCCCGCGCCACCCGCGCCGCGGGGGCCACGCAGTTCTGCATCGTCGTTGCGGTGCGCGGGCCGGAGGAACGGCTGCTGCGGAGGGTCATCGAGGCGGTCGACGCGGTGCAACGCGAGACCGGGCTCGAGGTGGCGTGCTCGCTGGGCCTGCTCACCGTGGAGCAGGCCGAGCGCCTCGCCGCGGCCGGGGTGCGCCGGTACAACCACAACCTCGAGGCGCCGCGCGCGGTGTTCCCGTCGATCTGTTCGACCCATTCCTACGACGACCGCGTGGCGACCGCGCAGCTCGCTGCTCGAGTCGGCATGGAGCTGTGCTGCGGCGGCATCGTCGGCATGGGCGAGACACTCGACCAGCGCGTCGACTTCGCGTTCGAGCTGGCGGCACTGGACCCGTGCGAAGTGCCGATCAACCTTCTGGACCCCCGGCCCGGTACGCCGCTCGTCGAACAGGACCTGCTGTCGCCCCGCGAAGCCATCCAGGCCATCGCGCTGTTCCGGCTCGTGATGCCGGCGGTGTGGATCCGCCTCGCCGGAGGACGCGAACGCGTCCTCGGCGAGCTCCAGGCCATGGGCCTGCTCGCGGGGGCCAACGCGCTCATCATCGGCAACTACCTGACGACCCTGGGCCGCGCCCCCGAAGACGACCACGCGCTGTTGGACGCGCTCGGCATGCCGGTCGCCGACGGTCCCGGCGAGGGTCGCTTCATCATCGACGGTGACGGTGCCCACTCCCGCCCCGCGTCGACTCCGCCCGAGGCCCGGGTCAACATCGCCATCCGCACCGAGTAGCCATCAGCTCCGTCCCCCACGCTTTTGCGTCGCAGGACGGGAACTATTCATGACCTGCGACGCCAAAGCGTGCACTGGGGAACGGGGTGGCTCAGTCGAGGTGGGCGGTCTCGTTGAAGCTGAGCACGATCGGCGTGTCACCCCGCAGTGCGAGGCGGCTCACCGATGCGACGGCGAGGTGGAGACGCCAGCTGACCTCGTCACCGACGCCGAGTGCCCAGGTGAGCGCGGCCTTGATGGGCGACACGTGACTCACCGCCACGACGACGCCTTCGGTGCCGAGCAGCTCTTCGATGCACGGCACGACGCGTGCGCGCAGTGCCGGCAGGCTCTCGCCACCCGGTGGTGCGAAGCCCACATCGGCCTGCCACCGGCTGAACGTGCCTTCGGGCAGATCGGCGATCCGTTGGCCGTCCCAGTCGCCGTAGTGCAACTCGGTCAGGCGTTCATCGATCTCGACGGTGGCCACGCCGGCGGCCTCCGCGATCGCTTCCGCGGTGGCCCGCGCCCGCGCGAGCGGGCTGGCAACGACGAGCCGCGGCCGGCTCGGCGCGACGAGCACGCCCAGCCGCGCGGCCTGGTCGCGACCCAGCTCGGTGAGCGGCGCGTCGACGCGACCCTGCAGCCGGCCCTCGGAGTTGACCGCGGTCTGGCCGTGCCGCACGAGCAGCAGTGTCATCGTCCGACCTCCGGTGCGCTCGTGGAGTGGAGCCTCCCGGTGTGGAGGAGCTCACGGCGCGGGCCGGACAGGTAGAGGTCGCACAGGCCGACGATCCACCAGATCGCGACGAGGCCGACGAGCTCCTCGATCAGCACGACCCACCACACGGCCAGGAGACTGCCGGGCGGAAACGACCAGCCGAGCGTCGGCCACCACAGGACTTCGGTCTGGGTCCACGCGCCCGACAGCACAAGCGCGCAGAACGTGCCGATCGGCAGGCAGAGCAACCGGCGGCGACTCATCCGGGAACGTCCGATGGTGCCGAGCATCGCCGCCCCGAGCAGCACGACGCTGAAGGCCAGGGTGTGCGCGTAGGCGGGGCGGCCGAACGGGGCGTCGAGCACCAGCGGCATGATCGCGCCGAGGGCGACGAGGCGATAGTCGATCCCGACGCTGCGAAACACCATGAACACGCCGAGGACCGACATCCCGATGTACCAGGCCAGCACCGCGTTACTCGCCGAGGTCGAGCGCCGCGTTCACCAGCTCGTCGGCGTCGGTGTTCTCGTCGCGGGGAACGTGTTCCAACACGACGTCGTCGTAGGCGGCCAGCAGGTCTCGGACCTGCGCGTAGAGGGGTTTGAGCCCCGCGTTCTTGACGCGGTAGCGACCTTCGAGCTGGCGGATCATCAGTTGCGAGTCGGCTCGCACATGGACGCTGCGGGCACCCAGCTCGGCGGCCGCCTCGAGTGCCGCGATCAGCGCCCGGTACTCGGCGACGTTGCTCGTCGCGACACCGATGCGCTCGCTGACCGTCAACAAGCGGTCGGGTGGGTCGACCGTCGCGTCGCAGACCACTGCTCCGATCGCTGCCGGACCGGGATTGCCGCGCGCGCCGCCGTCGCACGAGATGACGATCGCGTCGGTCATCGGCCGGTCCGCGCCGAACAACTCACGTGAACACGAGCATGGCGCCGCAGTTGTCGCAGAACGCGATCGCGGTCACGCCGCCGCCGTGGGCTTCCCGGCGCATCCGATCAACCTCGGTCGACGGAATCGTGAGGTGGCAGCTCTGACACGTCATGCCGACGAGCCGGGCGACGCCGATCCCGCCGGCATCGGTCCGGCACTTCTCGTAGGTCGCGACGATCTCGGCGGGTAGCGCGCCGGCTACCGCGTCGCGGGTGGCCAGCTCGGCGCGCAGCTCGGCGTCGATGGCCTGTTCCTGTTCCGCCACCGATGCGCGGAGCCGTTCGACCGTCGCCCCGAGCTCGGATCGGGCGGCTTCGAGGCCGGACATCTCCTCGTCGAGCGCCTCTCGGGCCTCCATGGCCTCGATCTCGCGGTCCTCGACCGTGCGCTGGTGGCGTCGGAGCTGTTCGATGTCGGCCTGCATCGCCTGGAGCTCGCGGGGCGACCCGATCTTGCCCGAGTACATCGACTTCTCGACCTCGCCGGCTTTGGCCGCGATGGTCGCGACCTCGTCACCGAGGCGACGTTCCTGCGCGTCGACCTCGCCGCGACGCCCACCGACCTCGCCGAGGCGCCCGTCGACCTCGACCATCCGGGCTTCGGCCGCGACGAGCTCGTCCCGTTCGGCCAGGGTGTTCAGTCGGTGCCGGAGGCGGTCGACGGCGGTGTCGTGCGCCTGGACGTCGAGCAGTGTCTCGATGGGAGAATCCGGCACGGTGCGGAGGCTACCCGCGGCGCGTCAGGAACCCGGCCGTCAGGGAGGGGTCGCGGCGATCGTCGTGGTCGTGGTCGTGGTCGTGGTCGTGGTCGTGGTCGTGGTCGTGGGCGGCACCGCCGTCGTGGTCGTGGACGACGGGAACGACGGGAGCGGGGCCGGGAACGGGGGCGGTGGGACCGCAAGCTCGCCGCGGCCCGCGACCGTCACCTTGCGCGGGTCCGGCCACAGGCTCTTGTTCGGCGGGATGAAGGACACCTCGGGCACGTCGGCCAGGGCAGCCAGCATGAAGTCGTGCCAGATCATGGCCGGATAGGTGCCGCCGTACACCGGGTTGACTCCCCCGACGCTTCCCAATGGCTGGTTGTCGTTCAGGTGGCCCATCCACACCACCGCGGTGAGCTGGGGAACCCAGCCCGAGAACCAGGCATCGGACGAATCGTCGGTGGTGCCGGTCTTGCCGGCGGCGGGGCGGCCGATCTGCGCCGCCGTGCCGGTACCCCCCTCGATGACGCCTTGGGCGACATCGGTCACCGTCCGGGCGGTCTCAGCCGAGATGACGCGCGTGCCCTGGGTGTCGTCCTCGTAGATGACGGAGCCGTCGCGCTCTTCGATACGGGTGATGAACACCGGGTCATGGTGGATCCCGTCGGCGGCGAGGGTGCTGAAGACCTCGGCCATCTGGAGTGGCGACGCTCCCCGCGTACCCAAAGTAAGGCTGTCGGGGATCCGCTTGATATCGGGGTTCTCGTTGACCTCGTAGGTCAATGATTCCGGAAGGCCGAGCTTCACGGCCATGTCGGCGACCGCTTGGTCACCGACGGCCTGCTGGAGACGAAGGAACGCGCAGTTCACCGAGCCCTTCGCCGCCGCGCGCACGGTCATGATCCCGCCGCCGTTCTCGGCGTTCTTGCCGTAGGGAGGGTCCTCGCCGGCGTAGTCGGGGATGTCCGCGCACCGGTCGGTGCCGTCGATCTTGTCCTCGGGGGAGAAGCCGTTCTCGAATGCGGCGGCGAGGGTGATCGCCTTGAACGTCGAGCCCTGCTGCTTGGCCGAGTCGGCGGCGATGTTCACCTGGCTCTCTGACTCGAACTCATCGAGGTTCGCCATCGCGAGGACGTGGCCGTTGGCGGGGTCGATCGCCACGAGCGCGGCGGTCGCTCCGTTGCGATCTTCGGGGAGCACCTCGGCCATCGCGGTCTCGGCCTGGGCCTGACGGAGTTGGTCGAGCGCGGTGTAGATGCGCAGGCCACCACCGAGGAGCCGATTCTCCCGCGCGTCGAGGGTCTCTCCCAGTCCGAACGCGTTGGCATCGTCGTCGGTGATGAGGCTCTGCACCCTCTGCACGTAGTGATTCCGAGGGCGCAACTCGGCCGGGGGCGGTACGGACGGCAGCGGCGCCAAGACCGCTGCTTTGAACTCTTCTTCGGTGATCTTGTCGGTGTCGCGCATGCGCTCGAGCACGAGCGTGCGGCGTTTCAGCGCGCCTTCGGGGTTGGTGAACGGGTTGTTGCCCACGGGGTTGCTGATGACCCCGGCGAGCATCGCGGCGTCGGCGAGGCTGAGCGAGGCCAAGGTCTTGGGAACGGGCAGCCCGCTGGTCGGGTCGGCCGTGATGAACATCCGCTCGGCGGCGGCCTTGACCCCGTAGGAACCCTGGCCGAAGTACACGGTGTTGAGGTACTGCTCGAGGACCTCGTTCTTGGAGTAGTTCGCGGTGATGCGCAGCGCCAGAATCGCTTCGCGGAGCTTGCGGTCGGCGTTGACCTTCTCACCGACGATGCGGTTCTTGACCAGTTGCTGGGTGATGGTCGAGCCACCCTGCACGACACGGCCGGAATCGAGGTTCGCGGCGAGCGCACGGATCGTCGCCTCGAGGTCGACACCGGGGTTCGTGTAGAAGCTCTCGTCCTCGATCGTGATGATCGCGTCGATGACGACGGGCGGCACCTCGGAGAGCTTGACGGGCTCGCGGTCCTCACGGCCGAGCTTGCCGATCTCGGCGCCGTTCGAGGCGTACACGAAGGATCGCTCGTCCAACGGCGAGAGCGCGTCGCTCAGGTCGCCGGTGTACTCGTTGCCGGTGACGAGGGTCGCGACGCCCGGGATCATCACGGCGACGGTGAGACCGACCCCGATGCCACCGATCAGCACGGTCGCGCAGACGCGCCAAAGGGTACGCATGGAAGCCCTCATGATCCCACATCACTACCTGAAATCTGCGCCGGGGTAGCTCCCGAGCGCCGCACCCGGTGGGGTCACCGCCAGTGGCGTCACGGCCAGAGGGGTCAGGGCCAGAGCTTGGGGCCGAGCCCTGAGGCCCGGGCCACCGGGCGGGCGATCGCGGCGCGCAGCGACGACTCGGTCGCCACCAACGTCACCTGCTCCTTGGCGCGAGTGACTGCGGTGTAGAGGAGCTCTCGAGTGAGGATCGGCGACGGGGGCGGGGGTAGCGCGACGATCACCCGTCGGAACTCCGAGCCCTGGCTCTTGTGGATTGTCATGGCCCACCAGGTCTCGACATCTCCGAGCTGTGACATCGCCAGCTCGCGGATACCGCTCGGGTCGGCGAAGGCCACGACCGGTCCGTGCGCGCCGGCGACGACAAGCCCGACGTCGCCGTTGAACAACCGGTTGATGTAGTCGTTCTTCGTGACACTGACGAGCCGGCCGACGTAGGCGCGTCGGCCGATTCCGGCGTCGGGCAACGCCCGCGCCGCGAGGGCCTCGACGCCGTCGCTCCATTGGTAGACCCCGAGGCGGCCGAGTCGGGTTGCGCACAGCACCTTGAGGTCGGAGGCGTGACGCAGGCCGGTCTCGGCGTCACCGGCGTGCGCGGCGCGGATCACGTCGACGGCGCCGGCCGCCACCTCCGCACGAAGACCGTCGATCCCGACTTCGTCCTCACCGTCGACCCACGTCAGCTCGCCGGTCTGGTCGTCCCGGAGCAGGTCGAGCGCGCGATCGGCATCACCGGCCCGGATGGCATCGGCGAGCGCCGCGATCGCCGAGTCGACGCCGAACCGGTGGACCCGTTCGAGGAGCACGACGTCGGCCGCGAGCGGCCCGCCCGTCGCGCGCATCGTCGGGGTACCGACGATCTCTCCGAGCACAGCGCCGGCCTCGACGCTCGCGAGCTGAGATGGGTCACCGACCAGCACGAGCGTCGCGTCGGGACGCACGGCGTCGAGCAGACGGGCCATCAGCGGCAGCGACACCATCGACGCCTCGTCGACCACCACCATGTCGTAGGGCAGTGGGTCGGAGCGGTCGTGTCGGAACCGTCCACCCGCGCCGGCGCCGAGCAACCGATGCAGCGTCGTCGCTTCGGCGGCGCGCAGTGCGCCGGCGACGTCTTCGGTCAGGCTCGCCGTCTCGACCTCACGATGCACGGCCTCGGTCACGCGTGCCGATGCCTTGCCGGTCGGCGCGGTCAACGCCACCTCGAGGGCCTGGCCCCGCCCGAGCGCGACCCGGTGCGCGGCGGCGAGCAGGCGCGCGATCATGCGCGTCTTGCCGGTCCCCGGCCCCCCGGCGACCACCGCGATCCTGCGGGTGAGCGCACGCGCGGCAGCCTCCCGCTGACGATCAGGCGACAACGGGTCGTCGGCTCCGAAGAGCTCGTCGAGGACCGCGTCGAGCTCGGGCGACGCAGTGATGAAGCCCCCGGCGGTGCCCGCGCGACGCAACAGGTCGTCGGCGACGCGCTGCTCGAAGCGCCAGTACCGCTCGAGGTACAGACGGGTGCCATCCCAGACGAGTGGCAGGTTCACGTCGCCCGTCGGGTCGTCGGGGCCGCGCACGGCCGGGCTCGCCGACAGGAGAGCGGCCCAATGCGCGGGATCGGGCCAGGCCAGCGAATCGATCGCGGGGAGCTGCGCGTCGTCGACGACGATGGAGCGGGCAACCTCCGCGGGCACCACACAGATGTGACCGAAGCGCGGGGCACGCGCGGCAAGAGCCGCGGCCAGCAGCACCTCGGGCTCGATCCCACCCACGGCGCGGGCGATCACGTCGGCGACGTGGACCGCCGACGCGTCGAGCACGCCCGCCACGACGAACGCTGCGAGCGCCGCGGTATCGCGAGACAGGAGCGGAGACGAGGCGCTCACGTCAGCACGTCGCGGCCGTCGCGGCCGTCGAGGAGGTCGCTGAGCCCGGTGACGAGGTCCGCGGGGACGCGCCAGGCGAAGACCCCGAACGGATGGCCGTCGACCGTCGGCGTATCGGCGCCGGCCATCCCGCGCACGAACAGGTACGCGACACCGCCGAGGTGCTCGGTGGGTTCGTAGTCGACAAGGCGCCACCGTAGGTAGCGGTGCAACGCCACCGAATAGAGCAGGGCCTGCAGCGGGTAGTGGTGTGCCGCCATGGCCGCGGGGAGGCGGTCGGGGTGGTAGTCGAGCGATTGGGGCTCTCGACCGTGCTCGGTCAGCCTGTTGGTCTTGTAGTCGACGACGACGAACCTCGACGGGCCGCTCGAGTCGGCGGGGTCATCGACGCGGAAGACCGCGTCGATCGAACCGGTGAGATGGCCTGCGAGCTCGACGTCGAAGAGCCCCGAGGCGAGGCGCTCGGCCCACGGCCGCAGCGGATCGCCATCGGGGAGATGCCCCAGCACGAGCGCTCCGACATCGCGGTCGGTGGCGTGCCGGCTCGCCCCGCCGAGATGGAGCTCGAAGCTCAGCTCGTCGAGGCGATCGGCGCGCTCGAGATCGCGCAGCCGTCGCTGCGCGAAGAGCGGGCCGAGGGGGGTCTCGATCGTGGCGCGCAGACCGGACACCAGGGTTGTCTCGTCAACGGGCCACGGGTTCCAGCGGAGCCGGTCGGCAACCTGGGTTCGCAATTCGGCGTCGAGATCGACCGCCGTGAAGTCGACGCGCTCGAGCACCTCGTGCACCAGGGTCCCGAACTGTGCGCCGCCGGCAACCTCGCCCAGCGGAAGGTCGGTCCCACGCTCAGCCGTGTCGGTCGCGTCGCGGTCGGGGTTGTCGGCCGGTTCGTCGGCTGCGCCCGCGTCGCCGAGACTCTCGTCTCCGGGGTCGAGGGTCTCAGCATGCCCACGGTCGCTGATCGCGCTGAACGACCACCGCCGATGGATGCGTGCGAGGACTCGATCGAGGACGGCAAGCTCGAGCGGACCCGAAGGGATGGGTCTCGCGTCGTCGATCCAGGGTTCGACCGGCTCCTCGGCGAGGCCGGTGATCGTGACGGCGACCGCGTCGCCTGCCGGTGCGAACGCGAGGTCGAGCGCGGCCAGTGCTTCACCATCGGAGGGAAGCGCTACCTTCGGGGCGGAGAAGCGGCCGGGGTCGATCGCCCCGCCGTCGCGTGCGAAGAGCACGCGCGCCAAGCCGGTGATCTCACTGCCCCGCGCTCGCGTCCACCACACGAGCGTCTGGTGCTGGGCCCGGGTGAGCGCCACGTAGAGCAGCCGGAGGTTCTCGCCGATCGCTTCCTCGTTCGCGAGCACCTTGCGTGTGCGTGCTTCGCCCTTGGTCGGCCACGCTTCACCGTTGGCGATGTCGAACGTGCGGTGGCCGGTGTCGGGATCCTGGAACATGACGTCGCGCGCGGTGGCATAGCTGGCGCGCCACAGCGTGGGGATGCACACCACCGGGAACTCGAGACCCTTCGCGGCATACACGGTCATGATCTGCACCGCTTCGGCTCCCGACTCGATGCGGCGGGCGGTGACGTCGTTGTCGGGGTCGGTGGAGCGCTCGGTCCCAAGCTGGTCGAGGGTCGCGAGGAGCCCCGCGGCCGTGGGGCGGCGGCCGGCAGCGTGCGTCTGCAACAACCCGGCGACATGGTCGAGATCGGTGAGGTCGCGGTCGCCGTCAGCAGACGCGAGCACGCGGGCGGTGACGCCGCTGTCGGACCAGACCTGGGCGCAGAAGTCGACCGTGCCGTGGGCATCGAGGATCTCGGCCCACCGGAACAGCTGCTCCTGCACGCCGCCGAGCTCGGCGTCATCGGCCGCGTCGAGCTGGGCGACCGACCAGCCGAAGAACCACGAGAGCGCGGCGGTACGGGCACGGGGCGGGTCGGCCGGCCGGGTGAGCGCGGTGAGCAGCCAACGCCACTGGGTGGCCGCGTCGGACCGGGCCACGCTGTCGCCCCGAGCCACCACCGCCGGGATTCCTCGACCGCGGAGTGCGTCCTGGATCGGCGCGGCCTCGGCATGCTTGCCGATGAGCACCGCGACGTCGCCGGGTCGCACGCGGCGCGCCCGGGTGGCGTCGGCTCGGGCCGGGAGCCGGGCCGTCTCCAAGAGCTCCTGTACCTGGCGCGCCAGGTCGCGCGCGATCGCGGCCTCCGCATCGCCGGTCAGCACCTGACCTCCCTTGGCGGGAACCAGGTCGGAGCTGAGGGCGGCACGCACGCGGAGCGCCGGCAGCGCGTCGGCGCCCTCCGTCGTCAGGCGGCGGTCCTGATGGTCGGGCGCGGCGGCGACCGGAACGAACTCGATCCGTGGGTCACCGAAGGTCGCGCCCGCGAGGAGTCGCTCGAGCGCGTCGAGCAGAGCCCCATCGGAACGCCAGTTCGTCCCGAGCGTGGAGCGCGCCGTCCCGGGCCGGTACGCGGCATCGAGGTACGTGTGCACATTCGCGCCGCGGAATGCGTAGATCGCCTGCTTGGGATCGGCGACGAGCACCAGGGTGGTGCCGTCGTCGGAATCTCCGAACAGCGTCGAGAATATCTCCCACTGCACCGGGTCGGTGTCCTGGAACTCGTCGATGAGCGCGATGCGGAATCGGCGTCGCAGCACCGCGACCGCCGCCGGGCTGTCGCGCAGCGCATCGCGCAGCTGGGTCAACACGTCGTCGAAGGAGAGCGTGCCGCCAACGCGCCGGCGGCGACGCACCTCGTCGACGACGCGATTGACGAGGCGGCGGTATCGGGCGGCTGTCGGGGTGGAGTCCGCGTCGTCGGCGCCGGGGACGACCCGGATGCCCGGATTGCCGAGCACCTTCACCACGAGGCCCCGCAGCTGGGCGAGCTCGGGGAGCTGATCGGTGGTGCTCGGATCGGCGACGGACTCGGCCGCGAGCACGTCGGTGCAGACCTCGTCGACGAGCTCGGTGGTGTCGTCGACGAGGGTCGCGTCGAGATCGCCGGGGGCGGCCGAGCCGAGGGTGGTGAGCACCTGCTGCGCGAAGCCGTGGATGGTGGTGATGGTGGCGGTGTCGAAGTCGACGACGGCCCGCTCGAGGCGATCGCGCCGAACGTCGCGGTCGGTTCCGGCGAGGAGCGCGAAGGCCTCGTCGTCGATCGGCGTGCCGGGCGCGCCACCCAGGGCGGCCACGGCCTCGGTGAGCCGGGTCCGGACGCGGTCGCGCAGCTCGGCCGCGGCGGCTCGGGTGAATGTGACGATCAGGAGCTCGTCGACCGGAACCTCGGTCTCGGCGACGTAGCGAACGACCAGCCCGGCAAGCGTGTAGGTCTTGCCGGTCCCTGCGCTCGCCTCGATCGCGACGCGCCCCGTGGGGAGGGGGCCGGTCAGCGAGAAGATCGACGGCGCGCTCATTCTGGCGCACTCACTCTGGCGTCTCGGTGCTCGCATCGATTGCGCCCCACAGGTAGTGGGCGAACCGGTCAGCCCGTCCACGCGACGACCCCGGGGGGTCGTCGTCGCGCGCGGGTACGGCCCGCAGGTCGCGAAGGTCGATTCCGCCGAACGCCAGCCGGTTGGCTTCATCGTTGCCGTCGCCGAAGCCGTTGAAGGCCAACCAGTCGCTCGGCTTCGCGTCCCCCGCGAAGAGTCTGCAGGAGAGCTTCGCGAACAGCGGGATCGGCTCACGCTGCCCGCGCTGGTAGCAGTCGACCGCCACCTCGAGCGCGGCGAGCGCTCGAGCGCGGCGCTCGTCGGCGGTGTCGCCGCGCCCGATCAGCTCGAGCGCGTCGAGCTTGTCGCTCCCCTCGGCGCGGCGGACGACGACGCTGCGCCAACCGGTCTCGGGGTCGGCTGCCACCAGGACCGCGAGATCGAGCCAGGCCGAGACGTGTTGTTTGGGTGCCGCCTGGCTGAACGTGACCGTGGCCGGACCCGGGTTCGGAGCGGCGCAGCGACCGTCGACCACTCCGACGATGCGGGTGCCGTCGCCGAGCTCGACGTCCACTGGGTACCGGTCGTCGCGGTTCGGATCGACATCGAGCGCGGCCGCGCGAGCGAGCAGTGCGTCGACCACATCGGTGATCTCGTCGACCTCTGCGTCGCCCAAGCCTCCGGCGGGGAGCGTTCCGAGCGCGCGCTCATGGCGCTCCCAGTCGGCAGTGGTGTGGCCGGCGAGCCGGGCAGTGATGAGCCGGGTCGCCACCGACCAGCGCTCGAGCCCGCCGAGCGAGGTCGGCAGATCGTCGGACGAGCTGGGGTCTTCATCGGGGAGACGGAGCCGGAGCCGCCGTTGCAGGAATGCTCGGACCGGATGGTCGAGGAACGACCGCAGCTCGGTGAGCGTGATGACGTGTTCCTCAACGGGTTCGGGCGCGAGTGGACCCTCGAGAAACGGTCGGCCCACATCGACTCGTTCGGCTCCTGCGACTCGTTCGGCGCGGGCGCCGCGGGCGCGGGCACCGGCGAGCGCGCCCGGGTCGAAGCTTGCCGGACCGGAGCGGTAGAGCCGGCCGGGCTCGAAGCACCGGTCGTCGAATGCTTGGCGGGGGTGGACGGTCTCGATCCGGTCCCCGTACTCGCCGCGGCTCGGTGGCGACAGCGTGGCCGTCACCGTGTCGCGCAGCTCGGCGAACGCGACCGCGCTCGGCACTTCCCGGTTGGTACGGATGTCGTGGCCGGTTCGAGTGATGACGAGGTGGTCACCCGCGGCGAGCACGGCCTCGAGGAGCGCCTGGCGGACCTCCGAGCGCGGGTCGCGATCACCGAGGCGCGGGGCAAGGGCGGCGAGGTCGTCGCCATCGGTGAGACCGGTACCGGTGCTCGTGCCGACCTCGTCGAGCCCGAGCAGGCAGACGACGCGGAAACCCAGCCAGCGCAGCGGGGTCAGTGAGCTGACCGTGATGCCGCCCCGGAAGAAGTCGGGGCGACGCGGCGCGCCGTGCAGCCGGTCGGCGAGGAGGCGACGGATGTCGGCGAGGGTGAGCTCGACCGTCGCAGGCTCATCGCCCAGAACGGCCTGGTCGCCGATCTCGGTGAAGATCCGCCGGAGTTGGTCGAGCTGGTGGTGCCGGCCGGGCTCCACGGCGAAGAGCTGCTCGCTCGCGTCGGAGAGCGCATCGCACCAGGCGGCGGGCGTACGAGGTCGGGCCATGTCGTCGGCGATGGCCGCGAGGCGAGCCACGACGTCGGCGAATCGACCCGCGACGGCGAGGTCGCTGCCCTCGACGCCGAGCGGTGCGATGTCGTCGGGCGCGAGGGTGATGTCGTCGTCGCTGACCGCGACACCCATGAGGATGCGATCGACCGCGGCCCGCCACGAGTTGGCCGTCAGCTCCGGGGGGACGCCCCACGACGCGCGGTTCTGACCGTCGAAGCCCCAGGCAACGTTGGTCTCGGTGATCCAGTCGCCGATGGTGCCCAGCGCGTCCTCGTCGAGATCGAAGCGCTCGCGGACCGGTGCCAGTGAGACGAGCTCGGCCAGCCCCGATGCAGTACAGCGGCCCGAGACCAGCTCGAGCAACGCGTCGAGCGCCGCGAGCACGGGGTACGACTCGCGCAGCGAACGGTCGGTGATGCGGTAGAGGAGCCGGGGGGCCACGCCGATGGGCGCGGCGCCGGATGCCTCAGCCGATGGGCCAAAGCCGGCTTCGACCAGCGGCGCGAACTGACCGATGGCCGGGCACAGCACCACGATGTCCTCCTCGCGCAAGGTGGGATCGTCGGCGAGGAGATGCAGGATCGCGTCGCGCAGCACCTCGACCTGGCGGGCCTGGCCGTGGCAGGAGTGCACCTGGATCGAATGGTCGTCAGGGTCGAGGTCGAAGTCTCCCGCGGGCGCAACGCCGGCGCGTAGATCGTGCTGGACCCGGGCGAGCAGCCCACGCGGTTCGTCACTCCCTGTCCCGGCACCGGCCGCCGGCTCCTGGGATGCCTGCTCCTGGGGCTCGACCGGGCACGGCGCGGGGACTGCGCGGGGTTCGGCCGCCGCGAGCAGCACGGTGCGCTCACGGTAGGGGCGCCCCCAGGACGCCAGCAGCGGGTGACCGACAGCGTCGGCCGAATGGTCGTCGACGCGCAGGAGCTCGGGCGATGGTGGTGCGACCAGCGTCGCGGCCCGCACGCGTGCGCTCGTGGCGGGTGAGGGGTCGAGGAGGAAGAGGTGGAGGTCCCGGTGGCGAGCGACGGCTTCGACCAGGTCGACGAACGGCGGGCCGCCCGGGAGCGTGGTGACGCCGAACACGGCCAGGCGACGGGGCAGGTCGACGGTGAGGGTTCCGGCCCTCAGGGCATCGAGCAGCTCGGGGAGCCGCTCGGGCGGGCTGGGCTCACCGATGCGGGCGCGGGTGAGGCGCCACAGGTGAGGCTGCCAGCGGTCGTGCTCGACGAGGGGCCGGCCGGTGGCGTCCACGTCGCGCCCCGCGTTCCAGTGCATCACGAGGTCGGGCCGGCGCACGGCGTACCGGTCGAAGAGGTCGGCCAGCCGCCGGGCGCGGCCGAACCAGGTGGCTCCCGGAGCCAGGCTCGTGAGCGGGCCCAGGCGGTCGTCGGCACGCCCCGCGTGGAGCACGTCGAGCACGGCCCAGACCAGATGCTCGACCCGCCACGGATCGGTGCGCGCTGCCGTGTCCCCCGCGCTGTCGCCCGCGCACTCCCCCGCGCTGAGCACGGCCTGGCGCAGCGCACCCGGGAACGTGAAGGTGATGTTGGCGGCGACGCCGTCACCGACGCCGGGACCGGACGCGCCGAGCGACCGGGCCAGCTCGAGGCCGAGCCAGCGGTGCATGCCCACCGTCGGTACCGCGACCCACTCCGGCGTCATCGGATCGGCCGGCGGCTCCGCGAGCACCTCAGCCAGCACAGCCGCGAGCGGACCCACACGGTCGGCGCTGCGGAGGTCAAGCACGGACGGAGACTACCGACGGGCTGTGACACCCACGCCGGGCACCCTGTCCGGTCGCGCTCAGGGATGAGCGATGTCGCCGACCCGTACCGTCGAGCCCTTGTCGGTGGCAACGACCTCGATGCCCAACCGGATGCGTTCGCGCAGTGCGCCGACATGGCTGATGACCCCGACCATCCGACCACCCTCACGGAGCCGGTCGAGCTCGTCCATCGCGAGCTGGAGGTTGTCGGGATCGAGGGTGCCGAAGCCCTCGTCGATGAAGAGCGCCTCGAGGTGCACACCCCCCGTGTACGCCTGCACCGCGTCGGCGACGCCCAGCGCGAGCGCGAGCGATGTCTGAAACGTCTCGCCCCCCGACAGCGTCGACACCTCGCGCTCCTCGCCGGTGAATGCGTCGAGCACTCGGAGGCCGAGTCCAGCTTGCTTGCCACCACGCTCGCCGTCGCTGTGCACCCGAATCTGGTACCGGCCCGACGTCATCTTCTCGAGCCGGGTGTTCGCGAGCCGGCAGATGTCGGCGAGGTAGGCGGCGAGCACCCACCGCTGCAGTGAGATCCGCGGCGCCAGCTTGCCCGCGCAGCGATCGGCGACCGCGTTGACCATGTCGGCACGTTCGCGAAATTGGGCCAGCGCCGCCTCACCGGTGCGGTGCTCGTCGGCGAGGCGGCGCAGCTCCTGCTCTGCGTCGCGCGCACCCTTGTGGTGCTCCACCGCGGTGGTGTGTACGAGCTCGGCCTGCCCGACCGCCTCCTGCGCGGCGACGGTCTCGGGCCGGTCGTCAGGCAAACCAGTGAGCTCCGGATCTTCCAGGATGCCCTGCTGCTTCAGGGTGTCGCCCTCGTGGTCCTTGACCCGCTTGGTGAGCGCGGCGCGGGTCGCGTCGTCGCGCAGGGCGTCGCGTGCATCCACCGCGTCCGTGAACGGTGATGTCGAGAGCTCGCGCCCGAGATGCTCGGTCGTGTTCGTGAGCTTCGCCGTCTCGGTGGTGACCTGCTCGCTGACAGACGCGAGCTCGCCGAGCACACCTTCGACAGCTCCGAGCGACGCGAGCGCGACGCGCGGCGCGATCCCGTCGCCGAGGACCTCGGCCACCTGGGCGCGCATCGTCGCCGCCTGCTCGGTCGCGCCGGCTGCGGCCTGAGTGGCGGTCGCGGCAGCCTTTCCTGCCGCTGCGAGATGCTGTTCGACCTCGACGAGGCGCGCGTCGATCATGGCGATGCTCTCCTCGAGCGTGACGATCGCACCTGCCTGCTCCGTGGCGGCATGCAGCGTGGCCGCGGCCGTCGCGGCCTGCTCCTTGGCCGCAGCAGGGTCGTCGGCCGCGTCTCCGGCCTTCGCTTCGAGGGCCGCCACACGCTGGGTGACTGCATTGGCGGCTTCGACGGCCGTCCGGCCGACACGGTCGGCCTCGCCGGCAGCGGCATCGGCATCGTCGACCTCGCGCTTGTCGAGCGCGTCGGGCGCGGCCACCGCGGGGGCGGGATGCTCGGTCGAGCCGCACACCGGGCAGGGCCGATCGTCGAGGAGGCTCCCCGCCAGGGTCGCGGCGATGCCGTCGAGGTAGCGCCGGCGGAGGTCGAGCGCGTCCTTGCCGGCCTTGATCGCGGCGCGCTCGGACTTCGTGGCGGCGCGCTCGGACTTCACCTGCTCCTTGCGAGCCGTCACGAGCGTGGCGGCCGCATCGGCACGGGCATGAGCGTCGGCGGCAGCCTGGCGAAGTCCCGGTATCCGGTCGCGCGCGCTCCGTGCGGACACGAGCGCCGTGGTGGCAGCTTCGCGTTCGTCGCGGCGGGTGGCCGCCTCGGTCGTCGCCTCCTCGACGATCTTCTGCTGAGCCTGCTCGGCGGTGCGCGCCTTCGCCGCCTTGTCCGATTCGACGTCGGCGGCGTCGGCCTTGCGGCAGAGCTCGTCGAGCAGGGCGCGGTGCGCCGCGAGCGCGGCGAGCGCGGCGGTGATCGCGGCCGGCGGAGCGAGCGCCCGGAGGTCGAGGTCGGCGAACGCGTCGGGAAGCGCGGTACCCGAGTCGCGCACGGCCCGCGCGGCGTCGAGCATCGCCGCGCTCTCGGCGTCAAGCTGCGCGAGCCCTTTGCGTAGCGTGTGCTCGGTCTCGAGGGTGTTCCGCAGCTGCTCGGCCCGTTCCGCGCGCGACAGCACGGCGCGATCGGCGTCGATCGCGCCTCGCAGGTCCGCGAGCTCGGCCGCGCGCGCCCGAGCTGCCGCGCGGCGGTCCCAACGGGCGGCGACCGCGTCGAACCCCTCCTTGTGCTGCTGGGCGCCCTGCTTGGTCTGCCATGCGTTCGCGGCCGCGGTGTTCGCGTCGGCCGCGGCGCGTCCGATCCGCTCCACCAGCGCGTCGAGTGCGGCTTGGTCGGCGGGAACTGTCGTTGCGTCATCGGGCTCGGCCGCCGAGTGGGCATCATCACCTGCGAACGGCTGCCACTCGTGCACGGCCTGGTTGCGCTTCACCTCGAGCGCTTCCTGCTGCTGGTAGACCGCTCGACGCGCCTGCTTCGCCTGCTCGTCGAGCCAGAAGGTGACCTTCTCGTAGATCCCGGTGTCGAAGAGGGTCTTGAGCAGCTGCTCGCGGTCACCGGAGTCGGCGCGCAGCACCTGCTCGAATTGGCCCTGCGGGAGCAGGATCACCTGCTTGAACTGGCTCGCGTCGAGCCCGACGAGGCGCTCGACCTCCTGGCGGATCTCCGTGATCGACGACGCGATCGGTACCGGTGTCGCACCGTCCAGCCGGACCAGGGTGGCGGTCGCGTGCTTGGTCGTCTCGCCGTCCCCCCTCCTCTTGGGCGCGGTGTGTGTCGGGGTGCGCTCGACGACATAGCGGGCCCCCTGGGCCGAGAACTCGAGGCTGACCCGGGGCGTGGCCCGCGGTTCGGCGTGATCCGACTTGAGCGTGTGGTTGCCGCGGGCGCCGGCGACCTCGCCGTAGAGGGCAAAGCTCATCGCGTCCAGCAGGTAGGTCTTGCCCGCGCCCGTGGGGCCGTGGATGAGGAAGAGTCCGTCGCGCGCGAGATCGTCGAAGTCGATCGTCACCCCGTCCGCGTAGGGGCCCAACGCCTCGAGAGCGAGCCGGTGCGGCCTCACCGTTCAACGCTGCGGTTGACGGCGTCGAGCGCGGTGGTGAGCAGCTCGGCCTCGGCCGCGCCGGCCGCGGTGCCGTGTTGCTCGGCCCAGAATCGCACGGTCAGCTCCAACGGCGAGGCCGCCCGGTCGGCGGCGTCGCGCTCGGTTGCGCCGATGCTCCCGGGCTCGACTCCTCCGGGACGGTGGCGCAGCTCGGCCGCGAAGGGAAACCGGTCGCGCAGGCGGGCCATGGCCTGCATCGGCAGGTGGGCGTCGGTGAGGATCACCCGGACCCGGGCAGGCTCGGCATCGACGAGCTCGGCGTTGCCCAGCAGATCGTCGAGCGTGCCCTCGATCGTCCGCAGCGACCGACCGACCCCGAGGGGCACGACCTCGACCGCGAGCGCGCCGTCGGTTGCCATCTCGACGACCCGCACCGACTTGACGTGATCCTCTTCGGAGAACGAGTAGGGCAACGGCGTCCCCGAGTACGCGACGCGCGGACCGTCACGTTCTTGGGAGCCGTGCAGATGGCCGAGGGCCACGTAGTCGAAGCCGGCGAAGGCGTCGACGCCGACATGCTCGATATTGCCGACGGTGAGCTCACGCTCGGATTCACAGATGACCCCACCTTCCACGAACGTGTGCGCGACCACCACCGAGCGCGCGCCGTTGCGACCGGTGAGGTCGGCACGGATCCGGTCGGTGGCGAGCCGGGTGACCTCGTCGTGGCGAAGGCGATGCCGCGACGTGGCGTCGGGCTCCGATCCTTCCTCGGCGGCGTCGGCGGCATCGACGTCGGAATTGGGGTCCGGATCGGCGTCGGGATCCGGCTCGGGCGCCAGGATCGGTCCGGCCAGGGTGGGGTCGAGGTACGGGAGCGGGTAGACGGCTACCGGCGGGCCCCCGTCGGCCGACTCGAGCATCACCGGCTCGGTCGCCCGACTCACGTCACCGCGGATCGTGACGCCCGTCGGGGCCAGGATGCGGTCGTGCACCCCGACGCGGATGCTCGAATCGTGGTTGCCGCTGATGGCCACGACCGCAGCGCCCGTTGATCGCAACCGGTCGATCGCATCGCCGAAGAGGTCCACCGCTTCGGCCGGCGGGAACGCGCGGTCGTAGAGGTCGCCGGCGACGACGACGAGCTCGATCGAGCCCTCGGACACCATCTCCACGATGCGGTCGACAGCCTGTGCCTGCTCATCGAGCAAGGAGGCTCCGTGGAACGTGCGACCCAGGTGCCAGTCGGAGGTGTGCAGCAGGCGCATCGCCAACGAACTGTACGCAGCACGTGGGACAGCCACCGGTGGACCCACCTGGACCCTTCCCGTTGGTGCGCTCGGCGTCGCTATGCGACGCCGAGCGCACCAACGCGGGTCGGCAAGGGTGCGGGCGCTCCCGTATTCCGCATGATCACTCCGGGTAGCGTTCGCCGCCGAAGCCGATCTCGTCGAGGGAGACCCACGTGCAGGAAGGCGTCGATCGCGTGATCGTGTGGGGTACCGGCTACGTCGGTCGCCGGGTGATCGCCGAGATCGTCGACCATCCGTGCTTCGAGCTCGCCGGTGTGATCGTGGCGGATCCCGACAAGCACGGACGCGACGCCGGCGATATCTGTGGCATCGCACCGACCGGCGTCGTGGCGTCGACCGACATTGACGCCGCGCTGGCGCTCGAGGCCGACGCAGTCGCCTACTACGGGCCGACGGCCGAACAGGCCCGCGACAACATCGACAACATGACCAAGGCGTTGCGCGCCGGTAAGGACGTCGTGTCCACGTCCATGACCAACTTCGTGTGGTGGCCCACTGCCGATCGCTGGATGGCCGAACCCATGGAAGTGGCCTGTGCCGAAGGAGGCACGTCGTGCTTCACCACCGGGATCGATCCCGGCTTCGCGAACGACCTGCTCCCGATGACCCTCACCGGCGTGTGCGGGCGCGTCGATCGCGTCACCGCGAGCGAGATCCTGGACTACGCGACCTACACGGGTGACTACGCCCCGATGGGCTTCGGTGAGCCGGCCGAGCGCCGCGCCGTGCTCGAGATCCCCGAGATCCTCATCATGGCGTGGGGCGGCACCGTTCCCATGATGGCGAGCGCGATGGGGGTCGAGCTCGACGACATCACGACGACGTACGACAAGTGGGTGACACCGCGCGCCATCGAGTTCGAAAACGGCGTGATCGAGGCAGGCACGGTCGCCGGCGTGCACTTCACCATCAACGGCATGGTGAGTGGCGAAGCGCGCATCGTGCTCGAACACGTGAATCGGATCACCAATGACGCCGCCCCCGACTGGCCACGCGGTCGCATCGCGCCGAATGACGTGTACCGGGTCGATATCGAAGGAAGCCCGACGATCCGCCAGGAGACGACGTTTCGCGACGCGCACGGCGACGCCGTCGCCGGTGGCTGTCTGGCCACCGGCATGCGTGCGCTCAACGCGATCCCGGCCGTACGGGCCGCCGCGCCCGGCATGCTCAGCACGCTCGACCTCCCGCTCATTGCGGGTCGCGGCACGATCCGCTGAGCCCAGAGCCGACACCCGCCGAGATACGGGCTGGGATGCCGTGAGCTCGGGGTCCCCTCGGTAGTTTGCGGGTGTCACAGTCGCACGAGGCGACCAACGCACGGGAGAGATCAGGCGCCGCAGTCGGTTCACACCTGCCTTTGCCCTTGCCCTCGTGATCGCGCTGCTCGGCACGGCCGGACTGACCGCAACCGATGCCGCGGCCGTCGACGGGAACGAGGTAACGCTCAACGCTCTGTTCGTACAAGAGAGCGCCGACGGATCCTCGGGCGGTACCAACAAGTTCACGATCCACTACGAGAAGACCAAGAAGAAGCAGTTCCGCGTCGCGTTCAGCGAGGACGAGGTGAGCGGTACCGGTGACCAGTGGCGCTCGGCGGGCTGGAACGCGGCCGCGGTGGCAACGATCCTGACGGGTGCTCCCCTCAGCGGGGCCGAGGTCACCTTCGATGTCAACGGACGGATCGACGGCCCGAGCGCGGGCGCGCTCATGACGATCGGACTGTTGTCGCTCATCCGTGGTGACACCATCAAGAAGGACATCACGATGACCGGCACCATCAACCCTGACGGCACGGTCGGGCCCGTCGGTGGGATCCCCTACAAGGTCGACGGCGTCGTGGAGGCCAAGAAGGATCGCATGCTCATCCCTCTCGGCCAGCACAACAGCGCGGACGATACCGGTGAGCTCGTGGACGTCGTGCGGCTCGGCCGGAGCGAGGGCATCGAGGTCCGCGAGGTCGGTGACATCTACGAGGCCTACAAGGCCTTCACCGGCAAGACTCTCCCCCGCCCCAAGCGGGCCGACGTCGAGCTGACTGGTGACACCTACGACGCGATCGCCGCGAAGGTGAAGTCGCTCCAGGCGGACTTCGATGCCTCGGCCACCGAGTTCCTGGCGCTCGACCCGGCCATCCAGAGCGAGTTCGCGGACCTCGCGATCGACGCTGACGCGTCGGCGGCGCGCGCCCAGGACTTGAGCGACAACGGGCTGCAGGCCGGCGCGTACAACGCTGCGCTCCTGGCTGCCGCGCAGGCCAACGCCGCGGTCGGGACGGGCAGGCTCTGCAGGTGTACCTCACCCAGGGCGTGGAGGCGTTCATCGACCAGATCCGGTCGAGCACCGCGATCGCGGGCCAGATCGAGGCCTTCGTCGACACCCTCAGGAACGTGAAGCCCGAGCGCGTGAGCGACGCGTCGATACTCATCCAGGGCTATCAGGGCGCGATCGATGCGATCTCGCTGAGCTCTTTTGCCGACACTCTCTTCGATCAGGCCGCCCTGGGCACCACCGAGGAGGAGATCCTCCAGCCCGCGGTCGGCGGAGCCCTCTTCTACGAGTTCGCCGGCACTCTCATCGAGGCCGCGGAGGACATCGTCGACGTCGGCGAGGGCGGCGGCGGCGCGAAGGTGTCCAAGAAGGTGAAGCTCAGTGCCGTTGCCGACTTCTTCCGCAAGGCGGCCGAGGCCAACCTCACCGCGTTCGACGCTCTCATCCTCGAGCCCGCCGCGAACGAGAGTGGCGTCAAGGCCGAGGAGTTCAAGCTCGCGTTCGCGGAAACGGACTTCGAGTATGCGCTCGCCCAGGCCTCGGTCGGGATCCTCGAAGGTGGACTCGACGAGTACCTCGGTGACACGAACACGGCCGTCTACGCGCGGCTCGGTGGCGCGGTTTCGCTCTACACGCGCTCGGCGGAGCTCCTCACGAAGTACTACTCGCTCAGCGCGGAGCTCGACGAGGAGAACAACGTCGTAGGAGTCGGCAACGAGCGCGCGCTCGTCTCGGCCCTGTCGTTCGGCTCCAGTCAGGTCGAGCGCAGCGTCGGTGTGCTCCAGACGCGCAAGGTCGAGGCATCACTCGTCGTCGCCGGCTACGAGATCGCGGGCGTGGACCGTGAGGGGGATGCGAGCGACAAGCTCGACGCTCTCGGCAGCTACCTCGGTGCCTTCACCGAGGCTCGCGTCCTCGCGTACCTCGGCGGCTTCGAGACGACCGGATACGGCAAGGGTTAGACGAAGCGGGGCGGGCGCGCCGCGTCGGCGAGCGCGTGCCGTTCGAACTCGGCCACGCCGACGGCAACGACGCGGTCATGTGCCCACTCCATCGCCGGCCGGGTGAGCACGGCCACGCGGCGCAACACGGGATCACGCAGCTCGAGCGACCAGGTGAGCCGCGCCACACAGCCCGCGTCGTCGGGCGAGATCTCGAGCCGTGCCGGTCCCTGGAGATCACCGCGCACCGACGTGGCGATCAGCGCGTCCGGCTCCACCCGGTCGATCCGCACATCGAATCGCAATGAGTAGGGCAAGGGTGCCCGGATCACACACGTCGCGCCGGCACCGGCTCGGATGCCGTCGACATCGCAGCGCCGCAGCCAGCTCCACCAGTCGGTGAAGCACTCGGTCCGAGAGACCGTGGCGAACAGCTCGGCCGGGGCCACGCCGAACACCCAGGTCCGGTCGAAGCGAAAAGGGCCCGCCACGCCCTCAGACTCGCGCGGATCGGCCCCGACCGGAAGAGCCGGCCGCCCAGTCCCGCCGGAGCAACGGCCGGCTGGAGACCCCGACCACGTGCCGCCAGTCGGAGAGACCCCTACGATCGGGCCATGACCCTCCCTGCTCCTGCACCCGCCCGGACCTGCGTCGTCACCGGCGCGTCGTCCGGCATCGGCGCGGAGATCGCCCGCGGCCTCGCGAGCCGAGGTCTCGGCGTCACCCTGGTCGCCCGCCGCGAGGATCGACTCCGCGCGCTGGCCGACGAAGTCGCTACGGCCCATGGCGTGCGCGCCGAAGTCGTCACCGCCGACCTGACCGACGAGGCATCTCGGACTCGAATCCTCACCGAGATCACCGAACGCGGCCTGTCGGTCGACATGCTCGTCAACAACGCCGGATTCTCCACGACGGGTCCCGTCTCCGCGAACGACCCGGCCGGCGAGATCGCGATGTTGCGCACCAACGTCGAAGCCGTCGCTCATCTGTGCAGCCTCTTCCTGCCGGGCATGGTCGAGCGCGCCCGGGGTGCGATCTTGAACGTGGCGTCCACCGCCGCCTTCCAGCCCCTGCCCGGACAGGCCGGCTACGCCGCGTCGAAGGCGTTCGTCCTCAGCTACAGCCACGCCGTGCGCGCCGAGCTCGCCGGAACTCCCATCACGGTCACGGTGCTGTGCCCCGGCCCGGTCAAGACCGAGTTCGCCGAAGCCGCGGGGTTCAGCGAGGAAGAATCGACCGGCTCGCTCCCGGCGATCATGTGGGAGTCCGCCACCGACGTCGCCACGGCGGGGATCGACGGAGTGGCCCGCGGCAAGGCCGTCGTGATCCCCGGCGCCGCGAACAAGGTCTCGGCCGCCGGCGGCCATCTCGTGCCCCGCAGCTTGCTCCTCCCCCTCCTCGCCCGCCAGCACCCCGCGCTGCGCGACACGCGGAACGCCTGACCGCGAGGGCGGCACCGGGCGGGAGCTTCCGACGACGGGACACGACCAGCCCGTCACCCTCAGCCATCACCCTCAGCCATCACGATGGCGTGATCCGGTGCCTACTCCCCGCGGTAGGTGCCGAAGCTCCAGATGTTGCCTTCGGGATCGGTGACGCTGAACCCCCGCGATCCGTAGTCCTCGTCTCGGAGATCCTGGAAGAGCGTCGCGCCGGCGGCGATGGCACCGCCGGTCATGAGCCTGCGGGCGAGGCTGCTTCGCACCAGTCATCTCCGTCACCGTGGGATCGCCCATTTCGGGCGCCTCACTGTGGGGGGCGCGTGCAGCCGGCGTCAAACGTCGCCCGGCGAGCCAACCTGGCGCAACGTCGCAGCCCGTAACGCGAAGCAGCGCCACCCTTCATTCGCGTCGGAGACGGGGCTCTCTCCGATGCGATCCCGGAGTGGAGCTCGCGAGTGGTGACGAGTCGCGGTTGCCGGCGACGGGTGGAGCTAGCTCAGGTGACGGTGACGTCAACGCTCACCCGGGTCGTGGTCCCGGCGCAGCGGTCGAGGCGCGCGCAGCGTCGCCAGCGCGAAGATGGGCTCGTGGTGCAGGTCAATCGGCCGGGTCCGGCCGAGTTCGAGGTGGCCGGACTCTATGATCTGGGCACTGATAGCGTGCCGCAACGTCTCGCACTCCTCGAGTATCTCGTCGGATTGGGAGCGACCATCGACGACCTTGTGGCCGCGAGACCGGGCGAGCTGCCGCTCGTGGCGTCGAGAATCGCGTTGTGGGGTGACCGCGAGCGTCTGAACTTCGACGAAGTCGCTGCGGCGGCCAATATCGCCCCCGAGTTGGTTGCGCACGCGTGGCGAGCCGCCGGGTTCCCTGAGCCCGATCCGGACCCAGATGTTCTGACATTCTCGCGGCACGACGTCGAGATCCTCGCCGGCCTGGAAGCCGGAATCGAGTTACTCGGCGAACCGGTGACGATCCAAATGATCCGCGTGTTGGGCGCGGCCGCGGCGCGCGTTGCTGACGCGTCGGTGAGCGCATTCGTCGTGAACATCGGGCCACAAGCGGTCGAGCACGAACCGGCCGGTCTCGAACTCGCGCAGGCGAACGCGGAGTCGGTGGTGCTAGTCGATAGCATGTCACGCGCCTTCGACTCCTTCCTCCGCCACCACATCGACCGAGCCTTCCGCCCGCACGAGGCGATGGAGGCCGTGGCCGGTATCGATCTCGTCCGCCGCAGCATCGGATTCGCCGACCTCGTCAATTCGACAGCGTGGACGCAGCAGCTGGACCTCCCGGCACTTTCCCAAGCCTTGAGCTTGTTCGACTCGACCGCCTCGGAGATCGTCGTCGGACGCGGGGGCCGAGTCGTCAAGCTCATCGGCGATGAAGTGATGTTCGTTGCTCACGACCCTGCCATTGGGATTGATATCGCGCTCACGCTGGTCGACGCCTTCGCGTCCCACGACGTGCTGCCCCCAGTGCGAACCGGCGTGGCCACGGGCGATGTCCTCGCACGAGACGGCGACTACTCCGGTCCGGTCGTCAATCTCGCCGCACGCGCCGTGAGCGTCGCTCGTCCATCGACGCTCCTCGTCGATACGGAGACACTCAGCGCGCTCGAGGGTTCGACGGACTTCTCATCCCGCCCGGCAGGCGCTTTCACGCTGAAGGGCTTCGCACAGCGCGTGAAGCTCTCGCGGGTCACACGAAGCGCGTCTCGGTAGTCTCATCCCGCCTACGCGGAAGCCAATCCGCCCATGTCTGCCGATCTGCGCGTCGTGGAGCTCTCAGGGCAGCACTCGAAACGGGGTCAGGCCTCCCCGACGGGACCGGCACCTCTGACCCAGGCCGGGAACTCAACACGGCCCGTCCGTCCTCGCGTGACGCTCACTCCGGTTTCTGCCCCACGCAGTGCCAGTTCAGCGTCAGTAGTTCTTCTTCTTCGGCTTGGATGTACGACTGACTGTTCTCGTTCATCCGCTGCATCATCGCGTCGGTCTTCTTGGGAATCACGTGGATCTTCGCGAGGAACTTGAACACAGCTTCGTACCTGTCGAAGAGCGCGACTTCCCTCTTGATCATCTCTACCGCACTCCTCCCCACGGATGAGACCAGGTCGAAACCGGCCTTCGTGTAGGCATCCTCCCAATACTTGAAGTACCAGAACCCCCCGAACACGGTGAGCTCGCGGGTGTGCTGAATCAGCGTCCGCTGATGCTCGTTGTCGCGGTCGTAACTGTCCAGAGCCGCGACGTCGTTCATGACGAACATCCCGCCCGGCTTCAGGACGCGATACACCTCCCCGAAGGTGAACTTGTGATCGGTGACGTAGGTCATCGGCTGGATCGCGTAGACCGCGTCAAACGCGCCGTCATCGAACTCGAGAGCTTTGTTGAAGTCGCCGACCGCAAAATTGGATCGCGGCAGGTTCGGGTTTCGCCATGCCTTGTCGATCTGCGACTCGTCGAGGTTGATGCCGTACGGGGTGGCTCCGGTCAGCTCCGCGATGTGCTCGGCGATCGCTCCGCAACCGCAGCCCAGATCCAACACCTTGTCGCCCTTGCCGAGCTTGAGATCGTTCGCCACCATCCGCTCGAACAGAATCTGGTTCTGGAGGACCGATTGTTCGGGATCGATCACCGGTGGCATGTACATCTTCTCGACCGACCCGAGCGTGCACAGCAGGTGGATGATCCTGTACAGCTGCTCGAGCTCCGCGCTGCTGCCTTGGATGTAGCCCCTCAGGGGTACACCGTCTTCGTAGTCGGCCTTCGTGTTCTCCGGCGACTCCGTGAACAACTCGTCGTACGTGCCCATGAACGCATGGAACTCCGCATCGCTGACCCTCAGTAGGCCAACGAGAGCGCCGAGCCTGTCACGAACGGTTGTCGGCTTGTGTTGCATGCCTTGTTCCCCTTGCTGGTGAGATCGATACTCGCGGCCTACGGCGCCGAGGTCGATGGAGCGACCACAAGCGGGCACCGTAGCAACGCTCGCAGACGCGGCTGCATGGCGTAGGTCCGACCAGCGACACCCCCGGCCGGATCTCGGGGACGACGCGTCAGGTACACCTGCGGTGAACCGCCCCGCGGAACATCACAGGGTCCGGACAACCGGGGCAACCTCACCTCGAGAAGGCAGCAGTCGCGAGGGCCTGACCAACCTCGACTGTCGCGACCCCGCTCGGTCTCAACCCAACGCCGAACAACCGGCCAACCCGGCGGGATGCAAGAAGCCGCCAGCCACGCTGACCCGCGAACCGCGAACCGCGATGCGTTACGACCGAGCCCGCGTCACCCTCGACCGCCACGCCACCTACATCGTCGCGACCTTCATCGCCGGAGCCGCCCAATAACGCGCACACACCCTTGCGAGAACGCTCGCCGAACGGGCAATCGGGGCGGGTGCGCGACAGCAAAGCGCCCCCCGCAGCGGCGAACGGCGCGCCCTCGCCCTGGCGCTCGATGACACCCCAGTGGGCGAGATTCGGGGACGCGCGTTTAGGGACACCGCGGTGTCGATCTGCCGGCACTGTCTTGTCGTGAGCCACCGCGCTGTCATCGCCGCGGCCGTTTGGGCCTCGCTTCGTTCCTACTTCCCGACGTTGGATCGGGCCGCGGCGGATGCGAGCTCCTTGGCGTCCGCGCGGACGAGGAACCCAGCCGCGCGAGCGGACCTCGTCGCTCGGGCCCAGGCGGCCACGAACTTGCCGTGGCTGGGGTACAGCGCTTCCATCTGGGAGGGCGTGAACGGCGCCGTCGAGCCGAACAGAAAACAGAATGAGGTGCCCCCTTTCGCAAGACCGCTCAGCGTGGCGACGGGTGCATCCACGGCGGGGGTACGGATACCGCCGAGCACGTTGCCGTTGGCATCAGTGGCGAAGACGACGGGACTCACTCCAGTGGTTTGGAGGCGAGGCGCGACCGGCAGCACGACGCCTTTCGCCACCCACCGCTTGAGCCGGTAGAAGGCCGCGTCGAGGACGTAGTGAGCTGGCCCGGTGTTGATCGGCGAGCCGCAGCTGAAGTTCGCTCTCGGCTGGCTCGTGGGGTTCTGCATCGACGCAAGCACCGCGACGGCACCCTGACCATCGCCGGTATCCTTGGGTCCGATGCTGAGCCCGTAGTAGTCGAAGTGCGCGGTGCCCGCCACCTCCCACAGCCGGTAGGTGCTGGTGTCCGGCTGGCGGGCAGTCGCGTTGCTGAAGGAAACGTCGGTCTCCGTTTGGAACACGAGGACGGGCACGCCGAGGTCATCGCGGATGGGCGCGCCTCCCGAGCGGCTGTGCACGAGGTAGCCGTCGTAGACATGCGCGAGGGGATGGACGAGGTCGATGTAGGTGACCAGGCGGCCAGCGGATTGCGACTCACCGATCGCGATGAGGTGCTCGGGTTTCAGTCCGCCGAGAATCGTGCGGGGGTGGTCACGTATCGCTTGCCCGGCCTGGCTGAAGATGTCGTACGAGTAGCTGTCACCCGGGTGTGACAGGTTGGCGTAACGGGCAGCGTCCCCTCTTGTCGGATCGGCCGACTGGAGCGCGTTCACACCCACTTCTTGAGCGGAGACGCCGACCCAGACGAACCCTTCGCGTACCAGTTCGTTGTGTCCGAGCATCCAGTCAGGGGCCGCGTCAGCCCCTCCGCTGACGTTCAACCATTCCACGACGACCGTTCCGTTGAAATGGCGTCGCTTGATCGGTCGCATCACGCCGGCGCGGGTCGTGTACGGCGCCGTGCTCGTCGCAACAGCGCTGTACTTCCCGTCAGCGCCGACGGGCGCAGCGGGCTCATACGCGCTCGCCGTCCCCGAGAGGAAGACCTCGGACTGCTCGTAACCCACCACCGCCGGATCGAAGGACGTGAACCCCGGCACCACCGGCACGCCCCCACCACCACTCGCCCGGGTGACGCTGGGACTCGCTACGGAAGCACCAGCGCTCGCACCACTGAGCATCAACGCCAGTGAACACACGCAAGCCGTCACCGCCAGCACCACACCGCGAACACACGTGGAGTTATAACCAGAACCTGTGGATCGGCCATCCGTTCGAGGGCGCGGCGTACCTTCCTCGTTGAAACCATCACGAGCTCGACCGGGGATGCAACCCCGGGAGGAAGGAACGCCGATGTTGAGAGTAGTAGCAAACGAGGATGCCCGCGCGGAGATGCGCGTCGGGCTTGATGAGATCGTCCGGGAGGGCGCGCGCCGGATGTTGGCGGTGGCGCTCGAGGCCGAGGTCGACGACTACGTCGTCGCGTTCGCGGGCGAGTGTGACGAGAACGGACATCGGCTCGTGACCCGCAACGGTCATGCCGAGGCGCGCACGATCACGACCGCGGCCGGCGGGATCGAGGTCGAGGCGCCGCGGGTGAACGACAAGCGCGTCGACGAACAGACCGGTGAGCGGCGCGGGTTCAAGAGCGTCATCGTGCCGCCGTGGTGCCGCAAGTCCCCGAAGGTGACCGAGGTGTTGCCGCTGATGTATCTGCACGGCATGAGCTCGGGCGACTTCGCACCGGCGCTCACCGAGTTCTTCGGTTCCGCCGCCGGGCTCTCGGCGTCGGTGATCACTCGCCTGACCAAGCAGGCCAGGCCGAGCAGCGGGACTCCGCGCAGCGCCGGTTGGATGACCGTGACTTCGTGTACGTGTGGGCCGACGGTGTGCACTTCAACGTCCGTCTCGAAGAGGCCCGCCTGTGTTGTCTGGTCATCGTGGGCGTGCGGACCGACGGCACCAAGGAGCTGGTGGCGATCACCGACGGGCACCGCGAATCGACCGACAGCTGGGCTGATCTGCTCCGCGACCTCAAGCGCCGCGGGATGCGCGCTCCGATGGTCGCAGTTGGTGACGGGGCACTCGGGTTCTGGGCGGCGTTGCGCACCGTGTGGCCCGAGACGACCGAACAGAGGTGTTGGGTGCACAAGGTCGCGAACTGCCTCGCTGCGTTGCCGAAGTCGACCCAGCCGACGGCGCGCAAGATGCTGGTGGAGATCCGCGATGCCGAAGACCGCGAGCATGCCCTCACCGCTATCGACGCGTTCGCGGCGGAGTTCGGCCTGAAGTGGCCGAAGGCGGTCGCC
>DASRPD010000015.1:0-44287 GCA_035646535.1 Acidimicrobiia bacterium
ACGCGGGGGGTGGTGGGGCGCGCGGCGAGATATTGGAGAGCCTGGCGGCCGAGGCGCCGACGGGCGTGGATCTCGCCGACATCCCGCCGGGCGCGACCGCGCTCGACGGGCGGGACGTCATTCGGACTGCCGGCATCACCGTGCGAGCCGAGCGCATCGGCGACGCCACCGCGCAGGCACGCGCCATCGTCACCGCGGCGGGCGGCACGACGTTCTCCGAGCAGGCGGCCTTCGGGTCCCGCTCCGACGCGGTCCTCGAGTTCAAGGTGCCGCCGGATCAGTTCCGCGCGGTCCTCGGCCGGCTCGGGGACCTCGGTCGTACCCGTGAGCTGTACGTCTCGACCGAAGACGTCACCGAACAGGTCGTCGACCTCGAGAGCCGCCTCGCCAGCGCCACCGCGAGCCGAAATCGCCTGCAGGGGCTCTTCGGCGAGGCCGAGGACGTCGGCGAGATCGTCGCCCTCGAGACCGCGCTGGCTCAGCGCGAAGCCGAGGTCGAGTCGCTCGAGGGCCAGCTGCGGGTCGTGCGGGCCCAGGTGGACCTGGCGACGATCACACTCACGATCACCAAGCTCGTGGCGGGCCCGGCCGAGGGCGAGTCGGCGTCGGGGTTCCTCGGTGGGCTCGAGCGGGGCTGGGACGCAATGGTGGGCGCCGCGACCGCCGGCGCCACCGCGCTCGGTGCCGCGCTGCCGTTCCTCGCTCTGGGCGGGTTGGTCCTGGGGTTCGTCTTCATCATCCGCCGCCGTCACCCCGCCCCCCCCGGCTTTGGCGTCACCAGTGGTGAATAGTTCCCGGCGGGTGACGCAGGAGCCAGGAGGGGTGGCGGTGAGCTGAGGTGATAGGTGGGCCGCGGTGACGGGCCGGGTCAGCCGCGGTTGAGGTGGAGCTCTTGGCGGCGGGCGCGCCACCCTGTCGCGGTCACGGCAGCGAGCCGCTCGCGGCGGAGGGCCTCGACGAGACTGTCATCGAGGGGCTGGAGCTCCTCCTCGCCGAGGACCATGGCGAGCAAGGAGTCGGCGAGCGCGGGGTTGCGGGGCAGGACCGGGCCGTGGAGGTAGGTGCCGACGAGCCGCTCCGCGAGCACGCCGTCGACCCCGTCGACGCCGTTACCCCCGCCCTGCACCACCCGTCCGAGCGGACCGATACCGGGCCCCAGGGTGGTGCGGCCGGCGTGGTTCTCGAAGCCGGTGACGGTGGGGAGACCGGTTGCGGGCTCGGGCTCGACGAGCACCTCGCCGATCAGGCGTGGTGACGCCCCGACGGTGGCCATGTCGACGAGGCCGAGACCGTCGAGGATCTCGCCCTCACCGGTCTCGTAGCTCGCCCCGATGAGCTGGAACCCCGCACAGACCGCGAACACGACCGCGCCGCCGGCGCGGGCCCGATCCAGGGATGAGGCCGATGCCGCCATGTTCTGCGCCGCGAGCACCTGGGAGCTGTCCTCCCCGCCACCGAAGAGGTAGATGTCGAGCGAGTCGGGTAGCGGCGAGCTCGCCGGCAGCTCGACCAGCTCGGCGGGGATGCCGCGGCGTCGGCATCGTTCGACCAGCACGACCGCGTTCCCGCGGTCGCCGTAGGTGCCGAGCAGGTCGGGATAGACGAGTCCGACCCGCAGCGCGCTCTGTCGGGTGCGCGTGTCGGTCGTCACGAGAGCCGCCGGGTCAGTGCGGTGAACTGGGTGTACGACGCCACCACGTTGACCTCGTCCCCGCCGATGAGTGCCGCCGCCGCGACAGGGTCGGGTTCGAGGACGCAGTCGACGCCGCCGTAGTCGAGTCGCACCGCGAGATCGAGTGCGCGCTCACCGGACGCAGCGACGCGTCGGCCACGGAGTCGCTCGAACGGCGCGTCCCACAGCCACGACGTGTCCCGTCCGTCGGCCACGTGCGCGTTGATCGCGAGCACGACGCCGTGGTCGTTGCCCTCGAGCCACGCCAGCACCTCGCTCCACCCCGCAGGGTTCTTGGCCAGCAACACCGTGGCCGGACGCCCATCGGCCAGCCGGTAGGTCGCGTACCGGCCCGACACCGTCGTCACGTCCGCGGCGGCGCGCGCCGCGAGCTGCGCGTCGACTCCGAGCTCGGTCGCCGCGACGACCGCCATTGCCGCGTTGAGCACGTTCCACCGGCCGGGGATCGCGAGCTCGAGCGGTACCCGGCGGTTGCCGGTCACGAGCGTGTCTCCCTCCAGGCGATGCTCCGCGGCAGGCGTGGCGAACCCGCACTCGCAGCGATAGGAGCCGGTGTCGCTCCAGTCGAGGAGGCGATCGCACGCCGGACACGTCGCCACGTCGCCGCGCCAGCCCGCGCCCAGCTCCACCCACGTCGGGCTGGCCGGCGCGGCCGACCACGCCACGTGCGGATCGGATGCGTTGGCGATGATCTTCAGATCCGGATGCGCCTCGGCGACCTCCCGCCACTGGTCGGCGAGGCTGCGGACCTCCCCGTAGCGGTCGAGCTGGTCGCGGCTCAGGTTCGCCAGCACGACCAGCCGCGCGTCGAGCGGATCGACCACGAGGGACAGGACGCGTTCGTCGACCTCGAGGACCGCATCCGACGGTGGATGCGGCGGCGCGAGGGTGGCGACGATCCCGGCCGCGAGGTTCGCGCCGGTGCCGTTGGTCACCACCGGCCGACCGGCCGCTTCCAACGCGGCGACGAGGAGCCGTGTCGTGGTCGTCTTGCCGTTGGTCGCGGACACGAGCGTGATCGCGTCCTCGGTGGCCATCGAGTCGAGGAGATCCGGCTGGAGCCGGAGCATCACCCGACCGCTGATCTGCGCACCGGCACCCCGCCCCGTGACCCGTGACGCCCAGCCCGCGGCGCGTCCCGCCGCGATCGCCAACCCCCCGCGCGCGCTCACGCGGCCGGGATTCGTTCGCACCAGTAGGCGTCGACCCGGTACGGGATTGCGAGCTCGGCACGACCCCGGGTGTCGGGATGGTTTCTGAGCAGCTCCCGGATCTCGGCGAGGACCGAGGCGTTGGCCTCCTCGGGCAGCACCGCGACGTGGCTCACCGACGCAACCCGGGCGACGACGTCGTCAGGTGTGAGGAGATGGTCGTGGTGGAACGTCGCTTCGTGCAGCGGCCCGAACCCGGCGCGCTCGCCGAGGGCGGAGTCACCCCACTGGTCGTGGTCTCGCCACGGGGCGCGCTTCTCGACGCGGTCCATGATGTCCCACACCTGGTTCACCCAGTTGCGGCTGCGATCGCGGGCGTTCCACACCAGCCCGACTCGTCCGCCCGGGCGAAGCACCCGGGCGAGCTCGTCGAACGCGGCCTCGGCGTCGAACCAATGAAAGGCCTGGGCAACGGTGACCGCGTCGAGCGAGTCGTCCGCGACCGGCAACGCTTCGGCGGTCGCGGAGACGAGCGGCACAGCCGGTGACCCCTCGCGCAACACCCAGGCCATGCCTGTGACCGGCTCGACGGCGATGAGATCCGCACCGGACGGCGTGAGCAGCCGGGTCAACTTGCCCGTACCCGCGGCCAGATCGAGGACCAATGTGCCGGGGCCGAGATGGAGATGCTCGACGAAGAAGTCCACCAGCTCGGGTGGATACGACGGCCGAGCCCGGTCGTAGGTCCCGGCCTGCGCGCCGAACCCCGAAGCTGCGACCTCGTGTACCACCCCCCGATTGTGCCAGGAATCGGAGATGGGACGGGCCGCTCCGGTGGGGGAGCGGAGGACCTGCGGACCAATCGAGTCCGGCCGGGCCGGATCAGTGCAGGCCGCACTCGATCTTGTCGGTGCCGGACCAGCGACCGGCCCGGGCGCTCTCGCCGTCGCCGACGGCGCGAGTGCACGGCCAGCAGCCGATCGACGCGTAGCCCCGCCCGGCGAGAGGGTGTACGGGGAGGTCCTTCTCGGCGACGTAGCCCGCCACGTCGGCGTCGGTCCACGACGCCAACGGGTTGACCTTCACCAAGCCGCGCCCGACGTCCCAGCTCACGATCGGAGCCTTTGCTCGCGTCGGGGTCTCTGCCCGACGCAGCCCGCTCAGCCACGCGGCCTTGCCGTCGAGCGCCCGTCCCAGCGGTTCGACCTTGCGGATCGCACAGCACGCGTCGGGATCCGCGTGCCAGAGGTCGTCCAGGGCAGCCTTCGGCTTCATGACCTCGAGGTTCAGCCCGTAGCGGCGACGGACCTGTTCGACGTACCAGAGCGTCTCCGCGAAGTGATACTCCGTATCGAGGAAGACGACCGGGATGTCGGCGACGGCATTGATCGCGACGTCGATCAGCACGCAGTCCTGGAACGATGCCGCGAGCACGATCCCGTCGCCGAAGCGCTCATGCGCCCACGCGACGGCCGCGGAGGCGGGCGCAGTCTCGAGTCGTCGGGACGCTTCGGCCAGCTCGGAGAGGTCGGGCAACCGGGTCAAGCCTTCGGTCGCGGTCATGTCGCGCACTCGCTCTCACCCGTTTCGGCCACATACGGGCCGGTCTCGTCGAAGTCGACGTAGTAGTCCGGCGATTCCTCGGGGGTGGGGAAGTGGTCGAGGTGAGCCAGCGTCTTGCCGACCTCGGCCGCACCACCGACCCGGGTCAGCCACTCGCCGAACGTCTCGCCGGCGGCACGTTCGGAGGCGAAGCGGCCGACGACGTCGACCACCGCGCTCGACGCCGCCTTGGCCGGGACCTTCGTGGCCTTCTCGCCGAACGCGATCTCCATGTTCCCGACCCGCCCGCCGAGCAGCATCTGATAGCCCGGCGCGGCCCGGCCGTGGGCCCGGCGTTCGATGCCCAGGAATCCGATGTCGGCGATGTGGTGCTGGCCGCAGCTGTTCGTGCAGCCGGAGATGTTCGTGCGGATGCCGCCCACCTCGGCGAGGCCGGCCTCCTCGAGCGCCCGGCTGATGTCGTCGGCGAGCCCGCGTGACTGGGTCACGGCGAGGTTGCAGGTGTCGGCCCCCGGGCAGCTCACCACGTCACGGGTGAGCTCGGCGCCCGACTCGGCCATGTCGATCTCGTCGAGGCGCTTCCACAGGTCCCGGAGCTGATGCTCGCCGAGGTCGCGCAGCACGAAGTTCTGACGGTTCGTGATCCGCACGTCGGTGCGGAAATCCCGCTGGATCTGCGCGAGGGCTCGGAACTGCTCGGAGGTGATGTCGCCGAGGCGGCACCAGGCGTAGGCCGAGACCGTCCCGTTCGCGCGACCGCGCACGACGTTGGCGAGCTCCCAGCGCTGGTAGGAATCCAGACCGCTGAACTCGACGGGCGAGCCCGAGTCGGCGGGGACGTCGGCGCCCATCCCGGCGGGCGCGTCGCCGTCGTCGACCACGGGGCGGGGCAGGCCGCCGGGCCAGGTGATCGACGCCCGCAGGAATCGGCGCTCCTTGACGATCCGCTCGCGCAGCTCGTCGATGCCCATCGTGTCGATCAGCCACTTCATCCGCGCCCGTAACTTGTTGTCCCGGTTGCCGAAGTGGTCGAACGTGCGCAGGATCGCCTCGATGGTCGGCAGGAGGTCCTCGCGGCTCGTGAACTCCTCGAATGCCTGGGCGGGGTGCGGGTTGGCCCCGAGACCACCGCCCATGAAGATCTTGAAGCCGGGCTCGACGGTGCCGTCCGCGAGTGGGCGGTTCACCGCGATCACGCCGACGTCGTTGAACATCGCCTGGCCGCAGTCGGTCGCGCAGCCCGAGAAGTTGATCTTGAACTTGCGGGGCATGCGCTGCGCGATGGGGTTGCGCAGGAACAGCTCGGCGGTGGCTTTGGCCCACGGGGTGATGTCGAGCACCTCATACGGGCAGGCTCCGGCCAGGTGGCAGCCGGCGACGTTGCGGACCGTGTCGCCGCAGGCTTCGCGCGACGTCAGCCCGACCGAGGCGAGGAGGTGCAGCACCTCGACGGTGCGCTCGAGCGCCACGAAGTGGAACTGCGCGTTCTGGCGGGTCGTGAGGTGCCCCCAGCCTCGGGAGTACTCATCCGCGATGTACCCGAGCATCTCGAGCTGGTCCGGCTCGACTCGGCCGAACGGGATCTTCACCCGCAGCATCTGGTTGTGTCCGCCTTGCCGCTGGCCGTAGATGCCTTGGTTCAGCCGAAAGACGCGAAAGACGTCGTCGTCGATCTCACCGGCAAGGTATTGGGTGACGCCGGTCTCGAAGCGAGCGAGCTCGTCTTGGACCTCGGGGTCGAGGGGGCGGGTGCGAAGTTCGGCAAGGTTGATTGCCATCGAGAGGTCCTCCGGGCGCGAAGCGACGACGGGAAAGGAGAGGAACGGCGCGGTGGGCGGAGCGGCTCTGGGTTGCGGCTCAGCGGCGCGACGCGAGCGTGACCGGACACATCTCGTCGTGCATCTCGTGGGGCGTACGTCCCACGGAGATGCTCGGTGCGCCGGTCATGCGAATCACGGGGAGGATCGTAACCTGCCGATCCTCGAAATACCAGCAACAAGGTCAGGAATATTTGGTTCCGACGGTCGGTTTCGGCCTTTTCTCACCGGCTCGCCTGATCTGCCCACGGGGGCCCACGGGGCGGAGATGTTCCCAACCTGGCAGAGCACCGGGGCAACGCGCCGCTATGTTCGGGCCATGCGGATGTCGCAGCTCTTTCTACGCACCTTGCGAGACGATCCTGCCGACGCCGAGGTCGACAGCCATCGCCTGCTCGTGCGGGCCGGCTATATCCGCAAGGTCGCCTCGGGGTTCTACTCCTGGCTGCCGCTCGGCACCCGTGTCCTGGCCCGGGTGGAACAGATCGTCCGGGAGGAGATGGATCGCGCCGGTGCCCAAGAGGTCCTCCTGCCGATCGCGCAGCCGCTCGAGCTGTGGGAGCGCACCGGTCGAGACCAGTCGTACGGGCCGCTGATGTTCAAGCTGGCCGACCGCAAGGAGACCGGTTTCTGCCTCTCACCGACCGCCGAGGAGCTCATCACCACGACGGTCGCGGGGGAGTACACGAGCTACCGCGACCTGCCCGTGAACCTGTACCAGATCAACTGGAAGTACCGCGACGAGCTCCGACCCCGTTTCGGGCTGCTGCGCGCCCGCGAGTTCCTCATGAAGGACGCGTACTCCTTCGACCGTGACGTCGAGGGGCTCCAGGCGGCCTACGACTCGATGTTCTCGGCCTACCTCGAGGTGTTCGCCCGCTGCGGGTTGACGTTTCGGGCGGTGAAGGCCCAGTCGGGCGAGATCGGCGGCGACACGAGCCAGGAGTTCATGGCGGTCGCCGCGGTCGGCGAGGACGCGTTCGTCTGGTGCGAGCGGTGTGACTACGCGGCCAACACCGAAGCCGCTGCCCGAGGCTCGGTCGAGCCACGACTCGGCGCTTCGGCTGACGAGCCGGCCGACGAACTTGACCGTGAGCCGGCCCGCGAGCTGCTCGCTACACCCGACCTCCCCGGCATCGACGGCGTGGCCAACCACCTCGACACCACGCCCGATCGGTTGTTGAAGTGCGTCGCGTTCGATGTCGACGGGGCGCTCGGCCTTGCGCTGGTCCCCGGAGATCGCGAGGTCAACGAGCTCGCGCTCGCCGGCGTGTTGTCCGACCGGGTGGTCCGTCTCTACGGCAACGACGACTTCGCGGCCCACCCCGAGCTACCCAACGGATACATCGGTCCTGACTACGCGGGCGCCGCGATCGTCGTGGCCGACTCGTCGGTGCGTTCGCGTCCGAGTTGGATCACCGGCGCCAACACGACCGACTTCCATGCCGCCCATGTGGTGCTCGATCGCGATTTCACTCCGACGCATTGGGACGAGATCGTCGTCATCGAGCCCGGTGACGGGTGCCCGAGCTGCGGTGCACCGCTGCGCATCGACCGCGGCATCGAGGTCGGCCACGTGTTTCAGCTCGGAACCAAGTACGCCGAGGCGCTGGGCGCGCGCTACACCGACGATGCCGGTGCACAGCACCCGATGGTCATGGGTTGCTACGGCATCGGCATCAGCCGGATCGTGGCGGCCGTCGCTGAGGAGCACCACGACGAGCACGGCTTGGCGTGGCCGGCGGCGCTCGCGCCGTACGACGTCCATCTCCTCGCGCTCGGCGACGTTGCCGCCGCGGCCGATGACCTGTACTCGTCGCTGCAGGCCGCCGGGCACGCGGTGCTGTATGACGACCGGGACGCCCGGCCCGGAGTGAAGTTCGCCGACGCCGATCTCGTCGGCGTGCCGATCCAGCTCGTCGTCGGCACCAAGGGTCTGGCCCGGGGCGTCGTGGAGCGCAAGCTCCGCTCGACGGGCGAGCGCGACGAGCCGCCGCTCGACGGTGTCGTCGCCGCGCTGGCCCGAGGCTGACCCAGCCCGTGGGCGTCGCGGACCTTCCCGTCGCGCCGCCGGTGGCGCCGATGCTCGCCAAGCTGACCCGAGAGCTGCCGGGCGGTGATGGCCTGGTCTACGAGCCGAAGTGGGACGGCTTCCGCTGCATCGTCTACCGAGACGGTGATGATGTGGAGCTCGCCAGCCGCAACCAGCGTCCCCTCACCCGGTACTTTCCCGAGCTCGCCGATCCTCTGCGCGCGTCGCTCGGGTCTCGGGCGGTGCTCGACGGTGAGATCGTCATCATGGGCGAGCACGGTCTCGACTTCGACCGGCTCCAGCTCCGCGTCCATCCGGCCGCGTCGCGGATCGCTCGGCTCTCGGCCGAGATCCCGGCCGCGTTCGTCGCCTTCGATCTCCTCGCCGAGGGTGACGAAGACGTGCGCGCCCGCCCGCTCTCGCAGCGGCGTAGCCGGCTCGAGGCGATTCTCGCCGGCGCGACACCGCCGGTGTTCGTGACGCCGGCGACCGAAGACGCGGCCGTGGCGCGGGACTGGTTCGACCGGTTCGAGGGCGCCGGGCTCGACGGCGTCATGGTGAAGAGCCTGGACTCGACCTACCGGCCGGGCGAGCGCACGATGCGCAAGGTCAAGCACTTGCGGACGACGGACTGCGTGGTTGGGGGCTTCCGCAGGCACAAGGACGGCGCGGGAGTGGGTTCGCTGCTGCTCGGCCTCTACGGCGCCGACGGTAACCTCCATCACGTCGGCGTCGCGTCGAGCTTCACGGCCAAGCGGCGAGCCGAGCTGGTGAACGAGCTTGAGCCGCATCGCGGCGGGGCGCTCGACGGTCACCCGTGGCGGGAGTGGGGTGACGCCACCGCGCACGAGTCCGCGCGCTTGCCCGGGGGCCAGAGCCGGTGGAACGCCGACAAGGACCTCTCGTGGGAGCCGGTGCGCATCGAGCTCGTTGCCGAGGTTGCCTATGAGCACCTCCAAGGCGACCGGTTCCGCCACACCGCGCGGTTCCAGCGGTGGCGCCCCGATCGCGACCCCGAGTCCTGTACGTACGCTCAGCTCGACCCGGTCGTGCCCACCGAGCTCCGGCAGGTCTTCTCGCGCTGACCCGGCCTCCTCCCGATCTCCGGTCGTCCCGGGCCCTCCGAGGGTTGTGTCACTCGGCACTCAGAGTGTGGGTGAATCGGCCAAACTTCGGGAAAGCCGTCAGAGACGGCCGAAGGCCGCGTTTCGTGCAGGTGAACGCGGAGAGCGTCTCCGGTATACTCGACAGGTTCTGCTGGTCGACAGGTTCTGCTGGTCGAGTTGGGCCTGGATCGCCAACAGGTTCGCTTGGCGACCAGGCGAGGCGACGTGGGCTGGGGCCCACGTTTTTTCTTGCCTGGGCGCTGATCTCGGTCGGCGGTGGTCCATCACACACGAGCGGGGAGGATCCCCGGGCGCAGCGAGTCGAGGAGGTGCGATGCGAGTCGAAGAGGTAAGCGCGGTCATCGAACCTGTCGTCGCGCCCCTCGGCCTCGACCTGTTCGACGTCGTGATCGACGCCAAGACCCTGCGGGTCACCGTCGAGCGTGACGGCGACCTCGACCTGGACGCGATCACCCACGCGACGCGGGCGGTCTCCGCTGCACTCGACTCCGCCGGCATCGACGCCGGCGCCTACGCGCTCGAGGTCAGCAGCCCCGGGCTCGAACGACCGTTGCGCACGCCGGCGCACTTCACCGGAGCCGTCGGTGCGACCGTTTCGGTGAAGGCCCGCGACGCGGCCGGAGTCGCGAACCGCCATCGGGGGGTCCTGCTCGGAGCCGACGACGCGGGCATCGAGCTCGACCTCGACGGCCAGAACACGACGATCGCGTACGACAAGATCACCCAGGCGCGCACGGTGTTCGAATGGGGTCCCACCCCGGCCAAGACCCGAAGCCGCGCCAACAAGGCCAAGAAGCCGATCAAGGCCAAGAAGCCGATCAAGGCCAAGAGACCGATCAAGGCCAAGAGACCGAGCTCGGCCAAGAGCGCCGAGAAGAGCGTGGGCGCCCCGATGACAGGCGCGCCGACGAAGACGCTGACGACGAAGCGGGACGACGTATGAACCGGGACATGATGGAGGCGCTCGAGACCATCGAGCGTGACAAGGGCATCTCGGTCGAGGCGATGCTGCAGGCGCTCGCGGACGCGCTCGTCACCGCGTACAAGCGCATGCCCGACGCGGCCGAGGAGGCCGAGGTCGAGGTCGACGTCGAGACCGGAGAGATCCAGGTCATCGCGCAGGAGCTCAACGAAGAGGGCGAGGTGGTCCGCGAGTGGGACGACACGCCCAGCGACTTCGGTCGGATCGCCGCGCAGACGGCGAAGCAGGTCATCCTGCAGCGGATCCGTGAGTTCGAACGCGACATGAAGTACGAGGAGTACGCGGGTCGCGAGGGTGACATCGTCACTGGCATCATCCAACAGACCGATCAGCGCTACACGCTGCTCGATCTCGGTCGCGTCGAGGCTCTGCTGCCGCAGGCCGAACAGGTCCAGAACGAGCGTTATGAGCACGGCAGCCGTTTGAAGGCCTACATCGTCGAGGTACGCAAGACCGCCAAGGGTCCGCAGATCGTCGTCTCTCGTACCCACCCCGGGCTCGTGAAGCGTCTGTTCGAGCTCGAGGTTCCCGAGATCGTCGACGGAGTCGTCGAGCTCAGGGCGATCGCGCGTGAGCCGGGGCACCGCACGAAGATCGCGGTCGCGTCGAACGACCCCAACGTGGACCCGGTGGGCGCGTGCGTCGGTGCGCGTGGCTCACGCGTGCGAATGGTCGTGAACGAGGTCCGGGGCGAGAAGGTCGACATCGTCCCCTACAGCGACGATCCCGCGGAGTTCGTCATGAAGGCGCTCGCGCCCGCCCGTGTCCGTGAGGTTCGCATCCACCGCGACACCGGGACGGCCGAGGTCATCGTGCCCGACTTCCAGCTGTCGCTCGCGATCGGCAAGGAGGGACAGAACGCGCGGTTGGCGGCGCGGCTCAGCGGTTGGCGGGTCGACATCAAGAGCGAGACGCAGCTCGCGGAGGAAGAGGCGGGCGACGGCGTCGAGTATGCCGAGGGCGAATGGGTCACGAGCGAGACCGGTGAGATGGTCTGGCAGCCGGCCGAGGGTGGCGACGCAATCTCCGCGGCCGAGGCGGGTTACGCCGCGCCCGGCGCTCCCGGAGAGGCCGGTGGCGAGAAGGCCGATCCCGAGAAGGCCGATCCCGAGAAGACCGATCCCGAGAAGACCGATCCCGACAAGACCCCCGGATCGGACACGCTCGCGGCGGCCGAGCAGCCGGAGTCGGCCGAGTCGGCGACCGAGGTCCTGCCGACCGGTGCTCCTGCCGAGGATGTACCGGTCGTCGGCGCGCCTGCATCGGACGCCCCTGCATCGGACACGCCCGCATCGGACGCTCAGGCGGACGACGCCAAGCCCGACGCGGCGAGCGCCGAGGCTTCCGATCGGGCGGAGGTGAGCGCCGGCGACTCCTGAGCGCACCTGTATCGCCTGTCACCGTTCCGCGCCGAAGTCGGCGCTCGTGCGGTTGAGTGCTCCTGCTGGTGAGCCGATACGGATCGGCGCCGGGCCGGGACGAGGTGCCTGGCTCTGCGCCGGCCGGCCGAGTTGCTTCGATGCCGGGGCGCGGCACGGTGCGCTCGGGCGGGCATTGCGGCGCTCCGACCTGGGGGATGCCGAGATCCACGACGTACGTGCGAGACTGTGCAGCGGTAACGAGACGGAACGGTAGGGACGAGCGAGTTGGCCACGAAGAAGATCCGGGTATACGAGCTCGCCCGCGAGCTCGGCGTCGAGAACCACGTGGTTCTCGAGCTTTCCGAAGAGCTGAAGATCGGTGTCAAGAGCCACAGCTCGAGCATCGACGACCCATCGGCTGACCGCGTCCGCCGGTTGGCCGACTCGAAGGGGCTCAAGCGGGAACCAGAGCCAGAGCCAGAGCCCAAGGTGACGAAGGCGGGCCCCGTGAAGCGGGGCCGTCTCCGGTCTGAAGGCGAACGCGCCCGGGTCGAGCCGAGCCCGACTGCGCCGATCGACGCCGGCTCGGCGGAGATCCTGACGCCGCCGAAACGCGTCGTGCGATCGAAGCCGATGCCGGTACCGCCGTTGGAGCCAACGGCGCCGCTTCCTGCGCCGGCCCAACCGGCCGCGCCCACGCCGGCCCCCGCCGCACCAACTGCGCCACCCGCACCCGCACCCGCACCGCCAGCTCCACCCGCACCGGCGACGGTCAGTACCGCGCCATCGTCCACGGCGCCCGCGGGTGCCGGCACCCCATCGGAAGCGCCGGCATCCAAGTCCAGCCAGCCTGTGGTCGAGTCCGGCCAGCCTGCGGTCGAGGCGGCCACGGCGGCACCTGATACCGACGCGCCCGCGGGCGAGGCCGACGCGGCATCGCCGATGCGCAGCGCCACCGGGAAGGCGATTCCGCCGCCGCCCGGCGGACGTCCGATCCCACCCCCGCCGGGTTCGCGCGGCAGTGGCCCATCGCGGCCTTCCGGTGGCGGTCGTAGCAGCCCCGGCGGAGGTTTTGCCGGTCGACCCAGTGGTGGTCGTGGTGCTCCCGGCGGAGGTTTCGCCGGTCGACCGGGCGGCGCTCCCGGCGGAGGTTTTGCCGGTCGTCCGGGTGGTGGTCGTGGTGCCCCCGGCGGAGGTTTCGCCGGTCGACCCGGCGGACGGGGCCGACCCGGCCCGCAGGGTCAGCGGCCCCGGCGCAGGAAGAAGCGTCGTCGTCGCGGTTTCGAGGATCAGGGTCCGGCATCACTCACGCTCACGCCGAGCGACGCTCCCATCCCCGAGGGCGAGATCGTCGTGCCCCGAGGTTCGACCGTCCAGGAGCTGGCTCCCAAGTTCAACCGTCGCACCGGAGACATCGTCCGCATCCTGTTCGACGCGGGCGAGATGGTGACCGCGACGCAGTCGCTGGCCGACGAGATGATCGAGCTCATCGCCCAGGAGCTCGGTGCTGAGGTGCTGCTGGTCGAGCCCGGCCAGGAGGCCGAGCTCGAGCTCCTGGCCCTCCTCGGCGAGGAGGAGGAAGAGGACGAGGCGCTGCTCCAGCCGCGCGCGCCGGTCATCACCGTGATGGGCCACGTCGACCACGGCAAGACCACACTGCTCGACACGATCCGTCAGACCGACGTCGTTGCCGGCGAGGCCGGCGGGATCACCCAGCACATCGGCGCGTACCAGGTCGAGCGGGACGGCCACGCGATCACCTTCATCGACACCCCTGGCCACGAGGCGTTCACCGCCATGCGGGCCCGCGGCGCGCAGGCCACCGACATTGCGATCCTCGTTGTCGCCGCGGACGACGGCGTCATGCCGCAGACGCGTGAAGCCATCAACCACGCTCGAGCCGCCGAGGTACCGATCGTCGTTGCGGTCACCAAGGTCGACCGCGAGAACGCGGATCCGACTCGAGTGCGTCAGCAGCTCGTTGAACAGGAGCTTGTGCCCGAGGAGTGGGGCGGTGACACGATCGTCATCGATGTCGCCGCGCCGGCAGGTATCGGTGTCGACACCCTGCTCGACAGTCTGATCCTGGTTTCGGAAGCGCAGCTCGCCGACGTGCTGCGCGCCGACCCGACGGCGCCGGCGCGCGCGTTCGTGCTCGAGTCGAACCTCGACCCTGGCCGGGGTCCGGTCGCGACCGCGCTCGTCGAGCGGGGCACGCTGCGGACCGGTGAGCCGGTGGTGGCCGGTGGTGGCTGGGGCAAGGTCCGCGCCATGTTCGACTCGGACGGCAAGCCCGTCACCGAAGCCGGTCCCTCCACGCCCGTGGAGATACTCGGCCTCGACAACGTACCCCTGGCCGGTGATGAGCTGCGCGTCGCTCCGAGCGAGAAGGTCGCCCGGACGGTCGCCGAGGCGCGTTCGCATCGCCGCCGGGCGGCAAACCTGGCGCATCCGATGATGCTGGCCGGTGGGGCTCGCCTCGAGGACATCTTCTCGATGGTCCAGCGGGGCGAGGTGGCCACGTTGAACCTCCTCGTCAAGGCAGACGTGCACGGTTCCCTCGAAGCGCTCACCGAGGCGCTGCGCAAGCTCGACCACGAGCACGACGAGGTCCGGCTGTCGTTCGTGCTGCGCGGTGTGGGCGGGATCACGAAGTCCGATATCGATCTCGCCGCGGTGTCGAACGCGACGGTGATCGGCTTCAACGTGCGGCCTGATCGCACGGCGCGTGAGCTCGCCGCGCACGAAGGTGTCGAGCTCCGCCTCTACGAAGTGATCTACAAGGTTCTGGACGACGTCAGCAACGCGCTGCTGGGCATGCTCAAGCCCGAGTTCAAAGAGGTCGTCACCGGCGAGGCCGAGGTCCGGGAGATCTTCGGTGTGCCCCGGATCGGCAAGATCGCGGGTTGTTTCGTGCGCAACGGCGCGATCACCCGTGGTTCGCAGGTCCGGTTCCTTCGAGACGGTGCTGTCATCTGGCACGGGTCGATTGCTTCACTCAGGCGGTTCAAGGACGATGTCCGCGAGGTCAAGGAAGGCTTCGAGTGCGGTATCGGACTCGAGAACTTCCAGGACCTCAAGCCCGGTGACGTGATCGAGACGTACGAGATGAAAGAGATCGCCCGCACGAGCGCGTGACGGTCGCGCTGATGGGTGGTCCGGTCCACGCGCTCGTCGCCACGTTCGAGCTCTACGTCCCGGCGAGCCGTTCCCTGAAGGCGAAGCGGGCCGCGCTCCGCCCGATTGTCGATGGGCTGCGCCACCGGTTCAAGGTCTCGGTGGCCGAGGTCGACCATCAGGACACATGGCAACGAGCCACGATCGCGGTAGCGCTGGTGTCGGGCAGTGCCGGCCGGCTCGACGAGCTGTACGACTCGGTCGCCCGGTTCGTGGACACCGCGTCGGACCTCGACGTGGTCGACCGCGAGGTGACCTACGCCGAGACCCCATGACACGCCGTTACCAGCCCCGCCGCTACCCGCGCTCGGCTCGCCTCAACGAGGTCGTGCGCGAGGTGCTGGCGGAAGAGCTCGCGCGCCTCTCCGATCCTCGCCTCAACCTGGTCACGTTGACCGGCGTCGACGTCGCCGCCGACCTTCGCCACGCGATCGTGTACTACTCCCAGGTCACGGCCAAGGGGAAGTCGCCGAGCGATGAGGAGGCGTGGGCCACGATGCGGGCGCTGCGCTCGGCGTCCCGCCTCCTCCGATTGACTCTCGGCAAGCAGGTCCGCATGAAGTATCTGCCGGAGCTGGTGTTCCGGATCGATCCCGCGATCGAACAGGGACAGCGCATCGAGGAGATCATCAGCCGCCTGCACGCCGGCGAGCGTGCCGGCCCGGAGCCGCCACCACCGCCGGGAGAGGGCGTATGAGTACCGATGACGTAGGCGACGCGCTCGGCACCGCAGCCGAGGCGATCGGCGCGGCCGACACTGTCGCGCTCGCCTGCCACGTCAGTCCGGACGGCGACGCACTCGGCTCGATGCTCGCGCTGCATCACGGTCTGCGCGCCGCGGGACGCCCCAGCGTCGCCTCGTTCCCGACGCCGTTGGTCGTCGCGGCGCACTACCGCGAGCTTCCCGGGCTTGACCTCCTCACGTCTCCCGGTGACTTCCCGTCGGAGCCGGACGTGATGGTCACGTTCGACTGCGGCTCGGTGGCCCGCCTCGGTGACCTGGAGCCCGCGGCACGTGCCGCACGCGAGCTCGTCGTGCTCGACCATCACATCTCGAATGACCGCTACGGAACGATCAACGTGATCGATCCGAACGCGGCCGCGACGGCGGTGGTCGTGCGACGCCTCATGCACGAGCTCTCGTTGCCGCTCACTCAGAAGAGCGCGGTCTGTCTCTACGCCGGGCTCGTGTGCGACACCGGCCGCTTCCAGTACACGACCACGACGCCGGAGGTGTTCCGGCTGGCTGCCGAGCTCGTCGGCTACGGCGTCCCCGTCGAGAGCCTGAGCCGGACGCTGTTCGAGGAGCACCGCTTCGCCTATCTCCAGCTCGTCGCGGACGTGCTCGGGCGAGCCGAGCTGTGCGCGGATCAGCGTTTCGTGTGGGCGTCGGTCACGCTCGCCGACCTCGAACGCCATGACGTCACCATCGACGAGGCGGAAGGACTCATCGACCTGGTCCGCCGCACGGCGGAAGCCGAGGTCGCGTGCGTCCTCAAAGAGGAGCCCGACGGGTCGCTCCGGGTGAGCCTGCGGTCGCTCGGCGGTGTCGACGTGCGGCTCATCGCCGAACGCGAAGGTGGCGGCGGGCACCGCTTCGCGGCCGGATTCACCAGTGCCGGAGCCATCCCCGATGTCGTCGCCCGCATCCGCGCCGCCCTCTGATCTCCGATCCGGCTCCCTCCGGACCCGGCAGTGCCGCCGGGTCTGTGCAACGGGCGCTCACAGTGTGCGTCGAGTGACCGAGCTCCGGGCGGTGCCGCCCCGGCTCGGCACCGCTTAGGGTCAGGTCGTGCTGGACGGGCTGCTCGTCATCGACAAGCCGGCGGGAATGACCAGCCACGATGTCGTGGCGCGGGTCCGCCGGGCCGCCGGTCAGCGCCGAGTCGGCCACGCAGGCACGCTCGATCCCGACGCCACCGGGGTCCTCCTCGTCGGTCTCGGTCGAGTGACGCGCCTGCTGCGATTCCTCCAGGGCGCATCCAAGGCCTACCGCACGACCGTGGTGTTCGGCGTCGCGACCGACACGCTCGACGCGGCCGGAGTGGTCCTTGAGCGTCGGACCATGGAGGTCTCGCTCGAAGCCGTTACCGCGGCAACGCGGAGGTTCGTGGGTGAGATCGACCAGCTCCCTCCGATGGTCTCGGCCGTGCAGGTCGGCGGCCGACGGCTGCACGAGATCGCCCGGGCAGGTGAGACCGTGGAGCGGACCCCTCGCCGGGTGCGCATCGACCGCATCGATGTGGAGGGTCTCGAACCCGGCCCCTTTCCCGTGGCCACGTTGTTCGTGGAGTGCGGGACCGGCACCTACATCCGGGCCCTCGCGGCCGATCTGGGTGAGGCGCTCGGCGGGTGCGCCCACGTGCAGACGCTTCGGCGGACGAGGGTCGGCTCGTTCACGATCGACGAGGCCCGCCCGCTCGACGAGGTCGAGGCCGACGTAGCCGAGGCGCTCATGAGCCCGCGCGACGCGATGCGTGATTTGGCCGAGGCGCCCGCCGACGCCGAGACCGCCCGCGGCGTCGCGCACGGAACGGTGTTTCCGGCGGCGGCCCTCGAACCATCGGTGGCCGCGCCCGGTCCCTTCGCGGTGGTCGGACCCGAAGGCGATCTCCTCGCGGTGTACGAACGACGCGGAGAGACGCTGAAGCCCGCGGTCGTGGTGGTCGCGTCGTGAGGGTGCTGCGCGACGGTGACGACGTCGACGTCGATGCCCCGGCCAGTGCGGTCACGATCGGGGCGTTCGACGGCGTGCATCTCGGTCACCGAGAGGTGCTGCGCCTCGTCGCGGACCTCGCCCGGGCGCGGGATCTCGCCGCGACGGTGGTGACCTTCGATCGCCATCCGGCCCAGGTCGTTCGGCCGGAGTCGGCGCCGAAGCTGCTGAACACGCTCGACCAGCGCCTCGAGCTGCTCGAGGCAACCGGCCTGGTGGACACGGTGTGTGTGCTCACGTTCGATGACGCGCGTCGGGCCGAGACCGCCGAGGAGTTCGTGGCCGAGGTGCTCGTCGAACGGTTGCGGGCCGGCCTCGTCATCGTGGGTGCGGGCTTTCACTTCGGGCACCGGCGTGGCGGCAACGTCGCGCTGTTGGACCGTATGGGCGCGAACCACGGCTTCGAGGTCATCGGGCTCGGCCTGGTCTCGCCCGAGGGCGACGGCGGGTCGCCCTACTCCTCGACCCGGATCCGGAGCCTGCTGGCCGAGGGCGACGTCGGGGGCGCGGCGAAGCTGTTGGGCCGGCCGCACGCCGTGCGCGGCACCGTCGCCCGGGGCGATCAGCGGGGCCACGAGCTGGGCTTTCCCACCGCCAACCTGGCCGTCGCCCCCGAGCTGTGCCTCCCGGCGGTCGGGATCTACGCCGGTACCTTCGCCGGAGCCGATGGCGCGGCCCGACCCGCGGCGATCTCGCTCGGTCTGCGACCCACCTTCTACGAGGATGCCGAGGTCCCCCTGCTGGAGGCCCACGTCCTCGACTTCTCCGGCGACCTCTACGACCAGCCGTGTGAGGTTGGATTCGTCGAGCGCCTGCGCGGCGAGGAGAAGTTCGACTCCGTCGAGGCGCTCATCGCCCAGATCCAACGCGACGTGGAGTCCACCCGCCGGCTCCTCGTCCCCTGATGGGTCGGTCGTCAGGTCGTGTCCGGTAGGGAGAAGAGCCGCGCTCGAGTCCCGGCGAAACCCCAATTCGTCAAGGGCGTGCTAGCCTCCCGAGATCCGTCAGGCTGTCTCTCCAGGCGTCTCGACGGCAACCGCTGAAGACGAAGGTCTCGCCTCGCGCATGCCCGATACCGCCGCCACGATCGCCGAGCACCGCCTCCACGAAACCGACACCGGTTCACCGGAGGTGCAGGTATCGCTCCTCACGGAGCGGATCAACCACCTGACGGAGCACCTGAAGGTCCACAAGAAGGACCATCACTCGCGCCGTGGGCTGCTCATGCTGGTCGGACGGCGTCGTCGGTTGCTCGACTACCTCCGGCGCAACGACGTCGACCGGTACCGGGCACTCATCGCGAAGCTCGGCCTCCGCCGATAGCCATTCACTTCGAGGAGCGGACATCCGCTCCTCGTTTCGCGTAGCGGCGCGAGCGTGACGGGGGTCCTCAGTCGCCACCGCCCAGGTCTGGTCACTCAGACTCCGGGGCCGTGACAACTGGGAACCGCTGCGCCTCGCGCCAACCAATACAGAGAGGAGCGCGTTCCCATGGGAGACGCGATTCGCGTGTCCGGCCCGATCAACGAGGCCGGACTCATCATGAACCTCGAGACCGGCCGTCTGGCCGAGCTCGCCGACGGCGCCGTGCGCGTCACCGTCGGCGACACCGACCTGCTGTCGACCGTCGCGACCAGCACGCCCCGGGAGGGCATCGACTTCTTCCCACTCACCGTCGACGTCGAAGAGCGGATGTACGCCGCGGGCAAGATCCCGGGCTCGTTCTTCCGGCGTGAAGGCCGTCCGGGTGAGAAGGCCATCCTGACCTGCCGACTCACCGACCGGCCACTGCGGCCGAGCTTTCCCGCAGGCTTTCGCGACGAGACGCAGGTCATCGCCACGATCTTTGGTTCCGACCAGGAGAACCCGCACGACATCCTGTCCATCAACGGTGCGTCCGCCGCGCTCATGGTGTCGGGGATCCCGTTCAAGGGGCCGATCGGCGCGGTGCGTATGGCGCACCACGAGGGCGAGTGGATCGCGCACCCGACCTACGCGGAGGTTGCCGAATCGACGTTCGAGCTCGTGGTCGCGGGCCGTCGCAACGAAGACGGCGAGATCGCGATCATGATGGTCGAGGCCGGTGGCACCGAGGCCGCCTGGGAGCTCTACGAAGAGGGCGCCCCGAAGGTGACCGAAGAGGTCATCGTCGAGGGCCTCGAAGCATCCAAGGAGTGGATCGGCGCGTCGATCGACCTCCAGGCCGAGCTCGTTGCGGCCGTCGAGGCCGCCCACGGGCCGATCGCGCCCAAGCCCTACGAACCGCGGGTCGACTACTCGCCCGAGGTGTTCGACGCGGTCGAGGTGGAGGCGAAGTCCGACACCGCCGAGGCGATGGCCATCGCCGACAAGACCGAACGTAACTCGCGGCTCGACGAGATCAAGGCGGCCCTGTTGGTCGCGCTGTGCGGCACGCCCGAAAAGCCCGGGCCCCTTGCCGACGAGGCCGGCCCGGTGAAGAAGGCGTTCCGGGCCCTGCAGAAGCAAGTGGTCCGCTCGCGCATCGTCACCGACGGTGTGCGGATCGACGGTCGCGGCACATCCGACCTCAGGCCGCTGGCGGCCGAGGTCGGCTTCGTGAACACCGTGCACGGCTCGGGTCTGTTCCAGCGGGGCGAGACGCAGGTGCTGACGATCACGACCCTGGGTATGGCCCGCATGGAACAGATCGTCGACACGCTCGGCCTGGAAGACCGCAAGCGGTACATGCACCACTACAACTTCCCGCCGTTCTCCACCGGCGAGACGGGTCGGGTGGGCTCGCCCAAGCGGCGGGAGATCGGTCACGGTGCTCTCGCCGAGCGCGCCCTGCTGCCGGTCGTGCCGAGCAAGGAAGAGTGGCCGTACACCTTGCGCCTGGTGTCCGACGTGCTGGCCTCGAACGGCTCGACGTCGATGGCGTCGGTGTGTGGTTCGAGCCTGTCGCTCATGGACGCCGGTGTGCCCATCAAGGCCGCTGTCGCCGGCATCGCGATGGGTCTCGTCTACGCCGAGGGCAAGTACACGACCCTGACTGACATCCTCGGCGCCGAAGACGCGTTCGGTGACATGGACTTCAAGGTCGCCGGCACGGCCGACTTCGTGACCGCGCTCCAGCTCGACACGAAGATCGAGGGTTTGCCGGCCGACGTTCTCGCCGAGGCCTTGGCCCAGGCGAAGCAAGCCCGCCTGCAGATACTCGACGTGATGCACCACGCGATCGCCGAGCCGCGCGACGAGGTCCGCCCGACTGCGCCGAAGATCATGAGCTTCGAGATTCCCATCGACAAGATCGGCGAGGTGATCGGCCCGAAGGGCAAGGTCATCAACACGATCCAGCAGGAGTCCGGTGCCGACATCGCGGTATCCGACGACGGCATGGTGGGCACGGTGAGCATTGGCTCCAAGGACGGCGAGAAGGTCGAAGAGGCCCGTCGCCGGATCGAGCTGATCCTCGATCCGCCGACCGCAGAGATCGGCGTCGACTACACCGGCAAGGTCGTCAACGTGACGAAGTTCGGTGCGTTCGTGAACGTCCTGCCCGGGCGTGACGGGCTCGTCCACATCTCGAAGCTCGGACGCGGCAAGCGGGTGGATCGCGTCGAAGACGTCCTCAACCTCGGTGACGAGGTGACGGTGCGCGTCGACGACATCGACAACCAGGGCAAGCTCTCGCTTTCGCTCGTCGGTGACGAATGGGACGGAGACGGTGATGGCCGGTCCAGTGGCGGTGATGACCGGCCGGCGCGTCGTAGCCGCGGGCGTGACGAGGGTCGCGGGCGTGACGAGGGTCGCGGGCGCCGTGAGAGCCGGGACGAGTCCGGCGGCGGAGACCGCGACACCGCTTCGTTCGATGAGGCTTGGGACGACCAGGCTCGTGAGGAGTTCGGCGACCTCGGCCCCGCGGAAGCGGGTCGTGGCGGCGATCGCGGCAGCGGCGGCCAGGGAGGCCGCGGCGGTCGTGGCGGAGGTCGCCGCAGGCGTTGACTCTCCGGCCGGGGCGGGCGACCCCCGTCTTCAGGTCCACGCGATGAGAGTCGATTGAGGCGGTGATGGGCGCAGAGGCCGGCGGCATCAGGTTGACGCGGCACGCCTCCGGCGCCCGCGTCGTGACCGAGACGTTGCCCGAGCTCCGCTCGGTTGCCATCGGCTTCTGGATCGGTACCGGAGCGCGCGACGAAGACGACGAGCGCTCCGGAGCCAGTCACTTCCTCGAGCACCTGCTGTTCAAGGGCACACCGAGCCGCACCGCCCCCGAGATCGCCGAGGCGATCGAGTCGGTCGGTGGCGACATGAACGCGTTCACGAGCCACGAGTGCACCGCCTTCTACGTGCGAGTTCCCGATGATCGCCTCCCGCTGGCGATCGAGATCCTGTCGGATGTGATCTGGTCACCGACGCTCGACGCCGGCGACATGGACGCGGAGCGCCAGGTGATCCTCGAAGAGATCCGGATGCGCGACGACGCGCCCGACGAGGTGTTGCACGACCTGCTCTCGGGCGCGTTGTTCCCCGACCACCCGCTCGGGCGGTCGGTGCTCGGGGGCCATGAATCCATCGGCGCGATGACCCGCGATCAGGTCGCCGACTACCACGCGTCCCACTACCACCCGTCGAATGTCGTCGTTGCCGCGGCCGGGAACTTGGACCACGACGTCGTCGTCAACCTCGTCGAACAGGGGCTCGAACGCGGCGCGGGAGTACGTCCGAAGCGGCCGATGCCGGCATTCACCGTGCCCGTAGAGCACACGGTTCTGCGGCGTGACACCGAACAGGCCCACGTCGGCATGGCCGTGCGCGGGCTGGCGCGTGATGACGACGATCGCTACGCCTTCACCGTCCTCAACCAGGTGCTCGGTGGGGGCATGTCGTCCCGGCTGTTTCAGGAGGTGCGCGAGCGTCGTGGCCTCGCCTACTCCGTGTACTCGTATCGCGCCGCGTACGAGGACACCGGCTCATTGGCGCTGTATGCCGGCACGACGCCGGCGCGTGTGGACGAGACCATCGAGGTCCTGCACGCCGAGCTCGACCGCATCGTCTCGGACCGAGGCGTGACCGACCGGGAGCTCGAGGCGGCGCGGGGCCACCTCATCGGATCGATGGCGTTGGGGCTCGAGACGTCAGCGAGCCGGATGCAACGCCTCGGACGGAGCGAGCTCACCCTCGGCGCTGTTCCCAGCCTGGACGAGCTCGCCGCCGCGGTCGAGGCGGTCACCCCCGACGACATCGCTCGGGTTGTGGATCGCGTCCTCGTGGACGTCCCTCGCACTCTCACCGTGGTCGGCCCGTTCGACCCCGACCGCTTCGACGAGTCCCACCCACTCGCCTGACCCTCGGGCGCCCCGCCCGCGACGTTTGATGCTTCCGTGACGCCAGGCGTCACGGAAGCATCAAACGTCGGTCGGATCGGTAGGCTCGACGGGTGATCCGAGTCGGGGTGTTCGGTGCGGGTGGCCGCATGGGGGCAACGGTGTGCCGGGCGCTGCTCGACGCCGCCGACCTCGAGCTCGTCGCCGCGGTTGATCCCGAACGGGCAGGGATGCGCCTGGACCAGCTCGGTGTGGCCGGGAGTGACCTGGCGGTCGCAGCGGGTCCCGAAGCGATGGAGACCGCCGGCATCGATGTGGCGGTCGACTTCACCGTGCTCGATGCGGCGCGCGAGAACCTCACGTGGTGCGCAGATCACAGCGTCCACGCGGTGGTGGGCACGACCGGCTTCGACGCCCGAGACCTCGACGCCTTCCGGAACGCCTTCGCACAGAGCCAGGCCCACGCGATCATCGCGCCCAACTTCGCGATCGGCGCCGTCCTCGCGATGCGCTTCGCCGAGCTCGCGGCCCCGTACTTCGAGACCGCCGAGGTGATCGAATATCACCACGACGCGAAGGCCGACGCGCCGTCCGGTACCGCGATGCTGACCGTTGAGCGGATGGCGGCCGCGTCGAGAGAGTGGGCCGACGACCCGACCCGCACGACGGTCGTCGAGGGCGCCCGTGGTGGTGTCGGACCCGCTGGTATCCGGGTCCATGCCGTGCGCATGCGCGGCGTCGTCGCCAACCAAGAGGTCATCCTCGGCACGACCGGCCAGACGCTCACGATCCGTCACGACACCACCGACCGGACCTCGTTCATGCCCGGGGTGCTGCTCGCCGTGCGCGCCGTACCCGATCGTCCCGGCCTGACGATCGGGCTCGACGCGTTGCTCGACCTCTAGGCACCGGACGGCTCGAGCTCGTGGCCACCACCGACCCCGCTCTCCGTGAGCGACTCCTCGAAGCTGCCTACGCGTGTGTCGCCCGTTTTGGGCTGGCCAAGACGACGGTCGAAGACGTCGTCAAGGAGTCCGGCTTGTCGAGGGCGACGGTGTACCGGGTCTTCCCGGGTGGGAAGGACGAGCTGCTGGCGGCCGTCGTGGGTTGGGAGATGGGCCGCTTCTTCGGCCGCTTGGCCGAAGCCGTCGCCGGAGCCGCTGATTTCGCCGGGTTGATCGAAGACGGGTTGGGCTTCGCCCACGGTGCCGTGCGTGAACACGAGGTGCTCCAGAAGATCCTCGTGACCGAGCCGGAGCGGCTGCTGCCGTTGATGATCACCGAGCAAGAACGTCCGCTGCGGTTCATCACCGCGTTCTTGGGGCCGTATCTCGAACGTGAGGAGCGCGAGGGCCGGCTCCGAGCTGGCGTCGATCAGGCCCGAGCGGCGGAGTTCGTGGCCCGCATGCTGTTGTCGCTGATCAGCTCGCCGGCGAGTTGGGATCTCGACGACCCCGAGGCCGTGCGCCGGCTGGTTCGCGAGGACCTCCTCGCCGGTGTCCTCACCGACGCCGCGCTCGCCCGCTGACCGGGCTGTGTTCCTACGCGCGGGTGACGGGCACGGTGTGACCTCAGACATGTTGACTGTGAGACGGTCATCGCCTTACTGTCTCAAAAGATGCGAACGGTCCAGAAGACCCCCGTCGGCCGAGAGTCCTCACTGGGCCAAGAAGCCTCCGTGGAGACGCGGGTGCTCGATGCCGCGCTGGTCTGTGTCGCCCGCTACGGCGTGGCCAAGACGACCCTCGACGATGTAGCCCGTGAAGCCGGCTGCGCGCGGGCGACCGTCTACCGCTACTTCGGGAACAAGCGGCAGCTCCTGGACTGTGCGGTTGCCCGCGAGGGCGACCGGATCGTCGCCGAGATCGGTCGATCTGCCGCCGAGGCAGCCACGCTGGAGGACGCGCTCGTCGCCATGGCGACGAGCGCGGCCCACGAGCTCGGCGAGCACCCGGCACTCAGCTTCGTGGTCGAGCACGAGCCCGAGCTCGTACTGCCGATGCTGACCTTCGACGGCGGCAACCGATTCCTCTCCGGGGCTTCTGATTCCCTCGCTCCGATGCTCGCCCGGTTCGTGCCGGCCGAGCGCGCGCCCGACGGCGCCGAATGGATCGCGCGGGTCTTCCTCTCCCACTTCGGCGAGCAGGCCGCCACGATCCCGATGACCGATGCCACCCAAGTCCGAGAGCTCGTGCATGACTTCGTCATTCCCGCGCTCACCAACGTCTCGTCCCACCAACGGGGGTAGCGAAATGGCAACCAACCAAGACATCATCGGTCGCGAGAACCTCGACGACCTCGAAGCGATCCTCGCGGTCTCCAACCACGATGTCGACGCGCTCGTCCACCTGGTGCAGGCGAACTCCGACGTGCTGTTCACCTGGGACTACGAGCAGTCGCGCCAGCCCCTCATCAAGCTGTACGAGAAGGCCAAGACCTCTCAGTGGAACTCGTCGACTGATCTCGACTGGTCGATCGAGGTCGACCAGGCCGCCCAAGTGATCGCGAATGCCGAGGTGGACCTCAACGGTCCGTTCTCCGGTGGTCTCGATCTCAAGGGCACGGCGTTCGAGTCGTGGACCGACGACCAGTGGGTCCAGCTCGGCATCGAGGGCCAGAACTGGACGTTGTCGCAGTTCATGCACGGCGAGCAGGGTGCGTTGATCTGCACCGCGCAGATCGTCGAGACCGTGCCGTGGATCGACGCCAAGTACTACGCCGCGACCCAAGTCATGGACGAGGCTCGCCACGTGGAGGTGTTCGCTCGGTACCTGGACGAGAAGCTGTCGGGTCATTACCCGATCAACGCGCACCTCAAGATGCTCCTCGACGACATCATCTCCGACAACCGCTGGGACATGACCTACCTCGGAATGCAGATCATGGTCGAGGGTCTTGCGCTGGCGGCCTTCGGGTTCATCCACCAGATGACGAGCGAGCCCCTGCTCAAGAAGATGTTGCGGTACGTGATGAGCGACGAGGCCCGTCACGTCGCGTTCGGTGTGCTGTCGCTGCAGGAGTACTACGCCGAGCTCACGCTGCCCGAGATCCGCGAGCGCCAGGAGTTCGCGTTCGAGGCCGCAGTGCGCATGCGCGACCGGTTCCTCCAGCAGGAGGTCTGGGAGAAGATGGGCGTCGACGTCAAGGAGGCGATGTCGCTCGTCATCCAGGACGAGGGCCGGCAGATGTTCCAGTCGATGCTCTTCTCGAAGATCGTGCCGAACTGCAAGAAGCTCGGCCTGCTCGACGCGGGTGAAGGCTGGCTGCGCCAGAAGTTCACCGAACTCGGCGTGATCCAGTTCGAGGACTGGACGGACACCGGTGAGGAATACACGCTGCTGGACGAAGTGGCGAAGGACCGAGCCAGCGCCTAGAAACCACGGTATGCGCCGAATCCGCCTCCTTGTCGTCGCCGTCGCCTTTTCGCTGTTCGGGGCGCTGTTCGTGGCCGTACCGGCCGCGACCGGCGTGCCGGCCGCGTCGCCGCCCGGGGAACCGGCCAACACCTGGCTGGCGCGACGGCCACTGAACATCGCGCACGCCGGGGGTGACCTCGAGGCTCCCCACGAGACGATGTACGCGTTCAAACGGGCCGTTGCGGTCGGGGCCGACGCGCTCGAGATGGATCTCCGCCTCAGCGCGGACGGTGAAGTGATGGTCGTGCACGACTCGACCATCAACCGCACGTCGAACGGGACCGGTGAGGTTCGCAACTTCACCGTCGCCGAGCTCCAGGCGTTCGACAACGCCTACTGGTTCGTGCCCGGCTGCTGGAGCTGCCACGACCGACCGGTCGAGGAGTACACGCTGCGAGGCGTCCGCACGGGTGAGGTTGCCCCACCCGCGGGCTATGACGCCGATGACTTCGCCATCCCGACGCTTCGGCAGGTGTTCGAGGAGTTCCCGGACCGGCTGCTCGACCTCGAGATCAAAGACGGTCCCGACGCCTTCGCCACCGCCGACGCGCTCGCCGCGCTGATCGACGAGTACGACGCGGCCGACCAGGTCGTGGTCGTGTCGTTCGACGACACGATCCTCGACCACTTCCACGCCGTCGCACCCGGCATCGACACAAGTCCGGGCCTGGACACGATCACCGCGTGGTTCGGCTCGCGCGGACCGCTGCCGGGCGAGACGTCATTGCAGGTGCCGCCGACGTTCAGCGGCATCGAGGTCGTGACCGAACAATTTGTGCTCGACGCGCACGCGAACGACCTCGCGGTCTACGTGTGATTCAACGGTGACGGCGACGACACGACCGCGAGCTATGAGTCGCTCCTCGACATCGGTGTCGACGGCTTCATCACCGGCAAGCCGGAGCTCCTCCAGGCGACGCTCGACGCGCGCGGGCCGTTCGTCACTCCGTTCGTGGACGGCCCCAGCTCCGATCGGGTCCGCCCGCGCCGCGGCCGGGTGGACCTCACCTGCCCACAGCGATCGGCGTTCCGCTGCGCGGGCGCAGTCTTCGTCCTGGCCTGGAATCCGGGTTCGACCCTCCCGGTGCTCGTCGCCGACGCGGGCGCGATCGACGTGGCTCGCGGCGACTCCGTGCAGCTGACGCTCAGCCCGACCGCGGCGGGCGCCGATTGGGTGCGCGCTCACCGCGGTGGTGAGGCGCTCGTGGTCGTCGTCCCGTCCAATCCCGACACCGGACTCACACTGTTGTCGGTCCCCGTCGGCTCGACCTGAGCTCGCCAGGATCGGGCTAGCCTCGTTGGATGACCGCTCGCGCCCGCTCCGACTCCGTGCGGGTCGTCTTCTTGGGCGGTCTCGGTGAGATCGGTCGCAACTGCCTCTGCCTCGAAGTCGACGGGCGCATCCTGGTCGACGACTGCGGGCTCATGTTCCCCGACGCGGACATGCCCGGCGTCGATCTGGTCCTGCCCGACTTCACGTACCTGCGTGAGAACGCAGATCGTGTCGAAGCCGTCATCCTCACCCACGCGCACGAGGACCACGCGGGCGGCCTCGCCTTTCTGCTCCGGGACCTCTCGGTTCCGATCTACGGCTCGCGCCTGTCACTCGGCCTGGCCCGCAACCGAATCGAGGAAGCCGGGCTGCTCGACCGCACCGAGCTGATCACGATCGAGGACCGCGACCGGCGCCAGATCGGGCCGTTCGACTGCGAGTTCATCCCGGTCACCCACTCCGTGCCGCACGCGTTCGCGGTTGCATTCCATACGCCGGTCGGCACCATCCTCCACACCGGCGACTTCAAGCTCGATCTCACTCCGGTGGACGGCCGGACGACCGACCTCGCGCTCCTGGGTGAGATCGCCCGGGGCGACGGTGGCATACGGCTGCTGCTGTCGGACTCCACCAACGCCGAGGAGCCGGGGTTCACCCCGTCGGAGTCCACCGTCGGCCAGGCGATGCGCGACCTGTTTCGCGACCATCCCGACCGCCGTCTCGTCGTGGCGAGCTTCGCGTCGCACCTCCATCGGATTCGCCAGGTGGCCGACGCCGCGCTCGGGGCCGGACGGCGACTCGTGTTCCTTGGTCGCTCGATGGTCAAGAACGTCACGTTGGCCCGCGAGATGGGAATGTTGGACATCCCGGCGGACCGGATCATCGACATCGACGAAGTATCGGGCTACGCGCCGGGCGACGTGTGCATCATCTGTACCGGGTCGCAGGGCGAGCCGCTCAGCGCCCTCTCCCTCATGGCTGCGCACGAGCACAAGCACGTGAAGCTCAGCGCGGAGGACCTCGTCGTGATCTCGGCTCACGCCATTCCCGGCAACGAGACCAACGTGACGCGGGTCATCGACGGGCTCATGCGCGCGGGTGCCGACGTGATCCACGGCGGGAACTCGCCGGTGCACGTCTCGGGTCACGCGTCGCAAGAAGAGCTCAAGCTCATGGTCAACCTGACGCAGCCCGAGTGGTTCGTGCCCGTTCACGGTGAGTACCACCATCTCGTGAATCACGCGCGTCTGGCGGCCGCGACCGGCGTGGGCCAGGATCGCGTGATCGTGTGCGAAGACGGCGACGCGCTCACGCTCACCGCCGACGGTCTCGAGGTCGAACGGCGCGCGGTGCCCGCCGGGTACCTCTACGTCGACGGCATCGTCGGTGACGTCGGCCATGGCGTCCTGCGCGATCGACGCAACCTGGCCGAAGAAGGCGTGGTGGTCGTCATCGTGACCGTCGACGCAAAGACCGGCGAGATCGTCACGGGTCCGGAGATCGTCACCCGCGGTTGGGTGCACGCGCCGGAAGCCGAAGAGCTGCTCGATGAGGCGAAGGCCGTCGTGACCGAATCGCTCGCCGAGGCGGCCGGCGAGGGTGCGACCGATTTCGAGACGCTGCGCCGCCACGCCCGCCGATCGCTGGGCCGATTCATCAACCAGCGCACCCGCCGCCGTCCGGCTGTCATCCCCGTGGTGATGGAAGTCTGAGCCATGGCGACCATCCGGGACTGGTCGAAGCGCATCGCCGGTCATGTCGCCTTCCTGACCGGCGCGGCCGGTGGGTACGCCTCGGCATCGTGAACGCGGACCGGTCGGGAGGTGACGAGCCTCGGAGGCGATCCGCCGTGGAGCTTCCCACTGGGTACCGCCTCCGATCTCCCCGCCCGCGCGACGCCGTCGAGGTCGCAGCGGTCGTGACTGCTCACGACATCGCCGACTTCGGCGAGCCCGACTTCACCGAGGATGACCTGCTCGACGACTGGGAGCGGCCGCGCTTCGAGCTCGATCGGGACGCCTGGGTCATAGTCGGCCCGACGGGTCGGATCGTCGGCTACGCGTTCGTGTGGGCAGTCGAGCCGGGACGGGAGTTCGAGTCGGACGCGTTCGTGTTCCCCGAATACGCCGGGCGCGGCCTCGGTGGACAGCTTCTCGACCTCGTCGAGACGCGGGCCCGCGAGCTCGCCGATCCGGAACGTGGCGCCGAGCTCGGCCTCTACGCATCGAGCGCCAACACCGGAAAGCGCGACCTGTTGACCCGCCGCGGGTTCGCGCCATTGCACACCCGGCTGCGACTCACCATCGACCTGGGCCGACTCGAATCGATCGAGGGTCCGCCCACCGGGGTCGTGACGCGGGTCTTCGATCCCGACTCGGACGTCGAGGCGGTGCGCTCGGTCATGCAGGAGGCGTTCGCCGACCTCGCCCGCTTCTCCCGCCGCCGGCTCGACGAGTGGCTGGCCCTTCGGGTGCGACACCCCGCGTTCGACCCCGCCCTGTGGCGGGTGGCAGTCGACGAGACCGGCTCGATCATCGGGGCGATCCTCGTGTACGACGTCGGCGGCACCGGTTACGTGAGCAACCTCGGGGTCCGCAGGGCGTGGCAGCGCCGCGGCGTGGGTCAAGGGCTGCTGGCGGCGGCGTTCGCGGCGCTGCGCGATCAGGGGCAGATGCGGGTGGTGGTCGAGGTCGCGTTCGGCGACTCCGAGGGCGCCCGCCGGCTCTACGAATCCGTCGGAATGCGGGTGGCCGAGCACCACGACTGGTTCGCGAAAGCGCTGGCCGGGTGGCCTGAGCTGGGGTAGCCGGGTGGCCTGAGCTGGAGTAGCGGGGCAGCCTGAGCTGGGGTAGCGGGGCAGGCCGAGCTCGGGTAGAGGCCGACGTCGGAGGCTGATGGTCCCTGTGTGACTGGTGTTGCCACTGTTACCGTTGGGGTATGGCTGCCAAGAAGACCGCGACGCGCCGCTCTCCGACGCGGACCAAGAAGTCCCGAGCGAAGAAGCCGTCCCGACGCCCGGCGACTCCTCGTCGCGGCCGTTCCCGATCGAGGCGGACTGGATCAGCGCGCCCCTCGGCGTCGGCACGCATGCGATCCGCGGTCGGTCGCCAGCTCGGAGGCCACGTCGCCGACGTGGTCGGGATCGCTTTCCTGGCCCTGGGTTCGCTCGCTGCACTCGCCCTCGCGACCGATCTGGCCGGCCCGATCGGGGCGGCGGTTGCCGACGGCATCACGTTCCTTCTCGGGCGAGGCGCGTTCCTCGTACCCGTTGCCTTCCTCGTCACTGCCGTCCTGGTACTCGCGGGCCGCCCCGCAGCCGACGAGGCCGACGCGGACGAGTCCGGTGGGGCCGCGCCCTTGCGCATCGGCATCGGGCTCGCACTCGTCCTGATCGGCGTCACCGGCTTGTTCCATGTCACCGGCGACGCGCCCGAGCTGGATGCACCCGCGGTGGCGTTGCGCGGCTCAGGGGGCATCGTGGGTGTTCTTCTCGGCGGTCGGATGGCGAGCGGCCTCGGCGCCGTCGGCGCGGGCATTGTCCTGGTGAGTGCGATCGTGCTCGGGGCGCTGCTCACCCCGGGGGTACCGCTGCACCGCGTCCTCGCCGCGATCGGCCGCAGTACGCGGGCGACCACACGCTACGTCCGACGCCGGTTCAGCGAGCTGTCGACGATCGACGACTCCACGGCCGACGACTCCACGGCCGACGACTCTGCGGAGACCGGCTCGACCAGCGGTGCAACGATGGCCGAGACAGCGTCGCCCAGGGCCACGACGCGCCGCGCGACGGCGGAGCTGTACGACGAGCTCGATGAAGGTGGGGCCGTGTCGGGCACGGAGCCGATGGACGAGCCCGAGCCCGCCGCGGACGCGGAGCTCGATCTCGTGGAAGCTGCGATCGATGGTCCTGGGAGCGGTGGTGACGTCGCCGCCGACCTGGACGCCGATACCGATACCGATACCGATACCGATACCGATACCGGCGCGGGCGCGGGCGCCGGAACCCCACACGCGGCCGAAGTTGCCGTGCTCGCCGGCGACGACCCCCAGCTCGCCATCGACCTCGGGCCGAGGCACCGTCCTCCGGTGTGGAAGCTCCCACCGAAGACCATCCTCAAGCGCGGCTCGGGCGGCAAGTTGGACCAGCGGGTGCTGAAGGCCGGCGGTCAGGTGCTCGAAGCCACCATGCGCGAGTTCGGTGTCGAAGCGCATCTCATCGGGATGACGGTCGGTCCGACCGTGACCCGCTACGAGCTCGAGCTCGCGGCCGGGGTCAAGGTGAGCCGCGTCACCGGCCTGGCCAAGGAGATTGCGTACTCCATGGCCAGCCACGACGTGCGCATCCTGGCGCCGATACCGGGCCGTAGCGCGATCGGTGTCGAGGTACCGAACAAGCAGCGCCCGCTCGTGACCCTCGGCGACGTCCTCGCGTCCGAAGAGGCGCGCCAGGCCAAGAACCCGCTCGAGGTCGCGCTCGGTCGCGACATCGCGGGCAAGGACGTTCTGCTGCCGATCGCGCAGATGCCCCACGTCCTGATCGCCGGGACCACCGGCGCGGGGAAGTCGAGCTGCATCAACAGCATCGTGACGTCGCTGCTCATGCGATCCACGCCCGAGGAGGTCCGGCTCATCCTCATCGACCCCAAGCGGGTCGAGTTGGGTCGCTACGACGGGCTGCCCCATCTCCTGACGAGCGTGGTGACCAACCCGAAGAAGGCCGCGAACGCGCTCGACTGGGCGGTGCGCGAGATGGAGATGCGCTACGAGATGCTCGCCGATATCGGCACGCGCGACATCGACGGCTACAACGCGATGTACGACCGGGGCGAGCTGCCCACCGAGGAGACCCCTGATCCGCACGGCGGCACGACCTATCGCCGGCTGCCGTACATCCTCGTGGTGGTGGACGAGCTGTCCGACTTGATGATGGTCGCGGCACGTGACGTCGAGACCAGTGTGTGCCGTCTCGCACAGATGGCCCGAGCCGTCGGTATCCACCTCGTGATCGCCACGCAACGTCCGTCGGTCGACGTGATCACCGGTCTCATCAAGGCGAACGTGCCGAGCCGTCTCGCCTTCAAGGTGCGCAGCGTCACCGACTCGCGGGTCATCTTGGATCAGGCCGGGGCGGAGAAGCTCGTCGGTGAGGGCGACATGCTGATGATCACGTTGTCGTCGAGCCTGGGTCAACGCATCCAGGGCGCATGGGTCGACGAGGAGTGTGTCCGCAAGGTCGTCGCCCACTGGCGACGCCAAGCGCGTGGCGAGCCCGGCTACGTGGATGGCGTCGTCGAGGAGACAGCCGCCGCCGCGGGTGGCGCCGTCGACCTCCAAGACGACGACGAGCTGTTCGACCAGGCGATGGAGCTCGTCGTCGCCGGCGGTCTCGGATCGACGAGCATGCTGCAACGCAAGCTGCGGGTCGGTTTCGCCCGGGCCGGCCGGCTCATGGATCTGCTCGAGCGCAAGGGCATCGTCGGACCCTCGGAGGGCTCCAAGGCCCGCGCCGTGCTCATGACCGCCGCCGAGCTCGAGGAGCTACGCGCCAAGGCGTGAGTCTCGGGTGTACGGGCGCGCACCGGAGCACATCACACGGACGATGCCGCGCGTGACGCAGCCGCGATGAGCGCGTCGGCGCGTCCCTCGGTCTCGACCAGCTCCATCCGGTTCATCACGTAGCCCAAGGAGAAACCGGTGTCGAGGTCGGCCATGCCGACAGAGCCGCCGGCCCCGGAGTGGCCGAACGCGCCCGGGCCCGCAGAGAGCCCGATGGTCGGCGCGAGCGCGAAGCCGGTGCCGTAGCGCAAGGCCAACCCGATCACGAGATCGCGCTCGTTGCTCTGCTCAGTGGTTGCGTCGGCCAGAGTGTCGTCATCGAGCAACCGGACCCCGTCGACCTCGCCGAGCGTCGCCGCGTACATGCGCGCGACGGACCGCGCGTCGGCCACGCCGTTGGACGACGGCATCTCGGCGTACAACAGGTGGGGGTCGTTCCACATCTCGTCGTACGCGAACAACCGCGACGGGCCCGACATCGCGCGCGCCGTCAGCGAGTCGCCCGCGAAGAACTCCGCCACCAGCGCGCGCAGGTCCGGGTCGTCCGGTTCGTCGGGCGGGATGACCCGCGCAACGCGCGGCAGTTGGGCCTCGGGGAGACCGATCCAGAAGTCGAGACCGAGCGGCCCGGCGACCTCGTCGGCAAAGAACCGTCCCAAGGAGTGGCCGGTGACCCGCCGGACGACCTCACCGACGATGTAGCCGTACGAGCGCACGTGGTAGCCCTGGGCCGTTCCCGGTTCCCAGTTCGGGGCTTGCGCGGCGATCGCGGCGGTCACGGCGTCACCGGCGAGTACGTCATCGAGGGTGAGATCCCCGTCGATCGCGGCGAGCCCGGCGCGGTGACACATCACCATGCGCAGGGTGATGGCGTCCTTGCCGTGGGCCGCGAACTCGGGCCACACGGCCGTGATCGGCTCATCGAGGTCGAGCATTTCCTGCTGGGCGAGGAGATGGACGCACACCGCCGTCGCGCCCTTGGTCGCGGAGAACACGAGCTGGATCGTGTTCTCGGTCCATTCCCGGTCCTCGGTGGGATCGGAGAGGCCGGCCCAGAGATGCACGACGGCCGCGCCGTCGTGGTACACGCAGCACGCGGCGCCGACGTCGCCCCGGTCGGTGAAGTTGGCGGCGAAGGCGTCGGCGACGCCTCCCCACCCGGGTGCGACGGAACCGTGGATCAGAGGAGCCGGGGCGGACACGGCCGGTCAGTCTAGGGAGCCCGGCTTGTAGACTTCTGGCGTGCCGCGGTTCTTCGTCGAGACTTTGGGGTGTCCGAAGAACGCAGTCGACTCGGACAAGATCGAAGCCTCGCTGGTCGCGGACGGTCTGCAGCGGTCTTCCGAGGCTGCCACCGCCGATCTCGTCGTCGTGAATACGTGCGCGTTCGTACAGGCAGCCCGCGAGGAGTCGATCGGCACCGTGCTGGCGCTGGCCGGGTCGGCCAAGCCCGGCGCCCGGCTCGTCGTGACCGGCTGTATGGCTGAACGCTACGGATCCGAGCTGGCCGAGGCGCTGCCCGAGGTGGACGCGGTCGTCGGCTTCGCCGGCGAGGGTTCGCTCGCCGAAGTGGTGCTTCGGGGTCGCAAGCCAAGCGGGGTCCGCGACCTGCTCGAGCTCGCCCGTCCGGCCCCGGCGGCACCGTGGGCGTACGTGAAGGTCGCCGAAGGCTGCGATCGGGCGTGCGCGTTCTGCGCGATCCCGTCGTTTCGCGGGGCGCAGCGCTCGCGGAGGCCGGAGTCGATCGAGGCGGAGGTCCGTGGGCTTCTCGACGGTGGTGCCGCCGAGATCGTGCTCGTCGCGCAAGACCTCGCGTGGTACGGACGTGACGCCGGCGAACCGGGCGCGCTCGCACCGCTGCTTCGGCGCCTCGACCGGCTCTCCGCCCAGGGGCTCGCGCGCATTCGCCTCCTGTACCTGTACCCGAGCGAAGTCCGCGATCCGCTCGTTCCGGCGATGCTCGAGCTTCCCACTGTGGTGCCTTACTTCGACCTGTCACTCCAGCACGCGTCGGCGCCGCTGCTGCGACGCATGAAACGCTGGGGGAGTGGCGACCGCTTCGCCGCCATCATCTCCTCCATCCGCGCCGCGGAGCCGGACGCGACGTTCCGCTCGAGCTTCATCGTCGGGTTCCCCGGCGAGACCGAGACCGACCACGCCGAGCTCACCGACTTCCTGGCGGAGGTCCGGCTCGACTGGGCGGGGTTCTTCGCCTTCTCCCGCGAAGACGGCACCGCCGCGGCCGACCTCGAGGGCGAGGTGGACGGGTCCCTCGTCGCGGAGCGACTGAGGGAATGCACCGAGCTCGGTGACGCCATCACGCGCGACGCGCGTGATGGGCTCGTGGGCCGGTCGGTCGAGGTGCTCGTGGACTGGATCGACCCGACCACAGGCGTCGCCGTCGGGCGCACCCACCGTGAGGCTCCCGAGATCGACGGCGTCGTACGGCTCGACGGCGCCGAGCTCGCCCGGCCCGGCGCCGTCGTCACCGCCGAGGTCACCGCCGCGTTCGGCCCTGACCTGGAAGCCAAGGTCGCATCGGCGTGATGGCGATGGAACCCCCGGCGAAGCCGGCACACCGTTTCGGCGTGACCGCGGTCGCCACGCCGGCCAACGTGTTGACCGTGGCCCGCATCGTCTTGGCGGTCCCCACGTTGATCCTCGTCGTCGATCGGGGTGCCTCGTGGCTGACCGTCGGCCTCTGGTTCGTCCTCACGTCGACCGACGGCCTCGACGGTTGGCTTGCCCGGCGTGACGGCGCGACACGCTCCGGCGCGTTTCTCGACCCGCTCGCGGACAAGATCCTCATCCTCGGTGGGTTCTTCGCGCTCGTCGCGCGGGGCGACGTGTGGTGGGTTCCCGTCGCGTTGATCGCGACGCGCGAGGTCTTCGTCTCCATCTACCGGTCGTTGGCGGCTCGGCGTGGCATCTCGCTGCCGGCTCGGCAGTGGGGGAAGTGGAAGGCCTTCGTCCAGATGCTCGCGGTCGGCATCGTGTTGTTCCCGCCGACGGCCGACGCGCACGCGTTGCACGTCGTCGTCGTCTGGACCGCCGTCGCGCTCGCCGTCATCTCCGCGCTCGACATCGTTCGTGGCGGCTGGGTCGAGGCCCGCACCGCCTGAGGTCGCCCGCCTGAGCCCGCGAGACAGCCCCGCGAGACGGCCCCGCGAGAGGCCCGGCGAGCGGAGCCGTAGGATTCCCGTTCGTGCGCTGTGATGTGTTGGCCATCGGAACCGAGCTGCTCTTGGGCCAGATCGTCGACACCAACAGCTCGTGGATCGGCGAGCAGCTCGCGGCGGTCGGCATCGACACCTACGAGCACCGCAAGGTCGGCGACAACCTCGGGCGCATGGTCGCCGCCCTCACCGAGATGGCCGACCAGGCCGACGCGGTGATCGTCTGCGGCGGGCTCGGCCCCACTCCCGACGACGTCACCCGCGAAGCGATCGCCGCGGTCATGGGCGTCGAGCTCGAGCGCCGTCCGGAGCTGGTCGAGGCGATCGAACGGCTCTTCGGCACGCGCCACCGGGACATGCCCGCCAACAATCTGCGCCAGGCCGACGTGCCCGCGGGTGGGGGCGTGATTCCGAACCCGATCGGCACGGCGCCCGGCCTGCGGTGCGAGATCGGCGACTCGGTCGTCTACGCGGTGCCGGGTGTGCCCTACGAGATGCGCCAGATGGTGACCGACCACGTGCTGGGCGACCTGCTCGCACGCAGCGGGGAGCAGTCGGTGATCATGTCCAGGTCACTGAAGACCTGGGGCGCGTCCGAATCGGGCCTCGCCGAGATGATCGACCACCGCGTTGACGCGCAGAGCAATCCGACGATCGCGTTCCTCGCCCGGGGGATCGAAGGGATCGTGGTGCGCATCACCGCGAAAGCGGCGACGCACGCCGAAGCCCTGGCGCTCATCGCCGGCGAGGAGACGGAGCTGCGCGCGGTGCTCGGTGATCTCGTCTTCGGCGTCGACGACGAGACGGTCGATTCCGAGGTGCTGCGACTCTGCGAGGAGCGCGGCTGGACCCTCGGCATCGCCGAGTCGGTGACCGGTGGTCTCGTCGGAGCGCGGGTCGCCAACGTCGCCGGCGCGAGCCGGGTGTTTCGCGGCTCGGTCACGTCCTACGCCACGGAGGTGAAGCGCTCCGTGCTCGGTGTCACCGCCGAACGGGCGGTGAGCGAGGAATCCGCACGGCAGATGGCCGATGCCGCCCGGCGGGTCCTCGGCGCGGACGTTGGCATCTCGGTGACCGGCGTCGCCGGGCCCGACACCCAAGACGACCAGCCCGTCGGCACGGTCTTCTTCGGCATCGCCCTGCCCGGTCGACCGACCGAGGTCGTCTCGACGGTGCTGCCGGGCGATCGTGAGCGGATCCGCCAGTTCGCCACCATCTCGGTGCTCAACCTGGCGCGCCTGCGGCTGGAGTCGCTCGACTAGGTGGGGGCCGCCTCCGCGACGTTTGCTCCGTCGGTGGCGCCATGCGTCACGGAAGCATCAAACATCGGCGCGCGATGAGTCGCTGTTTCGTCTCGGTGCGTCCGCCGCCCGCGGTCGTCGACGCATTGGCCCGGCGCCTGGCCCCCTGGTCCGACCTGGTCGCCGGGCGCGACCGGTGGCACCTCACACTGCGGTTCCTGGGCGACGTCGTCGACGAGCGGGCGGTCGCATCACAGCTCGAAGCGGTCGCCGGCTCGGGTTCGTTCGCCGCGCGGCTGGGTGGTGTCGGCACCTTCGGCTCGGGGCGACGGCGGCGCACCGTCTGGGTTGGCCTCGCCACCGGCGGTGAGGCAATGACCGCCCTTGCGGAGGCCGTGGCCGGCGCGCTCGGTCTCGAGTCGGAGCTCCACGTCGCGCACCTGACCCTGTGTCGGCGATCGCGGATTCTCCCCAGTGTCGATCGTCGAAATTCCCCAGGTGATCGGCTGGGTGGGGTGGGGTCGAGACTACGTGTTGGGCTGGGTGGTCACCGCCTTTCGGAGGTTGTCGGCGCGGGCGCGGTGGGCGCGCATGCGGTAGCTCTCGCCGTCGATGTTGAACACGACGGAGCGGTGAAGGAGCCGGTCGAGCATCGCGACGGCGACGGTGGGGTCGTCGAAGATCTGACCCCAGGAGGCGATGCCGAGGTTGGTGGTGAGCACCGTGGAGCTTTTGAGATAGCGCTGGGTGATGACTTGGAACAGCGCGGCGGCAGCTTCGGATGCGAGGGGCAGGTAGCCGACTTCGTCGATGATCAACAGTCGTGGTCCGGCGAAGAACCGCATGGTGGTCGCCCACCGTCCTTCGAGCGCCGCGCGGTGACATCGTGCGGCGAGGTCTGCGGCGGTGGTGTAGTAGGTGCGGTAGCCGGCATCGACCGACGCGCGGCCGAGCCCGACGGCGAGCATGGTCTTGCCGACACCGGGCGGGCCGATGAACAACACGTTGGTGGCGTCTTCAAGAAACGGAGTGTGGCGAGCTCGTCGACGAGTTTGCGATCAACGCTTGGTTGGGCGTCGAAGTCGAAGTCGTTGAGCCGCCAGGGTGCGGGCAGGTTCGCGAACCGTTCGAGGCCGGCGTGGCGGCGGGCTTCGGTCGCGGCGACTTCGACGTCGAGGAGCCGTTCCAGGAACGTGGTGTGTCCGAGCTTGGCCTTGGCTGCGTGGTCAAGCTCACCCGGGAGCGCTTCGGCGGCCGCGGTGAGGCGCAGGTAGGCGAGATGGGCGCGCAGTTTCTGGTAGGTCGAGTTCTCGCTCACCGTCTCACCTCCACCAGCTCGGCGTAACCGGCCAGGTCCACGACGACCGCTCGGCCTTCCTCGCCGAGCAGGTCGGCCGCGGCCGCGAGCGCTTCGGGGCCGGGCGGCCGGTTCGCTTTGCGCTCACACGGCCGGTCAGTCGTGAACGCGGACAACACCACCCGTTCAAGCGCCGCGTGATGCTCGGCGCTGCGCACGATGCTTCCAGCGCCAGCCGGCGCGAGCCGATGCGCGGCCAACAGAGCACCGGCCGATGAGTGGACCTCGACCGTCGCCGAGCCGAGCCGGTGCCGCAGCTGCAGGCTCACGTCGGTGAGCCCGGGTGGCACCGAGTAGCGGGTCCCTCGGAACGCGACCGTTGCGTTCGGTCCGACGACCCGAGTGACCTCAATCGTCGCGGGGAACGCCACGGCTGGCAGGACGAGGAGCGGCTCGGCATCGCCGAGCACGCCGACGGTCGTCTTCGCGCCGTTGGCGGTGCGACGCGGCCGGGCGTCGCCCGGACCGGCGAGGAACCGATCCAACGACACCTGCGCCTCCTCAGGGGTGGCCGCGGTCATGGTCCGCCACCACCGTCCACACGTGTAACGCACCGCGGACTCAACCGCGCCTTTGCGGTTCCCGCGCCGTGGTGGGCACGGCTCCACGATCGCGCCGTAATGCTTCGCGACCGGCGCGATGGCTTCTCCGGCGATCTGAGAGGCCTGGTTTTCATGCCGCCCGCTCCGGTTCGGCGACGCGGCCGGCGAGGACATGTTCGTAGGCGACAGGCGCGAGCATCTCGGCTGAGCTGTGACGACGCCGATGGTTGTATCGATCGATGAACGCGGCGACCTCGCGGCGGGCCTGGTCCTTGGTGACGAAGTGCCGGCGTGACAACAACTCCCACTCGAGCGTCGAGTTGAAGGACTCAGCCGCGGCATTGTCCAACGCGGAACCGACCCGGCCCATCGACTGGATGACACCCAACGCCTTGTATGCAGCCGCAAACACGTCGCCGGTGTATTCGCCGCCCTTGTCGGAATGGAAGATCACCCCGCGAATGTCACCGCCGCGCGTCGCCGCGGCCATGCACAGAGCGGCCTTGGCGAGAGGGGCGTCGTGACGCTCACCGAGCGCGAACCCCGGCAGGCGACGTGACGCGAGATCCTCGACCGTCGCCAAGTACAACTTGGGTTCATCGGTGGGAATCTCGGTCAGGTCTCCACACCACTTCACGTTGATCGCCTCGGCGGTGAAGTCCCGCCCGACCAGGTCAGGCAGAGGTGCGGCGGCCTTGTCGGGACGGGTCAACGACCGCCGCTTGCGTTTCGGGGAGCGGCCCTGGAGGCGTTGGCGGGCCATCGACGCGGCGAAGCCGCCTACGACCCCGACTGGTATCCCACCGGCGTGAAAATCAGCGACCAGCAACTCGCGGCCATCCCACTCACACCACACGAATGGCACGGCGAATGGAACTACACCATCGCGCAATCAAACGCGCGGTGAGCCCTAACGCAACACCGAAAGATGGAGGCGGGCGGCCTGTTGTGGTCGTCGCGTCGGGTGCGCCTGCTTGTCACACACGGCTGGGATTGGGCGAGGCGTTGTTCCGGCGCGCCGGCGACGTCGCGCAGGTGGTCCTGCGACGCTGGCAGGAGCGACGGGGTGGGCCCGCCGTTTCCGAGGAAGACGTCTATCAAGACATTGTGCGGCACTGTTGCATTAGCGCAAAGCGGACACGGATCGGTGCTCACGTCGAGTCGGCTTCGGTGTGCAAACCGAACGAGCCGGCTGATTGCGGTCCGGACGAATCGCCCATTTGGCACCAGGCAAGTTCCCTGGAGGCGGCGCGCTGACTCAATGCAACAGTGCCGTACGACGAGCGCGAGGAGACACCCTGGCCGGTGATCCAGGAGGCGGCCAACATCGGCCTCTACTCCCAAGAGGCGATGACGAACTTCTACTCCGACCCCGCCGGGCTCACTTTCGCGCTGATCAGCGAGGAGCTGACCTGGGGCTGCGCCGGCATCGCGCTCGCGATCCTCGGGACGACCCTCGGCGTGTCCGGGATCTTGGGCAGCGGCACACCCGAGCAGATGGCCGAGTGGATCCCGCAGTGCTTCGGCACCCCTGACGACATCCACCTCGCCGCGTTCGCGGTGACCGAGGCCGATGCCGGCTCGGACGTGAGCAGCCTGCGCACCCGGGCTGTCTACGACGAGGCCAAGGACGAGTGGGTGATCAACGGCACCAAGACCTGGATCACCAACGGCGGCATCGAGAAGGTCCCGACCGTGCACGTGGTGGTCGCCGCGGTCGAGCCCGGGCTGAAAGCGCGCGGCCACGCGAGCTTCGTGATCCCGCCCGGCACCCCCGGGCTGCGGATGGGCCAGAAGTTCAAGAAGATGGGCATCCGCGCGAGCCACACCGCCGAGGTGATCCTCGACGATGTGCGCGTCCCCGGCTCGTGCCTACTCGGCGGCAAGGAGAAGCTCGAGGAGCGTTTCGCCCGGGCGCGCGAGGGCAAGAGCACCCGCGTGCAAGCAGCGATGAGCACGTTCGAGGCGAGCCGACCGATGGTCGGCGCGCAGGCACTGGGCATCGCTCGGGCCGCGTACGAGTACGCGCTCGACTACGCCAAAGAGCGGGTTACGTTCGGCCGACCGATCATCGAGAACCAGGCGATCGCGTTCAAGCTCGCCGACATGAAGATGGAGATCGACGCGGCCCGGCTGCTCGTCTGGCGGGCGTGCTGGATGGCGCGCAACGGAAAACAGTTCGTCGCCAGTGAGGGCTCGATGAGCAAGCTCAAGGCGGGTGAGGTCGCGGTATGGGCCACCGAGCAGGCGATCCAGATCCTCGGCGGCTACGGCTACGTGCGCGACTACCCGGTCGAGAAGTGGCACCGCGATTCGAAGATCTACACGATCTTCGAAGGGACGCCGACCTCGGAGATCCAGCGCCTCGTCATCGCCCGAGCCATCTCTGGCGTAAATATTCGCTGACCGGCTGTCCACCGAGTCCGCCTGATTCGTGGGTCCATCCCTACTCATCCCTACCGGCACTGTTGCGTTGATCGATGGCAAATCGGACACAACGCCGGCTCCCCTTTGGGCTGGTGCTGTGTGCGAATCAACGGTCGATTCCGGGCCGCACGAATCGCCCATCTGACGCCTCGCGGCCGTCCGCACGGCGTGCGCCGACTCAATGCAACAGGTGCCTAACGGGTCGATACGCAGGAAGGTCGGTAAGTTGTGACCATGACAGCCGTGGTCACTGGACGGCCCCGCCTGCGTGGGGTATCGCACCAGATCGCGTTTTTCGTCTCGCTGTTCACTGGCAGCGCGCTCATCGTGTTCGCGCATGGCACCGCGATACGCGTCGAGGTCGCCGTGTACGCGGCGTCGCTGTCGGGGCTGTTCGGCGTGAGCGCGTTGCTGCACCGCCGCGACTGGCCTCCCAAGGTACGCCGCAATCTCCGTCGCCTCGACCACTCGATGATCTTCGTCCTCATCGCCGGTACCTACACACCCATTGCCGGCATCATGCTCGACGGGGGCCTACGCACCGCGGTCCTCCTCACCGTGTGGATCGGCGCGCTCGCCGGTGTCGTGCTCACGGTGGCGTGGATCGACGCGCCGAAATGGGCTGCGGCGCTCCCCTACGTCGCGCTCGGCTGGGTCGCAGTCGTCGCGGCGCCGCAACTGCTCGACGGTCTCGGCGTTGCGGGCTTGTCGCTGGTCGTGTTCGGCGGTGTGCTCTACACCGCGGGCGCGGTCGTGTACGCGCGCAAACGTCCCGATCCGATACCCGCGGTGTTCGGCTACCACGAGGTGTTCCACGCGCTCGTGATAGCCGCAGCCGCCGCGCACTACGCGGTCATCGCCGGCTACGTGCTCCCGGCGGCCTAGACCAGAAGATCGATCACGGGCCCCAGCCACACGTCAAGCGCCGCTCGCCCGACGTGCCTGATAAGGCGCGGTAGCGAGAGATCGCCGCGCGTCGTTCTGTACGCGTGAGCGGTGCCGTCGAGGTGTCAGTACCGCGCGTTGGGCGGAGGTCTTCAGCTATTCCGAGCCTGATCGACGCGTGAACCGAGAGCCGGATCGCGTCCACTCGCGACCGCCGGGTGAACGAACAGCAGTGACATGTCTGGCTCAACGAGCACAGCCCGGCCATGGAGGTCGGGTTCGAGAACCGTCTCATCAGGTCCGCGCCGCCCGACACGCGCGTGGCTCCTGGTCGCCAGCTCGCGTTCGTGCGAGAGGAGATGAGACCTCGAACGCGAACGGAACCCCCACACGCATCGCCGCCATCGCGGTCGTGGTCGCGCTGGGAGTTGCCGCGTCTGTCCCACAGGCACATTTGTGGTGTGATGCTGTCGTGCGCACCGACGGCCCTTCCTTCACGGCCCGAGGCGTCGCGGTCGCGCGGTCTGTGCTGAACGACCGTCGTCGCCGACCGGCGATCCCGCGTCCGAGGAACGACTCGCTGCGGCACTCATCACCAGCCTTGCGCGCGCACCCGGCGACCCGGTCCAGTTGCGGCGACTTCTTTGACTACATCGCGGTCCGGACGCGGTTCTTCGATGACGCGGTCCTGCGGGCCATGGCCGATGGAGTCCACCAGATGGTGATCCTCGGTGCCGGTTGCGACGGTCGAGCGTTGCGGTTCCGCACGCCCGGAGTGGAGTTCTTCGAGGTTGACCATCCCGCAACCCAACGCGACAAACAGCAACAGTTGCTGGAGGTCGGGCGTCGAGCGACGATGCCGTCTCCGTTTGCGGCTGATTTCACCGAATCGGGCGTCGGGACGGTGCTCAGCGCTGCGGTCACGATCGTTTCGCAGGGTCGCTTCTTATGTGCGAAGGGGTACCCGTTAACCCGGGTATTTCAGTAGCGAGTCGGTGATCGCGGGGCCGCGTCGGCCGCGCGTCCGCGAAAAGGCCCTTCTGGTGGGTGAGACTGCGCTTGTTGAAGGTGCAGTAGTCCCTGAGCCTCCAAGAGATCTGGGGTCACCTGTGCTGTCACTTCGCGATCGGGACCCTCATGTGGGAAGCCGCCGACGACGCCCGGGTCGATCCCGACCGGGTCAGCTTCGTCGCTGCTCTGCGCATCGCTCGCCGCTCCATCTCAGCGGCGCGCGATTTTTCCCCCTCTGCCCACTGACCACGGCTGGCGACACGCCATCGCGCTGCTCTGCCGGCGGCTCAACCCTGCCCGCCGGCACCGATCCAACCCGCGCCTCATCAAACGCAAGTACGTCAAGTGGCACGTCAAACGCGCCCGCCACCGCGACTGGCCTCAGCCCACCGGACCGCCAGCCGCGACCATTCTTCGCATCTAACTGAACCGCATTGCCCCTAACCCCTATGTCATGGATCAAGACCGCCAACGCGATCATCGACAAGGTCAAGTG